>JAEUTB010000111.1 GCA_016787995.1 Flavobacteriales bacterium | reverse complement strand
CTCGGCGAAGTCCTGCGTCTTCTCGCTGATGTCGAACACCACCGCGATGAGCATGATCACCACCAGGATGAAGAAGAAGGTGCCCAGGAACTGCCGGATGATGTAGCGGTCCAGGGTGGTGAACATGGGGGCGAAGATCGGTTATCCGGAGAAGGTCAAGGCGCGAGGGTCAAGATCCAAGATTCAAGGCTCAAGTCTCAAGGCTCAAGACTCAAGTGGCAAGGATCAAGACTCAAGTTTCAAACTATAGGCCACAGGTCAAAAGAGCGGATCATGCTTGGCGTGCGTGTTAAGACCTGGATGTCAAAGTCTCGTCTTCAACTTCGGCAGTAGTGCGGTCTTCCACGTGGAGTACGTGCCATCGAGGATGCGCTCGCGAGCCTCCCTCATCAACGCGATGTAGAAGCCCAGGTTGTGCAGGCTGGCGATCTGCTGGCCGAGCATCTCGTTGCTTTGGAAGAGGTGCCGCACGAAGGCGCGGGTGTACTGGGTGTCCACCCAGCTGTGGGCGCCGGGGTCCAGCGGCGAATGGTCACCGGCCCATTGCTTGTTCTTGATGTTCACCACGCCTTCCCGGGTGAAGAGCATGCCGTTGCGCCCGTTTCGGGTGGGCATCACGCAATCGAACATGTCGATGCCGCGGGCCATGTTCTCCAGCAGGTTCCACGGGGTGCCCACGCCCATGAGGTAACGCGGCCGGTCCTTGGGCAGGATGTCGCAGCAGAGCTCGGCCATGGCGTACATCTCCTCCTCCGGTTCGCCTACGCTGAGGCCACCGATGGCGTTGCCGATGGCACCTTTCTGGGCGATGTATTCGCTACTGCGCTTCCGCAGTTCCGCGAAGGTGCTCCCTTGCACGATGGGGAAGAGGGCCTGGGTATGGCCGTACTTCGGCTCGGTGCTGTCGAAGCGTGCGATGCAGCGGTCCAGCCAGCGGTGGGTCATGTGCATGCTCTTCTCCGCATAGGCCAGCTCGCAGGGCCATGGCGTACACTCATCGAAGGCCATGCAGATGTCCGCGCCGATGGTGCGCTGGGTGTCCATCACGTTCTCCGGGGTGAAGAGGTGCTTGCTGCCATCGATGTGGCTGCTGAAGCGCACGCCTTCTTCGGTGATCTTGCGGATGTCGCTGAGCGAATGCACTTGGAAACCGCCGCTGTCGGTGAGGATGGGACGGTCCCAGCCGTTGAAGCGGTGCAGGCCACCGGCATGTTCCAACACCTCCATGCCCGGCCTCAGGTAGAGGTGGTAGGTGTTGCTCAGCATGATGGGCGCGTCCAGGTCGTTGCGCAGCTCGCGCGGGTGAACGGCTTTCACGGCACCGAGCGTGCCCACCGGCATGAACACGGGTGTGGGGATGTCGCCGTGGTCGGTGTGGAGCACGCCTGCGCGGGCGTTGGAGGCCGGGTCGTTGGCCAGAAGGTCGAAATGCATGGTGCCGAAGGAAGGGCGCGAAGGTAGCGTGCGCCCCCGCCTCACCTGCCCTCCAGCAGCTTCCACCGCATGGCGAAGAGCACCAGACCGGTCTTGCTGCGCAGGTCGAACTTCTCGAAGAGCGAGGACCGGTAATTGTCCACCGTGCGGCGTTGCACGCCCATGCGTTCGGCGATGACCTCGTAGGTGAGTTCCGCTTCGTCGCACACCAGGGCGAGGAATTCCAGTTCGCGTTCGCTGATGCGCTCCATGATCTTGGCGCGGCTGAAGTGTTCGCGACGCAGTTCCATGGTGCCCCGCAGGTGTACGGCCATCATCTCCTGGGTGTAGTAGTACCCGGTGTTCACCAAGCTGTCCAAGGCGGTGCGCAACACCTGTGGTGGTTCGCTCTTGAGCACGTAGCCGCGGGCACCAGCGTGCACGGCCCGCACCATGGCATCGTCGGTGGCGTCGAAGGTGAGGGCGAGGGACAGCACCTGTGGGGCATGGGCGGTGAGCCATTGCATGGTGGCGTACCCGTCCATCACGGGCATGCTCAGGTCCACCACGGCGATGTGGGGTGCATCCGCTCCGTTCAGGTCCATGGCGGAGAGCTGCTCCACGAGTTCGGCGCCATTGCCCGCCTCCACGGTCACCAGGTAGTCGCCCATGGCATTCACCGTGTTCACCAGTCCGGTACGCATCATGTGGTGGTCGTCCACCAGGGCCACGTTAGTCTTTTTGGTCATGGGGTGCTAAGATCAGCCAGGTGCAGCCAGCGCCCGGCGCGGTGCGGCATTCGGCGGTGTAGCCGATCAACGCACAACGCTGGTGGATATTGGCCAGCCCTGCATTGGCACGCGCGCTGGCCAGGTCGAAGCCGACGCCATCATCGGCGACGGAGAAGCTGATGTGTTCGCCGCTCGCCCACACCTTGATGGTGATCCACCGGGTCTTGGCGTGATTGATCGCGTTGGCCAGGATCACCTGGAACACGCGGTACAGGAGCACCATGGTGTCAGGCGGAGGCGTAGGCAGGTCGGGTGCCACATCGAGCTTCACCTTCATCCGCAGTACGCGCTCCACCCGCTCGGCCTCGGCGCGGATGGCTTCCACGAGGGTGCGTCGCTGCCAGATGTCGGTGTTGAGGTCGTGCCCGAGCCGGCGCACTTCGTTGATGCCATCCGTCAGGGTGTCCCGTGCGGCGGCCAGCTGCGGGTCGTGCTTCGTTTCCAGGATCGTATTGAGCCCCAAATGCACCACCGCGAGCACCTGGCCCACGTTGTCGTGCAGTTCGCGACCCAGGTCGATCAGCGTTTGTCGGGTGGCTTCGCGTTGCGCCTCGATCACGGCGCGAGCCTGTGCCTGGCGCAGTTCGGCCATTTCCGCTCGGTGGCTCACGCGGCGGTTGCTGTTCACCACTAACAAGAGACCCACGAAACCGACCATGAGCACCACCAGGCCGGAGGCGATCAGGATGGGCAGCATCAAGTCTTCACCGTTCATCGTCCCAGCTCCCCTGGGTATGAGCAAGGTGGCACGCCCAGGCGGTGAAAAGGTAGCGTGTTATGGCCACAACGGTGATGATGTTGTAAAGGACAACAGACAATGGTGGGTTCTGCTTGAATAGTGGAACCAAGAAACCCAAGTACGGTATGATGCCTGCGAAGTAAAGGGTGGTGCCCATGAAGAACCAGAAGAGCGGGGCTTTCCATACTTGCCGCGTAGTACGTTGGGCCAAGGACCACAAACCCAGACTACTCCACAGGATGGCAAGCGCTGATTGCGTGATGATGCCATACACCAAAAAGAAATCCAGGTTCCCTTGCTGCACGAAGTTGTAGGCCATCATGCCCGTGCCGAGTATGAGGCTGCCGGTAAGCCACCACGAATCGCGGGGCCGAACAATGCCAACGATGCGAAGCACCAATGCGAATTCCAACATGGTGAACAGGTTGTAGACCGGTGCATTGATGCGGCCGGATAAGGGCAGCAGTCGACCTGCGATCTCCACCAGAAGCGCAGCCAAGAGTAGCGCCCCGATCCACAACGCGACCTTGCCCGATGCGCGTGGCCGCCTCGACCAAATGAAGAGCGAGGCGGCCACGCAAATGACCAGGAGCGTATGCAGGGTGAAGTGCGCCATTCAGGTTCAACAGCCCTTGCGCAGGGCCACTCCAGAGATCGCGAAGGTAGCGGTGCCACAATTCGGCGGGCAACCTGTTCCCAAGTCGCACCCCCTGTTCTTGAAACGCGGTTTGGTGCTTACCGAGTCATTGATCAACCGCAGGCCCGTGGCCTTGTCCACGGCCACCAAGCAGGTGCGCACCGTGAAGTCGCCACCCCGATCGGGGGCGATCCACGCGAGCGGTTCAGCGATGGGCACCACTTCCACGAAGTCATCGTCGCCCAGGTCGTTATCCGCGATCAAGGCGTTGATGGTCGCCACCTTGAAGATGCTATGCGCGTTCACACCGGCGTACACCTTGGTGAAGACATCCGCATCGTACCGGTCCACGAGGATGTGATCCTGGAAGGCCTTGCTGGGTCCACTCAACCATCCGGCCTCACCCATGGACGAAACGCTCAATTCGCCAAACGCGTCAGCCTCGTACAGGTCGTTGATCGGGGTGTAGGGACCTTCCTCCGTTTCGTCCACCCATTCCAACTCCATGCACACGACCTGGTAAGCGAACTGGAGCGCTTTCGACTGGTCATCACCACCGAAGCGGATCATCAAGCCCTGCTGCTCGGTGCCGGAGCAGCTGCTGGCGTTCAACATTTCCTTGTAGCTGCCCACGGTGAACCGGTGCGTGCGAGCCGAGACCGCCGTGGTGTCGTTGGCCTGTACCCACCGCACATGCGAGGCGAATTCGTTCACGGCGCACGTCAATTGGCCGGCCTTCACATCCGGACCTGGCATGACCGCCGCTGGGGTCGCGGTGGTCGTCCCCGATGGACCGAAGGCGGTCAAGGCGCCAAGGGATGCGATGCAAAGCATGCCGTACAAGGAGAGCGAGGTGTAGGTGGCTTTCATGGTGTTGTAGGTGTGCGGCAAAGCAAGACCACGCACTTCGTGCTTCATAGGTCTAAAAGACGTGGGTGGCACCACGTATTTTAGACCTGTGCCGGCCCACTCGGGCATCACCGGCCCACCATCGAACCGCTACGACGGCGCGCATTGCCGTTCGGTCGGCCGCCTTTCCCGTTCCGTCGCCGCAACTCTTTCCTTCGGAAGGCCCGGTGTGGTACCTTCACGGCATCAACCTCCATGTCCCATGCGTTCCACTCGCTCACGGTTCAGCCTGTTGCTGATGCTCCTCCTCCTCACAGCACCACTGTTGCTCGTGAGTTGCAAACACGAGCCCGTGCAACCGGCCGGCACCACCAATGGAGGTGACAACGGTGGCGACGACGACGATGATGATGACGACGATGGGGATGATTGAAGCACCCGCTGGCCTTGCGTGTGGGACTGCCTTAGCTTAGCCTCACGTTTGCTCCGAACGAGTCAGCACTCTCCTGACGCACGAACCCCGGCCATATGACCGGGGTTCGTTGTTTCCCAGAGAACGCATGCAGCGCTCAACGCACGGCAACGAAGGATCGCGTTGCGGCTCCGTGGCCCTCGCGTGTCAGGTGCAATACGTAAGTGCCGGTGGGCAGGTCGCGAAGTTCCGTGGTCGTTCCGAGGGCGCCGAGCTGAAGCACCACGCGGCCTTGCATGTCCACTACGGTCGCCTGCACGGCATCCCACTGGTCGGCATCGGCAAGGGTGATCACTACAAGGCCTTGGCCGGTGCGTACCTGCAGGCCGTCGAGAAGGGCCACATCGGCAATGGCCGTCCCTCCTGCGCCAAGTCGGATCACGGTGCCCAGATCGCCCACGGCCACTCCGGTGCCGCTGCTCACCACGATGTCGCGCAGCTCCGTGGATACGGGTGTGGTCATCGCGGTCCACGCGGTGCCGTTGCTGCTGGTGCGCACCGTGCCACCTACACCGCAGGTGTACCAGGTGGCCCCATCGATCCAAAGGGCGTTCAGCTCCAGGCCCGTGCCGCTGCTCACAGGGGTCCACTGGTCGCCGCCATCGGTGGTGCGCAAGAGCACGCCTTCATCCCCGCAGATCAAGCCGTTGGTCGCATCGGTGAAGTGCACATCGTTCAAGTCGGCCGTGGTGGAAGTGGCGATGCTGGTCCACGTGAAGCCATCATCGGTGCTGCGCAGGGCGGTGCCGTTCTTGCCCACGGCGAACCAATCCTGACCGCCGATCGCCTGTACGGCTTGCAGATCCTGGACGGTGCCCGAGGTCATGCTGCTCCACGATGCGCCCGCACTGCCACTGCGCACGATGGTGCCTTCTTCGCCCACGGCGATGATCACCCCGGACTGACGGGCCGCACCCACCAGCTCGCTGGTGGTGCCTGCGGAAGCGTTGTCCCAGGTGTTGCCACCGTCGGTGCTGTGGATCACCACGCCGCCATCGGCGAAGAGCAGGAATTCTTGCGTGCTCAGCTGCAACACCTCGTTGATGTCATCGCCGTAGCCCGAGACCAGCGGTTGCCAGCTGTTGCCCGCGTCGGTGGAACGGAAGAGCACACCATCCTTGCCGCTGGCGAGGAGGTGTTGTGCATCGATGGCGTGGACCGCCTCGAGCATGGTGGTGGTGCCGCTCGGCACCGAAGTCCATTGGGCTGCTGCGGCGAAGGAGATCGCGGCGGTGGTCAGGGTAATTCGTGTTCGCATGGGTGTGTTGTTGGTGCATCGAAGGTGGATGCGTGTATCGCCGCAGGCATCACACGTGATGATGGAGCGGGCATCCCGTGCGATGGGGCGGGTGAACCCGTGGATGTGCGCCTGGTAGGATGAGGCCTTCAGTACACCATCCGGTCGCGCAGCACAGGCATCAGTGCTGGATCCAACTCCGGTGTGATACCCGGATCGAACGCGCGCAGCACGCCGCGCTCCAGCTGTTGGTGCTGGGTTCGCGGGAACAGCTGCCACAGCTGCTCGAAGGTGTCCACCGCCGCGGTGTCGTTGATGGTCTTCCCATCGAACAGTGCTGCGGTCAGACCCCAGCCCGCGCCGTAGACCAGATCGGGTTCGTGGTCCGTGGGCGCACGCTGGATGATGCGCATCAACAGGGAGGGCCTGTCGCCGTACTTGCGCGCCAACACCCAGCCCGTGGCTTCCCAGTTGGGTGTGGTGATGGGGTGTGTTCGGACCATGTACACCACCGATAGAAGCACACCAAGGACGATCCACGCGACGCGCACCAGCCGGCCCATACGACCCCATGCAGCAGCACCGTGCAACACCAGCAGGGCGATCAGCGGTGCGATGAAGGCGAAGTAGCGGTAGTAGAGATAGCCGCTTCCTTCGGACCTGGGTTGGAAGAAAGGAGCGGCTACCACCACACAAACGAAAACGACCGTGGTGTGGACGAGCGTTCTCATCCCGGGTGATAAGCTGCCCCACTGGCGACGGAGGCCCCACGCGCCACCGACGAGCAACGCCAACACGATGAACGAGAGCGCACGAACGAGCGGATCGGTCGCAGCGCCCAAGGTGAAGGAAGCGGGAAGTGATGTGGTACACACCTGCCAGCACTTCGCGGGCAGTGCCCCGATGTCGACGGGCTCTTGTTCGAGGCCACGGATGGAGAGGGCGCCATGATCCTCCAGCCCGAAGCCGTCCTGCGCGAAGAGGCGCAACAGCAAATGGGGCAGGAAGCCGAGCGCACACCCCAAGCCGAATTGGACCGATCGGCGTATGCGGATCCCAAGCGCCGTTTCCGCGGTCAACAGCAGCAGCGCGAAGGCCGGGGCGAAGACCCAGGCATCGTAGGCCAACGAGGCCAGCAGGCCGCAGCACAAGCCCACCCGAAGGAGGGAGCGCGGCGGATCCAGCACCAGCACGGCCAGCAGGAACGGCGCGAAGGAGAACGCAGCGTGCAGGCCGAAGTTCACGGTGCCCCACGGTAGCATCACGGGCGCGGCGAACACAGTCCATGCCGCGAACCACAGCGCGGTGCGATGATCGGCCAGCCGTTGGACCACCTTGATCTGTACCACCCGCGCGAAAGTGTCCACCGCCAGCGCGGCCCACGAGAGCGGAGGTAGCAGGCTGGCGAGTGGCCCGAACAGCCAGCTCAGCGGACCCAGGAACAAGCTGCCGCCTTCGTGCGGGTAGTGCATCAGCTGCTCGTAAGTGAGCGTGCCGGTGGCGCGCAGGTCCTCCAAGCCCAGGCCCCACGCCAGCTGGTCGGGTGCCCCGTTCCAGAGCTGGTGACTCGCACCATGGTAGTAGCGCACCGCAGTGCCCGCCAGCACCAGCGACCACAGGGCCCATGAGGGCAGGCGTGCTGATGAAGGATCTTGTGTGGACATGGCGTAGGCGTGCAAACCTCGCGATAGTCGGTGAGACGGGCGGAGTTGGGATGTGTTCCACCACACCCGCGCCCGATGCCTACGCCCCCGCCTTCCCCAACAAGCCCCAGCGCATGGCGAAGAGCACAAGCCCCGTCTTGCTCTTGATGCCGAACTTATCGAAGAGCGCGATGCGGAAATTGTCCACCGTGCGGCGATGCACGCCCATATGCGCGGCGATCTGCTCGTAGGTGAACTCCTGTTCGTCGCACACCAGGAGCAGGAACTCCATCTCCCGCGGTGTGATCTGGTCCACGATGCGGGCCCGTTCGCGTGCCTCGCGGTCGCGGTGCTCGGCGCCGCGCACGCGGGCCTCGAGCATCTCCTCGGTGGTGTAGTAGCCGGTGAGCACCAAGCTGTCCAACGCCAGCTTCAGCGCGGTGGGCCGGGCGTTCTTCAGGATGAAGCCGCGCGCACCGGCGTGGATGGCGCGCACCTGCTTGTCGTCGGTATCGTCGAAGGTGAGGGCCAAGGGCAGCACTTCGGGTGCGTTCGCGCGCAGCCAGGCGATGGTGGCGAAGCCGTCCATCACGGGCATGTTCAGGTCCACGATGGCGATCAGGGGCCGATCGTTCGGATCGGTCACGGCGGCGAGCTGCTCGATCAGCTCGCGACCATTGCCGGCTTCCACCGACACGCGGTAGGCGCCCAGACCGTTGACGGTGGCGGCCAGACCGGCGCGCACGAGGTGGTGGTCATCGACCAGGGCTACGTTATGGTACATGGTGGGGCAGGGGTTCCAAGGTCCACGCACAACCGCTGCCGGGTGTGGTGGTGCATTGTGCGCGGTAACCGATCAGGGCGCAGCGCTTGTGGATGTTGACCAGGCCCGCGTGAGCCGGTGTGTTGTCGGCATCGAAGCCCACGCCGTTGTCGGTCACCGTAAGGCAGAGGCCGCTCCCATCTTCCGCAGGGCGCAACACGATGCCGATGCGGTCCGCGCCGCTGTGTTTGATGGCGTTGGCCAGGATCACCTGGAACACGCGGTACAGCACGGTGCTGGTGTCCCCGTTGGGTAGGGGCGTGTTGTTGACCACTTGGATGTGGACCTGCACGCGCGCCACACGCTCCAGCCGTTCGGCCTCGGCGCAGATGGCGTCGGCCAGTGAGCGTTTCTCCCAAAGCTCGCTGTTGAGGTCGTGCCCCAGGCGCCGCACCTCGTCCAGCGCCTGCTCCAGCGCATCGCGTGCGGCCGCGAGGCGCGGGTGACCACCCAATTCGTCCACCACCGTGTTCACCCCGAGTTGCGACACCACCAGCAACTGCCCCACATTATCGTGCAGCTCGTTGCCCAGCTCGCGCAGGGTGTGGCGTGTGGCTTCACGTTCGGCGTCCATCACGGCGCGGTCCTGTTGCTGGCGCAGCTCCGCCACTTCGGCGCGGTGGCGGATGCGGCGCGCGTTGTTGAGCACGAGCAGTGTGACCACCAATCCGAGGAAGAGCAACACGATGAGCGTGCTGATGGTGATGGTGACGAACAGGTCGCTCATACAAGTGACGGGGTAGGGTTACGCAGACCGATGAACACCGCCACCAGCACGCAACCATAGCGGAAGAGGAAGAGCGCGTCGTTGATGAAGTACATGTTCGGCGCCCAGGCCACTTGGCGTTCGATGAGCGCATTGGTGAGACCCAAGAGCGGGATGCTGCCGCCGAAGAAGACCACGATGCCCAGCAACACCCATGTGCTGGGCACCTTCATCATGGGCACTTCCGAACGCATGGCGATCCGGAACAGCGCGAACACGCTTGCACAAACGAGGCCCAGGCCGCCGAGCATGTAACTGTTAGTGGTGAAGGACTGCTTGATCCAAGCCGTTGGGAACTCGTTCCAAAGCACAAGACCATACAGGGTCAGGCAAACGCCGAGGATGATACCCTTGGCACGCAGCAAGCCCGACCAGGTCAGGGCATAACACAACAGCGCCACGAACTCCACGGGCAGGTAGGCATCGTACACGCGCAGGTTGTTCTCGCCCTGGAAGGACAGCGCAGTGGCGGCACATTCCGCCACCAGCGCCGCCACGAGTTGTAGTCCCAGCCAGTTGGAACCTGCGCCCAGCGCTTTGCAGCCCAGCGACCAGGCTACCAGCGCCGCGAACACCAGCGCGCACTTGCCCAAGGAGATCCAGCCCCAGAGTGATAGCAACGTTAGCACAGCACTAGTTCAATTATAGTGCCTAGGTGTATGTGTGCAGCTCTGATCCTGGGGTGTGCACGATGCACGAATGGGTATTCCTTTATCAGGAAAATGAGCGTCTGCACACCGGTATGGGCAGGGAGAGCCGATATCAAGAGCCTTCATCCGGAAGTTGAAAGGCCAGTAAGATCTATCCTCCACAAGCTCTGCTACGGTTCCATTGGCTTCAACCGTGCAAAGCGCGATAGCTACGTGATGACGCATTTCACCCGTGTGACCAGGTTCGATGGAAGGTTCAGCTGTGCTTATCAACTTTAGCCGAGACGCTTTCAGGCCGAAACTTTGACCAAGTAGTTTACTCAAGCGTCCATCATACTTGAAGATGTAATATCTAACGTCATCACCTTCAGATACGGATGGTGCATTCTGGAAGCCCGGGTCGTTGGTGGCATCCTGGATGGTCCTGTGCACGTGCATGTGCGACTTGTAGGTTTCCCAGCCGTGCCCGGGTCCGGTCCTGACCAACGAACCATTCATTAGGTCGATCGAATAACGACTATCCGGTATGGTTTCCAGATCCCACACATCATCGTTGAGCTCTTTCAATCCGACGAATTCTATCTCTGGCCTGTAGATAAACTGGTTCGTTTCCAGCGTCTGAAGACCATGGTACACAATGACTCCCACATCCTTCGAGGTATTCACTGATAAGGCAGCATCGAGTTCCCGCTCGAATGACGTCAGGTCGATCAGGATATCTGGCACGAGGGTACGTTTAGTGCCACCGGCCTTTACCGCAAAGAACCGCTCGAAGTCACAGCGCGCACAACCGAGTTCGAGTGCCTTGACGTAAGAATCCTCGAACCCTGAACTCCCGGGGGGGATGCTACCTTCTGTTGATCGCCTATAGAAGAGGTAGGCAGCGGCAAGTGCGAAGATTGCCAGGATCAATAGGAGTAGGTGTCTCGTTCTCATCGTGGTGGAATTGGTTAGTGCCGCAAAACAATCCGCCTACTTCAGGCGGGCACCTGTGAAAAGTACGTGTTCCCCGCCGGTGAATACAACGCTGTTCGCGCGGGGCCGGTCGCTGTTGGTTCGCAGCACCAAACCAACACCCCATGCGCCCAGTAACCTCCCTAGTCATCTTGATCGGTCTCCTGCTCGGGCAGGAAGCGGTCGCACAGAACATCCCATACTTCACACCGACCCGCGAGAAAGTACGTTGGTTCCAACCGCCAGCAAGCTCCGATTCAGTCAAGGTGTCCCAAGAAATGATCAAGCTGACCGAGCGCGCTGTGGACACCCTTGGCTTGGGCAGGTTGCTGGAGCGCACGCAGAAATTGAGCGAACCGGTGGTTGCAGCAGCCAGTAAGGATGAACGCATCAAGGAGTTGAAGGGCTTGTGCGATAGCCTCTCCAAAGCCGCAAAAGCACTAAGCACTAGACTCGATTCCGTTTCCAATGTGGTGAAGGAGGAGAAAGATGCGCAGAAGGAACGGGTGGATGCGGAAGCGACCGCACTTCGCCGAATGGTTGCACGCAGTGGTTCCATCGATCGGATCCAGCACTACCGTGACAGCCTGACCAAGAAGGTGGAAGAACGTTTCGAACAAAAACGGATGGCGGCATTGGTCCAGGCCAAAGACCACAAGGATATGTCCGCCAAAGTCGACAGCATCCGGCAGTTGATGGCCGATTCACTGGCCAAGGTCCGACTCGAAAGCGAGGCCTTGATGAGTGCATTCCGGGCCATGCATCGTACGGAATGGGTAGCCGTAGATGGACTTGCCGAGACCACCAGACGGTTCTACGACCCATTCTTCAAGGAAGGGTCCAAGTTCCTTCAGAGCAATATCCTAACGTTAAGTACTGAGACGGGCAACGGTGCTTTGTATTCAGAGATCTTCCACGATTATATCGGCCCGCTTCGGGTCGGTTTCGGTGGCTTGTTGAGCAACGTGGGCAAAGGCGACACCACCGAAGTGGATGCTGAACAGGTGGCACAGGACCAGGCCCAACGCATACTTGGTGGAGGCGGCAACGCTGTCGCCACCTTCGGAATGCCATTGGTCGGATACACGAGCATCACCGGCTTGTTCATGTTCCGCACCAGCTTCCAACCCAAACTCTCGATCGATCTCACGCGATATGCCGAAGACCAAGTACAGGTGCCCTTCCACAGCGACCTCGGGTTCGAGTTGCACACCAGCTTTTCGGGGCGCGATGGCATCTTGAGCTTCTTCGCCAGTGCGCGGCCCTCTCTCCTCATCGGCAATCCAGCGTTCTATGGTAATCTGGCCAAAGGCGACTTGCGTTCATTGGCAATGGCCCAGGTGCGTTTTGGCATCGGCATCAGCAATGTGCTGCGCATCAGCTATTCCATCAACGCGGGCGATGCGTTCATCCAGCGCACCTTCCCCTCGCAATTGGCGGTCACGATATTGACCACAGGGTTGAAGGGTAAGCCTTGAATCCCCCCCCAACGCACGAAGCCCGGCGCAACACGCCGGGCTTCGTCTTTTCATTTCAGTAAAATGACCTACGCGAACCCATACACCAGTTCCCCTTTGTAGTCCGGCACCACGCCGCGCACGAGGCGCACGGTGTCCACGGTGCTGGTGTAGCCGCGCTCGTGCAGGTGCTGGAGGGCGGCGCTGTTCGTGGCGGGGATCAGGAGGTGCTCTTGCACGGGGAAGACCCAGCGCTGCAGTTCCAGGCCCACTTCGGGGACGTCGGCCACGATCAGCGCGTCGCGCAAGAGGGGCAGCACGAAACCGCGGATGCGGCCGCGCTCGTTGTACACGCTGCCGAGGTAGTTATGCTCCATCAGCCAGGTGCGGCGGTCTTCGCCGGTGGCGCGACGGTCCAAGTGCAACACGCCGAGCAGATGTTGCGCTTCCATCGGTTCCACTTCGTCCAGCGTGGCCTGCAGGAATCGGCCGCCGGTGCAGCGGAGGATCTCCCCATGGGGGGCGAAACCGTGGCGTTGCAGCCAGGGCACCAGCGCGGGCCGCACGTAGGCCACCATGGTGGCGATGCCTTCGCTGTCGGCGTGGGCCAGCAGGTCTTGGAGCAGTGCGGTGCCGTAGCCACGACCCGTCTCGTCGGGGTGTATGTAGAGCAGGTCCAGCAGGGCGCTGTCGCCGTGGTTCACGTAGCCGCCGATGCCCATCACATCGTCGTACTCCTCGCACCAGCGCGCGTAGCAGTACGGCGTGTGCGCGTGCCACAGCGCGCGGCCCCACTCCAGGTCGGGCATCCAGTACGCGCGGTGCGGCACGTCGGGGGTGAGGGGTTGGATGGTCATCGCACAGGGCACATCGCGAGCCTGTTCAATACGTGCTCCAGCGGTTCAAGGTTCTCGTGGCCCAGACGTGCCCAGTACTCGATGCCGCTGATGTCGCCGCTCTGCAAGTGGTCCACCAGCAACGTGCCGAGCTGCGGGTGCTGCAGCCAGAAGCTGCCGCGGTGGCGGACGTACTTGCGCTCGTACGGCGGGTACAAGGTGGTGTACCACTCGGTATGCCAAGCGCGGTCGCAGCGTTCCATGGCATCGGCCCAGGCGGGTTCGGCGGGGTATTGTTCGCGCACCAGCTGGGCGAAGGTGCGCGGGTCGAAGGGCACACCGGCATAGGGGCCCGTGTGTTGGTGCCAGTCCAGGTAGTCCTGTTCGTAGGCGGCGTTGAGGAGGTGTGCGGCGTTCATGCGTTGGGGTGTTGGTGTGGTTCGTGTGTCCAGCCCGCGACCCGGGATCCGCCGTGCGTGGCAGACCCCGGGTCTTTGCAGGTGAAGAAGGAAACTGTTCCGCTTAGGCGGCCTTGGCTACTGCAGGTTCGCTCACCGGACCAGCGCCCGCGGTGCCGATGGCCTTCACGCGGAAGTAGTACAGCACATCGCTCTTGAGGCCGGTCACCGACAAGCGGTTCTTGCTGGTGAGCTGCAGCACGCGCCAATTGCTCTCCACGTTGGGATCGCCCTCGCAGATCTCGGGCTCGTACATCAGGCGACCGCGCACCCCGCCCCAGCTGATGTCGATGCGACCCGTAAGTGCCGTACCCACGGCGGAGATACCGCGAGGGGCCGGCAGCTCACCCACCGGAGTGCGCTCCTTGCGTACCTGGCAGCCCGCGCTCTTGATCAGCGCCAGGTCGCCACCGCTGGCCGCTTGGATGTAGCCGCCCAGGTCCGTCACCAAGCCCTTCACCTGCTCGAAGGCGATGGTGCGGTCCGTGAGCTCGTTCGGACCCGGGTTGGCCTCGTATGCGTTGATCGCCCCTTGCAGCAGGTCCGCCGCTGCGGTCACCGCCGCCAAGGGCGGGGTGGGGGTGGCGAAGGCGGCGTTGCCGGTCAGTTTGCTCACCATGTTGCGGGCTTTCACCAGCAAGGCGCTCGGGGTGATCCGGTCCAACCCCAGTTTCAGGATGTAATACTGCTTCAACATCGGTTTGTTTTTTTGTGGGCCGAGGCCCGGTTTGTGGCCCTTATCCGCTGGGCGCAACCTGTTCGTTACCCTATCCACGCCATAGGGCGGGGGCCGCCCTCCGCCGAACGGCGGATGCCCATGCGCCAGGGACCGCGCCCACAGCGGTTCGCACGAATAGTCCACGCGGCCAACGCTTTTGTGGCACAACGGGATCACCCGCGGTGCGAGCCATCCATCATGTCCACTTCCACGCACCAGGAGGTGCACATCTTGCACGGATAGTTGTACACCTTGCACGAACAGTTGTACACCTTGCTCGGACGGTTGTACACCTTGCACGGACAGTTGTGCACCTTGCACGAACAGTTGTACACCTTGCACGGACGGTTGTACACCTTGCACGGACAGTTGTGCACCTTGCACGGACAGTTGTACACCTTGCACGGACAGTTGCACACCTTGCACGGACAGTTGTGCACCTTGCACCGACAGTTGTGCACCTTGCACGGACAGTTGTACACCTTGCGTGGACAGTTGTACACCTTGCACGAACGGTTGTACACCTTGCGCGGACAGTTGCACACCTTGCACGAACAGTTGTACACCTTGCGCGGACAGTTGTACACCTTGCATGAGCAGGTGCGCACCCTGCCCGGAGAGTTGCACCACTCTTGCTGGCAGTTGCCTACCCCGCCGCGCCGGTGCCTCCCATCCGAACAGCATGTGCACCTTCCACGGATCACGCGCCAGCGTTACGCGCACCATCGGTGCCTCGCGCGCGCGTTCCATAGAACAGCGTTCGTCGCAGCACCTGCCGATCAACGCGGTGGAACGAACGAGCCGTTACACCAATCCGCGCTTCGTGGCTTCGGCCACCAAGGCCTGGCGGTTGTTCACCTCCAACTTGGCGAAGAGGTTGTCGCGGTGGGTGCGCACCGTGGCCTCGCTGATCCCGAGCTGCTCCCCGATGACCTGGTAGGTATGACCGGCGGGGTGCGCCATCAGGCGGAGCACTTCCGCTTCGCGCGCCGTGAGCAGCACACCGGCGTCGGCACCCGCGCTGCGCAGCCGTTGATGGCCCGCGCGCAACCGCGCTTGCAACCAGCTGTTCGCGTGCAGCCCACCACCGGCCACCGTGCGGATGCACTGCACCAGCTCCGTGCGCGCCACGTGCAGCGGCAACACGCCCATGGCCCCGGCCTCCACCGCGCGCTGCACCAGCAGCGGTGTCAGCTCGCCGATCACCACCACGGGCGCCTGCGGACAAGCCCGCCGCCACCTACGAAGGGCTGCACAGCCCAGGTCCAACGGCGCGGCCAGCTGGGCCACCAGCACCTGCGGCTCGGCTTCCGCACCTGTGGCCACCTCGGCGGTCAAGGCATCCAGGCGTTCGCCCGTATGCAGCACCTGCAGGTCGGTTTCATGTTCCACCACCGTGTGGATGCCCACACGCATCAGCTCATCCGTATGCACCACCGCCACGGTGGTGGGTAAGGGGTTCTCGCCGGCCATGGTCGTTCGGATCGTGCGTGGCCGGGAGAGGAGCGCACGCGGTTCGTTCGGGCGAAGTTCGAATGCCGCAGCGCGGTCCACAAGGTCTAAAAGACGGTAGTGTACCCACGTAATTTAGACGTATCGCACATGCCATTGTGGGCGGCACGCACCGTGCACCGGTGTACGGGCCATAACGCGCAATACCTACGGACATAAGGGTTCAGCGGCACCACGACCGCACTACGGGTACAAGCCCCACTTGTAGGCGAAGGCCACCAGGCCGGCGCGCGAATGCACCTGGCATTTGCGGTAGGCGCCCTCGCGGTAGCCGTCCACCGTGCGCACGCCCACTTGCATTTGGGCCGCCAGCTGCTCGGCGGTGCTGTCGCCGTTGGCGCAGAGCAGCCGCATGTACTCCAGCTCGCGCTGGCTCAACTTCGCTAGCAGCTCGCTGCGGCTCTGCGCCTGCTCGGCGCGCTGGTCGTGCTGCGCCGCATCGGGCGGCAATTGCCCCACCACGGCCACCTGCATCAGCGCCGCCAGGAAATGGTCCTTGGTGGTGTCCTTGCGCAGGAAACCGCAGGCACCGGCCTTCAGCGCGCGCTGGCGCACCTCCTCGCTCAGGTCGAAGGAGAGGGCCACCGCCCGTGTGCCCGGCGCATGATCGCGGATCCACGCGATGGTCTCGAAGCCGTCCATGATCGGCATGTGCAGGTCCACCACCGCCACCGCCACTTGTACACCGCCTTGCACCGCACGCAGGTACTCGGCGCCGTGCGCTGCCTGCACCACCACTTCAAAGCGCGCATCACCCGCGAGCATATCGGCCAAGGCGCTGCGGAACAGCGTATGGTCGTCGATCAAGGCCAACGGGATGGGAGCGGGCAACATGCGGTGGTGCCTCAAGTTTAGGACAAGTCCACCGAATCGTGTGTTAAGTCTTCCGCACCATCCGCCACACCCTTGCCCGGGTGAATTGCGGGGAACACCCCGGTGGATCGCCCCCCCTCGGCGCTTGGTGAAGGGCGCTTAGGAGCATGAGGTTTGACCCACTGCTCGTGCACGGTGCACGAACAGTAGAGGAGGAGACCACCACCATGCCATTGCCCACCCACCGCACCACGGCCAGCGTGCTGCGCATACGACGCACCGCCGCCCTCGGCGACAACATCATCGGCCGTCTGCCCTATGGTACTCCCTTGCTGCGCCTCTCCGGACCGCAGGGCGACTGGCTCCGTGTGCAGGCCACCTTGCGCGACGGCACGCTGGAAGGTTGGGTGAACAAATACCATGTGGAAGCCATACCCGGCGCCCCGCCGGTGGACGAACCCGCATGGATCACCATCGCCCGCGCAGAGCTGGGCGTGCAGGAATACCCAGGACCGGAGCATAACCCGCGTATCATCCAATACCTGCGGAGTACCACCAACCCGGCCACCAGCGATGAAACGCCTTGGTGCTCGGGTTTCGTGAACTGGTGCATGCAACAGGCGGGCATCGTCGGCACCAATTCCGCTGCCGCGCGCAGCTGGCTGAAGTGGGGCCGCAAGTTGAGCGCACCCGAATACGGCTGTGTGGTCGTGTTCGATCGCAGCGATCCGAACAATCCCAATGCGGGGCATGTGGCCTTCTATCTCGAAACGAAAGGCACGGGCTACCAAGTGTTGGGCGGCAACCAAAGCAACAAGGTGTGTGTGGCGGGGTATGGGGCGCGGAGGGTGTTGGGGTATCGGTGGGTGGAATGAAAAGTCGCAACCGATGACCACGACAGAAGACACAGCGGATCAAGTGCCCAAGCAACCACCGAGTGGACGTGGGTCGGTGCTCGAACAAATGGCCAAGTTGAAGCCCCTTCGGCTATGGCAAGGGCTGTACATGGGTCTTGGTCTCTTAGGCATTGCAGCATGGGTAGCCGTGTTCACCGTCGGCTCTTCGATGGACAGTGCGCCCTACCGCATCGCCATGCGGAATTACTACGAATGTGGCACCTTGGAATTCGACCCCCCACGTGCGTTCGTTGAAACGTTGACAAGGAGCGAAGCCCTGGCCGCCATCCTATTCTATTGGACGCCGACCAACGTGGGACTCCTGTGCGTTCTGGCTGCATTCGTCGGTGGCTGCACCAGCTACAACTTCCGATTCGAGGGCATGTGGATCCGCTTGCTGAACGCCTTTGCACAGGGGGAGGGTAAGATCCCTGAACGCATGATCAGACGGTACTCCTTCATGTACGAGCTTCCATGGGTTTCCCTTAGCCGTGGCTTCTTCGTGTACTTGGTGCTCATCGCGACCTGGGGCTTCTTCGAAGGTCACCTCTTCAGCGATGTCACCACGGAAGGATCGGACATCCGTGAAGAAGCCTACAAACGGATGGCTTGCGTGCTGTCCGGCATCGGTTTCATCGTGGGCTTCGATCCCACCCGGTTCGAGGAACTCATCGATCGGGTCACAGGTTTCGTGGATCCGAACAAGGGCTGATAGCGATCATCCAACTCTATTGCAAATGGCAACGCATTACATCATCACTAACCGCCAGATCATCAAAGGTAGCCGCAAGGGCGGGTACGTCTCCGTGAATAGGAGTGAATGCCTGCGCGCCGATGGCAAGGAAGAGGCTATGGACAACCTGCGGTACGGCACGGTCACCTTCGATCCGGCGAAGGCGCGCAACCTGGACGATTTCAAGATCGAGATCCTCCCCGACCTCTCCGATGCCGAAATGGAGTACAAAGAGCTCCATGGCAAGTATCCAGCAGGGGTGGTACCGCCCAGCATACAGGTGTTCGAGGAACTCCATGCCACGGGGAAGGCTGACAAGGCCGGCGAAGGCCACTTCCTCGTTTTCGTCCACGGCTACAACAGTGACCTCAAAGGCGCGCTCACCACACTGGCCGACCTTCACGAGCGCTACGTGGCACCGGCTGATAGCCCGATCGGGCACATCATCCTCTTCACTTGGCCATCACGCGGCAGCCTCACCCGGTACCGGGATGATGCACGCGATGCCGTGAAGACCGGCTACGCCATGGCGCGCTCTTTCCAGTCCATGACCAGTTTCTTCCAAGACCTGGTCACGGCAGCACGAAAGCGAAGGGTGAAGGACATGAACAACGTCTTCTGCGCCCAGAAGATCCACCTGATGTGCCACAGCATGGGCAACCGGGTGTTCGAGAGCATGATGGCCGAACTCTTCGCGCGTAACGTGCGCCCCAACAGTGTCTTCGGCGAGATCCTCCTGATGGCCGCCGATGTGGATGATGATGGTCTGGAGCCGGGCAAACCCCTGCACAATGCCATCATGCTGGGCGAGCGCATGCACGTGTACTACCACAACGAGGACAAGGCGTTGGGGATCAGTGAACGCACCAAGAACGCTTTCAATCGACTGGGACGTTGGGGAGCCCGGCGCACCGTGCCCCTGCCGGACGGCGTGATCCAAGCCGATGTCAGTTACATCTCGGATGACAAGACCCTTCGAGAGAACATCGCGCACCATTGGTACTACATGAACAGCCCGAGTGTCGTGCACGATGTGAAGGAGGTGTTGAACGGCAAGACCACCGTGTTCCAATACTGAGCCGCCATGCGCTTCGCGGACCTGCACGCCCACAACCACACCAAGGGCTTCTTGTGGATGCGCCACCAGCGCGAACGCTACGAGCGCAAGGGCGAATACCACCCCTGGACCATCGTGAGCGACAGCCGGGCAGCGCTCAACGGACGCAAGATGGCCAGCAAGTACGCCCAGGCCGATCTGGTGAAGCTCTGGAACGGGAAGGTGCGCCTGACCTTCAACGCGCTGTACCCCGTGGAGAAAGGCTTCTTCTCCATCGACATGCAGGGCATCACCGGGGCCGACCGCTGGTACAAAGCGCTCACGCGCGCCTTCACCTCGCAGGTGCTTCCGCTACGCGACTACCTGCAGTTCTTCGTGATGTGGATCCCCGATGCGGCCATCGACCACTTCCAGAGCGCATCGTACAGCTACTGGGACTACCTCAACGAAGAGTACGCCTTCGCCACGCTGAAGGATGGGGTGGAAACGCGCAACAGCATCCTCACGCCCACCACGGTGCGCAACATCTTCGAGAGCGAGCGCAAGCGGCGACGCGACTATCCGAATGAACTGGACGCCACCGGCACCTACGTGATCCCGCGCACCAAGGCCCAGCTGGTCAATGCTCTCGCTGCGGACAAGGTGGCCATGATCCTCACCATCGAGGGCGGGCACGCGCTGGGCACGGACCGCGGCACGGTCACCGACTGGCTGGCCAACGTGGACCGCGTGAAACAATGGGACCATCCGATCCTCTTCATCACGTTCGCGCACCACTTCGCCAACAAGCTCTGTGGCCATGCGCACAGCTTCCCGGGCAAGGCCACCTACATCATGGGGCAGGAGGTCCAGATGAACGAGGGCTTCACGCCCGAAGGCTGGCGCGTGCTCCGGCGCATCCTCTCGATCAAGGAGAGTGGCGACCCGGACCCTGCGGCAGGCTACCGCATCCTGATCGACGTGAAGCACATGAGCGCCAAGGCGCGGCATGAATACTACGAGAGCGTGGTGCGGCCAGGACTTGAGCGGTCAACCCCCGATGTGATCCCCGTGATCGCCAGCCATGTGGCCTACACGGGTGTCAAGACCCTGCAGCAACTCATCGCCCAGAGCGGTGACGAAAAGGACGGCGCCACCGCACCGGGCAGCCGCTTCAACCGCTGGAACATCAACATCTGCGACGAGGATGTCCTTCTCGTCCACCGCACGAACGGCCTTATCGGTCTCAGCTTCGACCAACGCATCGTGGGTGTGCGTGCCAATGCCGAGAACGACATCACCATCCTCTGGGCCAACATCAAGGCCATACTCGAGGTGGTCTATGGAAAACCCGACAGTGAATTCCCCCTGGCCGAGAAACACCGCATCTGGGAGTGCCTGTCCATCGGCACCGACTTCGAAGGCTGGATAGACCCCGTTGACCCATACCCCACGGCCCTCTTCTTCGCCGACTTCCGCGCCCAGCTCATCGCCGCCATCGACCACGAACGGCAAAGTGCCAACCCACCCAGCTGCCTGCACCACCTCACCTCCACCACCGCCGTGGAGCACGCGGTGGAGGGGATCTGTCACAGGAATGCGGAGGAATTCGCGCGGGGGAATTTTCCGAAGTGAATGGAATAATGTGCCAAATCCTGGATACCACATTTTATAGAATGTCGAATACAGAAGACGATTGCTCGAAGACATGCAGGAACCATCCGTTATCTCTCGCACCATGAAAAGGGCACTACTATTCATTGCAGCTGCACAAGCATCGCTGTGGAGCATGACCCAGGAAAGCAAGGAGTATCAGTTGGCCAATGATGTCATCCTTCACGAATGTTCTATCATTGGCGACACCGGAGGTTATGTTCATCGACTATGCCCATATTCCGCGAAGTTCACACTGGTTAGGAGCATAGGACCCCAAGGGGTTGCGCCAAGCGCCTACGTGGTCGCTTTTTATGATTGGGCGACGAGCACCACCCTCAAGACAAAGACCAAGTACCGGGCGTACTGGTGGGATCGTGATCTCCGCGAACACGAAGAGGAAATGGCCTATCGATATAATTACGATCCGGAAAAGATCGCTGCGGGAGAGCGTGAAGCTGATCGCTACTTTCTCATCACGGCGGATGAACTGAAGCAGAACGCGGTACCCTTCGAGGGTGGCGGACTCTCGGCCATATTTGGTACGGCAGTACTCCCTTTTAAGTACCGCCCACAGAGTGGCGTAGTCACAAAAGATGTCTCACTGGGTGGTATAGGAGGTATTCGGCTCAATGGGTCTAGGGATAATGGCATCGCACTATGCCTTGGCGCGGCGTTCAGTTCCATCACAGTGGACAGCCTTAATACGAATGGCGAAGTCAAGGAAAGCAAGGAGCGTGCAGCACTGACCCTTCCAATAGGATTGGTCGTGGACCGTGATAGGATACAATTTGGAGTGTTCATTGGCTGGGACATGCTATTCGATGATGACTCCGGTTGGCGTTACCAAGGCCAGCCTTGGTTCGGAGTTGCCGTCGGTATGAGTGTCTTTACACAGACCATAGATAAGGCGAAGAAGAACAATTGAGGATCTCCAGTTCCCTCGATGAACGTGAAGGAGTGTTGATCCGAACAACCATGGCAGAGGGCTGGAACAAAATTCGAACTGATGGAGCTCGCGAATAGAATATGGGGTTTTGCCAAACGCCAACCCAAGGACGCTCTGATCCTTTTGCTGCTCATCTTCTTCTTCATCCTTACGATCATATTCTGGTTGAGATTGAATGGACAGCAGATCAGATTGCCGTTTCTTGAGCAATACATCAAGGTGGTTAGTGAAGGCACACCGAACACCATCACGGCCAAGCAATTGAATGAGTACTCCCGGATTGTCGGAAAGTACAAGTATCGCTGTAAGTCAAAGGTGAAGAACCATGGCGGGGTGTGCGAGATCTCACTGGTCACCACGGCGAACGGCCTGCAATGGAAATTGCAAGGCAACAGGCTCTGGGAAGAAGTGAAAGACACTTCGGGAAAGGTGGTGAAACAGGTCACCTTGGATATCCCGTATCAGTGGCAAACATCTTGGGGTGATTTCATCAGCGACCACAGGATCGCTTATACATATGAGATAACCAAAGAGGATACACACCTAAAGGGCTATGCAGAAGGAGAGGTTCTTGATGATAACAATGTGAAGGGTAACTATTGGCAACTTCCGCCGAACGAGCCGTTGTTCGGGTCATTCGAATTCCGGCGCCAAACAACTCATTTTGATACAACATGGTAGGGTGGATGATCCAAGGTGGTTTAGAGCCGCATGCTGGCGGCACCAGCATCCGAAGGACCGCGAAGAAGGTGGATGAGGAGTTCCTCCGCACGGTGAAAGACCGGCAGCAAGCACGTTGATCCTAATCGGAGCAAGGAACAAGGACGAAACGAGGATCCATGCGTAATCATATTCCGAACCTCTACATCCGACTGCCGTGGTACAAGTTCTACGACTCGCCACAAGCGGGGAACGTGTCGTTGGATGGCGATGATAAGTACATCGAGCGCAGCACGATCGAAGCGCATCTGAAGGCGCGTATCCTTGATAATACGGCCAATAGGAGCGGCTCCATCCTGGTCACGGGCTATCGCGGTGTGGGTAAGACGAGTCTGACACGCAACGTCCTGCGAAAGCTCAACAAGGAGTCCACCATGGGACTTCGGAGGAATTTTTGGAAGAAGCTGGTCTGGGACCTTGGCGGACCCGGTGAGGTTCGGGTACATCACCTGGAGATCAACCTAGCGGAGGATGAGATCGACCAGCGCGCCATCCTGCGCTTGATGGCGGTGAAGTTGCTCGAGGTCATGGGGCGTATCCGGATGCGGCCGTGGGACAGGGTCGGGATGGCGTGCAGGGTGCTGCCCTATCTCTTCGGCATCGGCGCGTTCTTCGTGGCGCTGCCGCACATCGGCCCGCATGTCCTGTTCACCACCATGGGGCCTTGTCACCACGAGGTTCCAGCGGGCGGTTCCACAACAACGCCCCGAGCAGGCCTCGTCTGCACGGATGGCCTGGTCATGCACGGGCTCGGACCGATCAAGGCAGAGCAGGACGGGTACTACTGGATGCGCTTCGTGGATGTGTTCCTCCTACCCGCTTTGGTGGGCCTATTCACCTATTGGGTCTGGCGCCAGTTGTTGCGAAGGACCTTCCAGGATCGCATCGATCGATCCACCTCGCGCTTGAAGGACCGCCTACAACTGCTTATCGCCCGCATCGGTGCATCGGTGACCACCGAGGATGTGCGTGGGCTGCAAGGTGCCACCTACAATCCTTTCGCCTTTGGTAGGCGTAAGAGCGTCTCCTATCCGATCGCGAAGACCAAGGAGATCGAGATCGAGCTGACCGACATCCTCGACCAGTTCGGTATCATGGACTCCCACAGTCCCCCCATATTGCCCGAGTGGGCCATGCGATTACTCTGCCGCCTCACGAAGGTGGAGTATGATCAACCGCGATACCGGCAAGGTCACAACCGGATCGTGTTCCTAGTCGATGAACTGGACAAACTCACGCCGCGAGCGCCGACCGGGGTGATGCAGAAGGACGACCAGGACCTAACAGATGACGAACATGAGGAGCAACGCCATACAAGTTTCGCCGCCTACCACTACCGGCGGCGGCAGGAGGCCATCGCTGCGCTGTTCGCCAACTTGAAGCACTTCCTGAACGTGGCCCAAGCCAAGTTCATCTTCATCGGTAGCCGGGAGATGTTCGATGCGGTCATGGCCGATACAAGCAACCGTGACGCCTTCTTCAGTAGTGTGTTCAACCACGTGGTCTACGTGCCCACCTTCTTGAAGGAGCGCCAACGCGATGGGGACAGTGAACGCAGCGGGCTCACTACCACCACCGAACGGTTCGTACTAGAAACCCTGCTACCGCGCAGCCTAGTGGAGCAACTTCGCCAGCCCGGTGCGCGCATGGTGCGCATTAACGATGTCAGCGCTTCGTATCGGAACTGGTTGTTCGCACAACCTGACCGACAACTGGCGCAGGAGCAGCTGGACCAGATGCTTTCAGCCGTCCAGAACTATGCCATCTACCTCACCTTCCGCAGCAATGGGATCCCAAAGAAGCTCATGCAGCTCTACGAGCGCAGTATGTATCCGGTGGAAAGCAAGCAGGCCTTGGATCGCTTACGCCAGGATCCGAACAACCTGGTGATGGACCTGGGGTATGATGGCCCCGGCCTCTTTTTGCGGCTCGACGCAACGGCTCAACATGCGCATATGCTGATGACCTACTTCTGCCGCCCCTTCACCAGCATCCACTCGCACTACTACCGATCGCTCAACGACAAGCAACTCGTCTCGCTCACCTACCTGCTCGACCACCTTTTCAAATTCCACCCTAACGCGTTCAGCTTTGCCCACTTGGAAATGGCACCCGAGGCCATTGCCTTGAACAAGGTGCCCGAAGTGCGGAAATACATCAGCGACATCCTGCTGCGCCTATCCGATCAGCATCTGCGAACTATAGACAACGGACTTTACGGCTATGTATTCTTCGCCAAGACCTACCAGGAGATCGCCTACTTCTCCAAGGTCTCTGAACTGGATTCGGCTGCTATGAACTTCACGTTGGACGAGTCCCAAGCCGTAAAACAATTGTTCAACAAACGCTTGAAGGATCTGCACCGGCAGTTCAAGGAAACTAACGTGGTGCAGAAGGAATGGGGCATCCAGCCGATCAGTGACCTACACGCACAGCTAGGTGATCTTCACTTCTACGATGCCGAACATGCAGATGCGCTGGAGCATTATCGTTCAGCGGCTCTGCACTTTGAGCGCAGCGCACATCGAGGAAAGCACTTCGAGTTGGATCATTTCCACGAATACGTTCGGTTGAAGCTGAAGGAGGCTCATTGTCTCGAGCGGATAAAGGCGATGGACGAAGCCGTGATCACCGTGAGCTCCTTGTGCGAACTGATCCTCGACGTGGTCCGGAGAGTCCCCGCTGGAAATGATCAAAGGGCTTACAATGTGGACGTAAGAAGGCTGGACATACGATTGCTCAGCCTGACCATGCAGTATGCGTTGGCGCTCCGGGTGAAAGCACAAAGCATGACCACCGTGTATGCATCGGTGGATTGGATCTACAAGTTCACCCAGGCTATCGCCAAGAAGAACATGTCCAGACCAAGGAATTTTGCCCTACCACGCTTCCTGTCCATGGCCACCACCCAGGCTGGCTCCATTCTCTTTTTCAGCAATCTGCGCCTGAAACACGAACCCAACAGACCTTCGCTGATACCGGGGCAGATGAAGGAGGACTCTCTCCTTCTTTATCGAACCGCCGTAGACCATCTGCTCGATACAACGAAGACGAATCAGTGGGAACGTGCCCTTAGGCTCCTTCGACAACCTGAGAATCGGCTCGACCACCAGCGGTGGATGACCTCTGGTCTTGCCGATGACCAGACGACGAACGCCACACATCAACTCGCAGCCAGCGCGATTTCCAAGTATGCAGATGCACTGATCGCAGAGGGTTACGCCGAAGCATACCCCGACCCCACTTCGAACGAATTCATGGGGATACGGGTCAACTGGATCCTCGCCGATACCCAATATGGGCAAGTGGCGTATTTCCTTTTGCTTTCGGCACGCGCATATGCCGAAAGCGGTCAATCGTTCCAGGCCGTCTTTCAATTGAAGAAGTTGCTATTCGTGATGTTGGATACCAATGGGACTTCGCTTTCCGCGAATGCCTTGGACCAAGTCTTGGATCTGAAACGCTGGGCCGTGGCCACCGTGCACAAATACAACGGGCACATCGATGTGCAGCAACGCTCCAAATCACCAAAGCCCATCGTGTACCCTTCAGCCGGAGCATCCGCAGTGCGGTCCGTTCGTGGTATCTCCTACCAAGCTGAACTGGTGGAGCTGGACATCCTCTGGCATCGCTTGCAGTTGACACATCGCCAACCCGGACCGCCACTTGCGCGCGCCTTGGATGACGCACGGGAATTCCTGATGGTGCACAAACACCTAGTCACCCTACAGTTCACACGAGCCCTGCTGCTGGAGCTCACAGTGCAGTACAACTGGATACGAGCGGACCTTGCCCGCAGCGGCATCTTCGATGGCACGACTCCGGTGTATGCCTGGAATCGCCATATCGGGGCGGCACTACCCTTGAACGCGCACATGCCAGGCCGTGAAAGTATCCGCGAACTCGTGGCTGATTCCATCCACTGTTGTTTCCACCTCATCAACATCTTCAACCTCTCGGGCATCAGTTTCGTGAATAACCATACCCGGATAGCCTTAGCGCGTATGCGCTTGGGCAACTGGACAGCCTTGCTCCGCAGCATGGAGACCTATCCGATCTCCTCCCCAGGCTCTGCGGATGTAAGGGCGGCCGCAGCGGAGATCCATGCGGATGTTAGTCGTTGGGCCGATGGCAACGTGGAGAACCGGCTTGACCCCTTGATGCACTACACCCTCGCCCGGGAAGACCTCTCGCGGGGCATGGGCGTGCACAACGGCGGGAAGCACCTACGACGCCTCATTGGCGATCTCTTTTTTCTGGAGGATGATTACGCCGACAACCTCTACCACTTTTCCTGCGCCATTGAACGCAGGGTGGTACAGGGCAGATCCAATGCTGGAACCTCACTCTACCGCAGGCGCCTGAAAGCCCTGGACACGAATATCGCGGCCCATGAAATGGCCTGAGACCGACCAAAAACAAATACAGTATTCACATGGCTACGCCCACTCTCCAAGATATTTTGAACGAACTCTCTGACCAGCGCAGCCGCCTGGAGGACCTTGACAAGATCATACGACAGCGGAACAAAGTCTTCGATAGTGCCGAAGAGACACTTGCCGGACAGCTTAAAGACTTCAGTGAGAAGGTCAGATCGCTGGAAGAGGCCGTCGAGAAGACGAAGGCCACGCCTGAGCGGGAGAAGAAACTCAGGTCCCTCACCAACCGAGTGCGTCGTGGGGTCTGGGCCACCTTTTTCCTGGTACTAGTCGCCATGCTGTTCGGCTTCGCTCAGTTCTGCTGGATGAGCGATCGTTTAGAGACCATTACCGTGAAGATCGATCAACTATTCACTGCAGCCGAGAGCAACGACCGATGCAAGGCAGAACCCTGCCAAGCGCCCGAGATCTACTTGGTGAACCCCTGCTGCGGATGTGATAGGAATGATGCACCACCCAGCCACAAGCCCAGAAAGAAGCGTTCGCCGTATTCCAGTAATGGCTGCATCGGCTCTGGTGTACACGATAAGCACATGGTGCCACCCAACGCCTGCACCTGCCACGCGGCCATGACCACTTGCAGGCCAATGCCAGTGAAATGCTGCGCACAGCAACTTGAACCGCTGAAGGCCGACTCGGCGCGCATGGCAGTGCCCGCCGGTGTGCAGGTCCCGTGAGGGAAAGGACTTACCCACCTGGCCTTTGACGACAGAACATGCATTCAACATACTCGACACCCCGATGAGCAACGAACCGAAGCAACCTTTTGAGATCGGCCTCTGCCTGGCCGGTGCCGTATCCGCCGGGGCGTACTCCGCCGGTGTCATGGACTATTTGTTGGAGGCACTGGAGATCTGGGAACAGGAAAAGGTGCGGGACCCGGCCAACACACCTATGCACCAAGTGCGCATCTGCGACATCGGTGGGGCCTCTGCTGGCGGCATCATCGGCCTGCTCACGGCCACGGCGCTCCATGGCCGTATCGAGCCTGCCAAGTGGAAAGAGGGTGATGATGTGATGGCCCAACGCCCCAACAACCTGTTCTACCATACCTGGGTGGACCTTACCCATCCGGATATGTTCCAGCAGATGCTGCTGACCAACGACATCACAGAGTCCTACACGAAGTCACTCCTCAACACGGCCTTCATAGACCGCACGGCAGAACGGGCCTTGAGCGGTGCTGGTTCCTGGGTGCCGCGTCCGTACATCGCCAACGATATGCGGGTCTTCAGCACCCTTACCAACCTCGAAGGTTTCTACTACAGCGTCACCTTCAATTCGCGCACACGGGCCATGGAGCCCTACCACGTGCAGGTGCACAACGATTATGGCTGCTTCCGGCTCAACTCCACCCTGGCTGCCTATGCAGAACGGCGCGATGGTTGGATCCCCTTGGACTTCACCGTACCTCGCCAGGTCACCATCGCCCGCCAAGTGGCCATGGCCACGGCGGCTTTCCCGGTCGGCCTGAAGGCGCGCGAGGTGGTGCGGCCCAAGGACTACATCAACGATCACCCGTGGTTCAGGTGGATCACAGAGCGGAATCCCGTGATCGTGGACGAGTACAAGTCCATGAACGTGGACGGCGGCCTCATCAACAACGAACCTTTCGAGCGGGTGCGCGAGTTGATCTGCGACCGCACCGGCCAGCAGGATGCCTTCGAACGGCAGAGCTACGACACCTTCAAGGGCACCATCTTGATGATCGATCCGTTCCCCACCACCATCGAGGAGTTCAAGGGCAAGGACGCCCTGTTACGCACCATGGGCAACACCTTAGGCGCCATGATCGGGCAGCTGCGCACCAAGCCCAAGACCTTGGATGAAGCCATGGGATCCGCCGGTGCCGGTCAGTTCCTCATCAGTCCCAGTCGTGATCTGCCAACTTCCATTGCACCCGGAGTGGACCTTAAGGGCTCAGACGCCATCGCTTGCGGACAGCTCGGTGGGTTCAGCGGTTTCTTGCACAAGGAGTTCCGCGTGCACGACTACTTCTTGGGGCGTTACAACTGCGAGAAATTCTTACGAGACAGTTTCACGGTGCCCGCGAATACAAAGAACCCCATCTTTCGCGATTCCTATGCGGCGCTGACCCCGGGTCGGCAGGAATTCTTCCGCTCCGTAGAAGAGAACGATCTTGGCTTCCAGATCATCCCCATCTTCAAGCCACGGACCGAACGAGAGCTGCAGCCGGTGTTCGCCAACAGTGGTTGCAACTGGCCGATGCGGCGTACCGAGGACATCGACCGCTTCGATGCTCCCTTGCGCGAGCGCACCAACGCGATCCTCACCGATCTGGTGAACACCGATGGTTGGCTCAACCGCTTGCTGTTCTGGGCCGGCAAGTTGGTGTACCTCAATAGGAAAGGTTCACGGTTCGTGCGCGAGACCATCAAGAACGATCTGCAAGAACATTGGTTGTTGCCGGGTGGTCCGACGAAGAAGGTGACGAAGCCGTACACGCCGCAGCAGGATCTGTCGGTATAGTACCTGTAAGTTCCACTTGACGAGCTTGATATTTGCTACATTCGGAGCAATTGAAAGCTTCTGACTTCCATGGCGTCCTTTTTTCTCACCACCGATGAGGTCAGGAGGATCAAACATGATCAGGACAAGGCGATCCAGCTCTATGCCATATTCGGTGCAGCCGTGATCATACTCGGTGTCATCATGCTTGTGGTTGGTCGTTTCATCAGCGATGACAACACCTCACAAACCATCATTCAGCTTGGTGGAGGCTTTGTAGCTACGCTCTCAGGATTCCAGGTTAAAGAGGTGGTTGCCCGGAGAGGCGTGGTTACCGGCCTGGAGCTTATCGCAACCAAATTGGAGAAATACAAGGAGGAAGAACCAACAGAAGAAGAAGCCAAGCAGGTCAACGCTTTCCTGCAGGATCTCATGAAGCGATTGTTGAACCTTGGATGATCAAAGAACATGCAGCAAGCGGATGAATTCCAAGAACTGCTCTTGAAGATCGATGCCAAGGAGCGGCGATCCAAGTGGCGATTGATGACCTTGAACGTGCTCACTGTTATAGGTGCGCTCGCTCTCATTACGTATTCGAGTAAGAGTGTGATCAGCGCGCAACGTGAGGTTCGTGAGTTAAAGGACAGCGTGATGGTCCTTAGGTCGGAGCGGATCCAGGTAACGAATGAGCTAGTAGGCTTGCGGGATAGCATACAAGGTTGGAAGCAGCTCATAGACCGATATGACTTGGACTTCAAGAAGTTCATTGCTAAGGAGTGGGCCGATAGTGTATCTCTGGATCGGAGCCTTGAAGGTCTTGAAAGGAGCAGGACGAGCCATACACGGTTGATCACATTGCTTAAAGGGGAGAAGGTGGATGTGCTCGCGACGATCAGGTACTACATCAAACGATCGGAAAGGGACAAGGTGGTCGAGAGTCTGCGAGCGTCCGGCTTCAGGGCACTGTGGGTGAATAATGAGTCCTACCGGAACGAAAGGTCAAATTCCATACGATACAATCCAGGGGTAGGCCGTGAGACGGTACTCGCAGTGGCCATGGCCGTCATGCGCGCAGGCATCGAGCTCAGGGGCATCAGCCCTTATCCAGAGGGCGTGATCAAGAAAGAACAAAAGAAGTACTCAGTTGAAATAGCTTATGATAAGAACCTGGAGAAAGCACCTGCACTTACGATCGATGATGTCATGAACTTCACCTATCGTGAGAGATGAGCCTGACTTCGATACTTGGCATAGGTTGTCGAACGTTAGCGGTTTTTGCACCCGCGCCCGTGGTGGACTAGCCTTGTGCCTGAACATGGTGACACTCATTCTTGAAATGAAGCACTAGGATCGTTCGCGCGGTTCGATCGGAATGGAATGTGCGATTTGCTGGTAGTAGACGTTGCTCCGTGGTACTACGCTACAGGAAAGTTGCACGAAGGGTGACTCGAGAAAGTGCATTTGAGGTACTTTGCACCCGGAGTAAATACCCCCGAACAATTGTTCCCTTCGATCCCTAGGACTACGACACATCTATCTTCCATCAAAGACAATCGAGACCACGGCAAGGTTGGCGATTGGCTTAGGGAGAAGATCCTGGACGGCAGTGCGCTCAGTATCGTCAGTGCCTACTTCACGGTGAACGCGTACGCCCAATTGCGGGAAGAACTCGAGGGCGTCGATCACCTCCGCTTCCTTTTCGGTGATCCAGCTTTCATCAAGGTAAAGGACGAGAACAAGCCGCGGCGCAATTTCAGAATGACTGATGAGGGCTTGAAGATGGCCGCACAGGTACAGCAGCGGGCCATGGCGAAAGCTTGTGCGGATTGGATCCAGCGCAAAGTGGAGATACGATCTTTGGTGCGGCCGAACTTCCTGCACGGCAAGCTCTACCACATCGCTAATCCGAACAAGACCGAGGAAGCGATCACCGGGAGCAGCAACTTCACCGCACAAGGTTTGGGATGCGGCAGCACGCCGAACATGGAGTTGAACATGGTGATCAACGATCGCCGGGACCGAGAGGAGTTGAAGCAGTGGTTCGAAGAGTTGTGGAACGACAACACCGGACTGGTGGAAGATGTGAAGCAGAAGGTGCTGGACGATATGAAGCTCCTGTTCGCGGAAACGCCGCCGGAGTTCGTGTACTTCAAGACACTCTACCACGTCTTCGAGAAATTCTTGAAGGACGAGGCAGCAGGCGGTCTGCTGGATGACCGCACCGGCTTCCTGGAGAGCGAGATCTGGAACATGCTCTTCGCCTTCCAGAAGGACGGTGTGAAAGGCGCCATCAACAAGATCAAGACGCACGGCGGCTGCATCATCGCCGATAGTGTTGGTCTCGGGAAAACTTTCGAGGCGCTGGCCGTGATCAAGTATTTCGAGGGGCTCGGACAGAACGTACTAGTGCTTTGCCCAAAGAAACTCGCGCAGAACTGGACCATCTATCAAAGCCGCCGCCTCAGTCCGCTCTCGCCGTTCAAGAAGGACAAGTTCAACTACCGGCTTCTGTACCATACCGACATGGGTCGCACACGCGGCACCAGCGAGGTGGACGGCTTCGACATGGCCAATTTCCCATGGGGCGCATGGGACCTCATCGTTATTGATGAGAGCCACAACTTCCGAGGCAATCCGGAGATCCGCACGGATGAAGAAGGCAACGACAAGTTCAATCGCACGGCCTGGCTACTGAAGAAGCTCATCAGCGAAGGGGTGAAGAGCAAGGTGCTCCTGCTCACGGCCACGCCCGTGAACACCAATCTCCGCGACCTGCGCAACCAGATCCAGCTGATCCAAGGCGTGGATGATACGACCGCACAATTGCTAAAACGTGCCCAGTCCCAGTTCACCAAGTGGGCCGACCCGGTCAATCGAGACCGCAACGTGAAGCAGTTGATGGAGCAATTGGACAGCGCCTTCTTCAAGCTGCTGGACGAGCTAACCATCGCACGCAGCCGCAACCACATCAAGACCTTCTACTCGGAGGAGGTCATCGGTCACTTCCCCGAACGGGCGAAGCCCATCTCCATTTACCCGGCGCTCGATCTGGAGAACCGGATCGAGGGCTACGATGCCATCAACGACGAGATCCTGAAGTACGAGCTGGCGGTTTACAACCCCTCGCGCTTCATCGACGACAAGTGGGTGAGCCACTACGAGACTCAAGCCGCCTTGGAAGGACTGCCCTTCAGCCAGGGAAAGCGCGAACGCCTGCTCATCCACATGATGAAGAAGGGCTTCCTCAAACGACTGGAAAGCTCCATCCACAGTTTCGCCGTGAGCATGGACCGCACCATCCAGCGCATTGAGAACCTGGAGAAGCGCATCAAGGAGTACCAGGCCAAGCGAGCCGAAGCCGATGAGCTGGAAGCCTCCGAGCCGGACAGCGAGGAGACGACCGACTTCGATGAGGACGATGCGCAATGGGAGGTGGGCAAGCGCATGAAGTTCAAGTTGGCCCACATGGAAAGTAAGTTGGACGAGTGGCTGAAGGTGCTGGCTAGCGACAAACGGACCATGGTGCGCTTGTACAACACAGCCAAGGCCATCGACGCCAAGCGAGATGCCAAGCTGCAGGAACTGAAGAACCTGCTCGCGGCCAAAGCCATCAAGCAATACAATCCGGGCAATAAGAAAGTCATCGTCTTTACGGCTTTCGCCGATACGGCGGAGTACCTCTACGACAACCTGCAGGAGTTCGTGGCCCATGAGCTGAAAAGCCACATCGCCCTGGTAACCGGCACCAACAACAAGACCACCTTCGGCCGTAACGACTTCAACCACATCCTCACCAACTTCAGCCCCATCAGCAAGCAGCGGGCATTGAAGAAGGACATGCCGCAGGAAGGTTGCATCGATGTGCTCATCGCCAGCGATTGCATCAGCGAAGGCCAGAACCTGCAGGACTGCGACTACCTGATCAACTACGACATCCACTGGAACCCGGTTCGCGTGATCCAGCGGTTCGGCCGCATCGACCGCCTGGGCAGCACCAACGCCACCGTGCATTTGGTGAACTTCTGGCCCACCGAGGACCTGGACAAGTACATTGAGTTGAAGATCCGCGTGGAGACCCGCATGGCGCTGGTGGACCTGGCCGCTACCGCCGATGACAACCTGCTCACCAACGAACAGGTGGAGGAACTGATCAGCGAGGATCTGAAGTACCGCAACCGTCAGTTGAAGAAGCTGAAGGAGGAGGTGCTGGACATCGAGGACAGCGGCGATACTCTTTCGCTCACCGACCTTACACTGGACGACTTCCGCACCGAGCTACTGAACTTCCTGAAGGGCAACGAGGACCGCCTGCGTGAAGCGCCCGAAGGCCTCTATGCCGTGGTGCCCTCCCCTGGCCACGCCATGGGTGCCAAGCAGTACGACCTGCTCAGTCCCGGCGTCAAGGACGTGATCAAGCCCGGTGTGCTGCTCTGCCTGCGTGAACGGAAACGTGGCGATGACGAGCAGCAGAAGGCCAAGGAAGCGATCAACGTAACGGCACCCTACTTCTTGGTGTACGTGCGGGAGGATGGCACCGTGCGTTTCAGGTTTACCCAGCCGAAGCAGACCTTGGAAGTCTTCCGCTCGCTGTGCCAAGGCAAGCAGGAAGCCTACCAGGAACTGTGCGAGCTCTTCAATCGCGAAACGGAAAATGGCATGGGTAAGTACGATGCGCTCATCGAGCGCGCCACCGCCGACATCGCCAGCTTGTTCCGTAAGCGCAGCGGTGCCAAACTGAGCAACGACCGGCAAGCCCTGCTGATCCCCGACGCACAGCAGGCCAGCACACCGGATGACTTCGATCTGGTGACCTGGCTGGTGATCAAGTGATGAACGACCGATGAGCGAGAAGAAAGACCTGAAACTGCGCATCAAGGAAGCCATCGAGGCCCTAGGCACCGGCGACCTGTCCGAATGCGCCCTGTACCTGCTCAAGAACCTTGGCTACAGCGCGCCTCGCTTGAACTACTTCACTAAGGGCACCTTCGCTGAATTCGAGGAGTATTTCGGGAAGAACGATCCACGCTTCAACAAGAAGACCGCGCTGCACGAGCAGTGGAAAAAGATCGACCTGCTCTTCCAGCTCACTGGGGACAACCTGGGCGCCCAACACGGTTTGTTCAGGAACGAGCAGGTGGACAACACCATCATCGAGAGCTACCTCTTCTTCGTGCTGGAGCTGAAGCCGAAGAAGGAAGGCGCCTATACGCGCACCGAGCTTAGTCATATCACGCGCGAGTTGAACAAGTGCTTCGCCATGCCGGCGATGATCCTGTTCAAACATGGCGATACGTTGTCCTTCGCGGTCATCGATCGCCGCCTGCACAAGCGTGAAAGCAGCAAGGACGTGCTGGAGAAGGTGACCCTGATCAAGGATATCCGCACCACAGCGCCGCACCGGGCACATGTGGAGATCCTCTTTGATCTGAGCCTAGAGCAACTGCGCAAGAAGCATGAGGTGCCCAACTTCCCCAAGCTGCACGAGGCCTGGCGCAAGACCCTCGACACCAAGGAACTCAACAAGCGCTTCTTCCGCGAACTGAGCAACTGGTACTTCCATGCCGTGGAGGTGACCAAGTGGCCCGCGGATGCCGAAGGCGACAAGGAGAAGCGCAACGCCATCAACACCATCCGGCTGATCACACGCCTCATGTTCGTGTGGTTCCTGCGCGAGAAGGACCTGGTGCCTGATGCCCTCTTCGATCCCAAGGCGCTGAAGAAGATCCTGCGCAGCGATGCGAAGGAGAAGAGCCTCTACTACAAGGCCATCTTGCAGAACCTCTTTTTCGCCACGCTGAACACGGAGATGGGCAAGCGCCGCTTCCGCATCGAGGCGGACCGCAGCCAGAGCAAGCACTACTTCATCCACAACGTGTTCCGCTACGAACGCTGCTTCGTGGACCCCAAGGGAACCCTTAAGGAGCTGTTCGACCCCATCCCCTTCCTGAACGGTGGCCTCTTCGAGTGCCTGGACAAGCAGGTGGAGCAGAAGGGCAAGCTTGTTCCCGTTCGCATTGATGGCTTCAGCGACCGGGAGGATAATCCGCTGCACGTGCCGGACAAGCTCTTCTTCGACCCCGAGGGCGAGGAATGGGACTTCAGTGAGGTGTATGGCAGTAAGAAGGCCCGCAAGGAGAAGGTGCGCGGCCTCATCGACATCCTGGGTAGCTACAAGTTCACCATCACGGAGAACACGCCCATCGAGGAGGAAGTGGCGCTGGACCCCGAGCTGTTGGGCAAGGTGTTCGAGAACCTGCTGGCCAACTACAACCCGGAGACCAAGACCACCGCCCGCAAGCAGACCGGCAGCTTCTACACGCCGCGGGAGATCGTGAACTACATGGTGGATGAATCACTCATCGCCTACCTCAAAACATCCCTCGAAGCTCCCGTACCGTCGACCCACAGGGTCGACACACGAAACGATATCGAAGCGAAGCTCCGCCACGTGCTTTCCTACACTGAAGAGCCCCACCAATTCTCCAAGGCAGAGGCCGAGAAGCTCATCGCGGCCATCGACAGTTGCAAGATCCTGGACCCCGCCTGTGGCAGCGGCGCCTTCCCCATGGGCGTGCTGCACAAGCTGGTGCACGTGCTGCACAAGCTCGATCCCAAGAACACCCAATGGAAGGAGCGGCAGATCGAGAAGGCAAAGCAGCTTGACGATGCGGAGATCAAGGAGAACACTATCCGGGACATCGAGGATGCCTTCGAGCACAACGCGTTGGACTACGGCCGCAAGCTCTACCTGATCGAGAACGGCATCTATGGCGTGGACATCCAGCCCATCGCCATGCAGATCGCCAAGCTGCGCTTCTTCATCAGCTTGGTGGTGGACCAGCGCGTGGATGCCAAGCGCCCCAACCTGGGCGTGCGCCCCCTACCCAATTTGGAGACCAAGTTCGTGGCGGCCAATACGCTGATGAAGTTGGAGAAGGAGCAGGACAACCTCTTCACCAACCCGGCCATCGACAGGAAAAAGGCCCAACTGAAGCGCGTGCGGCACGACTACTTCGAGGCGCGCACCCCCCAGCGCAAGGCCCGGTGCCGCGAGCAGGACAAGCAATTGCGCGAGGAGCTGGCGGAGCTATTGGTGCAGGAACACGAGTTCCAGCCCAAGACCGCCAAGATGCTCGCCGCTTGGGACCCCTACGACCAGAACGCCAGCGCGCCCTTCTTCGACCCCGAGTGGATGTATGGGTTGAACAAGGGTTTCGACATTGTGATTGGGAATCCTCCATACGTGCAGCTTGCGATGTATGAATGGTTCGACGACGTGCAGCGGAAGTATCTGCTCGCCAACTACTCTTCATCTATGGGCCGAATGAACACATTCGGGTTCTTCATTGAAAGCGGCGCACTCTCGCTTGCGAAAAATGGCGTACTGACATTCATTGTACCGAATACGATACTTACTCAGGACTACTACCATGGATTGCGCAAGTTCATTTTGGAGCAGACACAGGTTGCGGAGATAGTGACCTACGAAAAGCTGCCGTTCGATGATGCCGTGGTCGAAGCCGTGACGCTCTTTCTTCAGAGGACGCGACCTTCGTCAAACGCTATCAAGGTCACGTCGTTTACGAGCGACTACCAATGGAGCAGTACTACAATACCGGCAGGTGAATTCGCAAGCGATGATTTGTTGCGATTCTCGGTGGCTCATGACGATGCTGGTCGTGTCCTAAAGAAGAACATCGACGACCGTTCTTCTATCAAGCTTGGACAGATATCGTCAATAAACCAGGCAATCGCGCTCAAAGGTGACCGAGCTGCACATCTGTTCAACAAGGCCAAGGGCAAGAACTACAAGCCGGTAATTGACGGTAGAGAGATTCATCGCTATGGCATCGCATGGTCTGGAAATTACTTGCGGTACGATGTTGATTCCATTCATAGTTGTAAGCGAGAGGACATCTTTCTCTCCAAGAAGAAGATCTTCTTCCGACGTGTTTCATCGAGCTTGATTGCAGCTCTCGACGAAGAGCAGTTCTATGCGCTTAATACGCTTGTGGTCATTAATCTGAACCAAGATACTAACCGGACACCTGAGTGGCTTTTGGCCTTGTTCAATTCGAAGCTTTGGAACTACTACTACACAACATTTCTGAAGTCCACGAAGAAGGTCTTCAGTGAAATACAGGCACGGTCCATTGCTCAGTTGCCTCTGCCAATGGCCAACCGCAGTCTTGACACACAACTGGAGAAGCTGGTGGAGAAGCGGCTGGGGATGGTGGCTGGGCCAAAGGCGGAGGCGGTGGAGCGGGAGATCGACCAGGTGGTGTATGGTCTGTATGGGCTTACACCTGAAGAGATAGAGATCGTGGAGAGGAGCGGCAAGCGAAAGCCAACTAACGATGGCGCGACGGGCGATGAGTAGCGTGGCGCGCATCTTCGAGGGCGGCCTGTGCGGGAGGAGCGCAAGGTGTGTGCGCGATGGGTTGACGGAGGAGGAGATCAAGATCGTGGAGGGGAGTGGGAAGAGGAAGGGAATTGAACGAGCACAAACAGGTAGCGATGTCAACGATTGAACTCATTCCTGGGAATTGGTATACCGCGAAGCAGGAGGTCAACGGCCGCTCGCTGCCAATCCTTTTCAAGTGTGTAAATGCCACGATAGTTGAAGTGTGCGGCGGCAATACGATGTCGCTCTCATTGCTCAGGTTCGACCCTGACACCCTGAAAGACCTGGGGACAAAGGATCCATGCCCGAAAGCCTGAGGAGTAGCTGAATCACATGGCAGAGCGTGAAGTCCAAGCGGTTGAGATCATAGCCTCAATGCGCAAGCTTGTGGTCGCGCCAGATGCTTTCATGAAGCTCGAACGCACCATCGGGCGATTCAACGTGTTCGATGTCCTGCGCAGTAGTGACCATGAGCTCAGGCATTCAAACATGTTGGCTTGGCTACTCGATCCAACAGAGAATCATGGCTTCGGTGAATTGTTCCTGCGCCGATGGATGATGCTTGTGCTGCACGATGCTGACCGACCTGAGGTCATCGACCCGGTCATGGTTGATACTAAGCCGTTCAAACAGGTGCGAGTTGTACGAGAATGGAGCCGTTTGGATGTATTGGTGGAGATCACTTTGGCGAACGACCTGCAATGGGTCATTGGTATCGAGAACAAAGTGAACTCCCGGCAAGGGAACGACCAATTGCTGAAGTACAGGGCAGAAGTGGAGAGGGAATACCCGGATGCGAAGAGGGTGCTGCTCTTTCTGACGAGACACGCAGAACAACCCAACGACAAGGAGTACATACCGACAACCTACCAGACCGTTCAACAAGCATTGGAGACCTGCCTAGGCCATGCGAGCGGAGAACTACAAGAGGGGCCGGGCTATCTCATTCATCAATACAACACGCTTTTGAAAGAACGGTTCATCGACAACGACGAGGCCATCACGCTGGCTAAGGAGATCTACAAGGCGCATGGTACCGCGTTGGACTACTTGTTCTCCCAACGCCCCGACAGGACGAAGGAGGTAACCGACCTTCTGAAGCACCGCCTTATTGAGGAAGATAAGAAAGGGGAACTGGTTTTCGTGCATGCCACCAAGGGCCTGTTGACCTATGTGCCCAAGGCTTGGGATCTAGCCCAGAACAAAGAGGCGGGCCGATGGTACTCGGCAGCTTTTGAAGTGCGTGTCCAGGAGACTAACGCCGTGCTCGCCGCACAACTTCGTCCATCTGCAAAGGATCAGGAATGGCGAAAGGAAGTATTGAGCTTGATGAAGCAGGAGAAGTTCCCTTCAGATAACAAGACAAGCGCGCCTGAACAGTGGTTCACGTTCTATCGCCAATCGCTTGACAAGTCGCTGAAGCAAGAGCTGAGTGCCACAGAGGTAGCTGATCGCATTTGGAAGAAATTCCAAGAAGAGCGGAAGAGCGCCATGTATCGCAAGGTGGTTGATGTGATGATTCCGCTGATCAAGAAACTTCCAACTACTTGAAGTGGGTCCGAGTCAGGCCGGTGACACTCCCAAGTCGATATAGTGTAGCAAACTCACTGAAGGAGGCTCCGGATGCAACATGACCAAAACCATGCGTAACGCGTCCGACAAACAGCAAAAGCTATTTGCCCTGCTCCGGGAGTATGCATCCAACGGTCGCACACTGACCTTGGCCAAAGTCCTATCGGCCACGGGCTATAAGGACACAGCTATCAAGCCCATGATAAGTAAGGGCCTTGTGCCGTGGCTGCATAAAGCGAATAAGGACACCTATATGGTGCAAGGCTTTGCTGGCATCACGCTGGAGCGCTTCCAGGATGCCTTGAGCCAGCGCAAGGCGGGGCCGCCGCGCCCGGCCACGAAGCACACTGGCCTTTTCGGGGATCTATTGGAGGCCGCTGCACAGGAGTTCCAACTGGCCATCGAACTGTTCAACCGCCCCACCACTCCCAACCGCGTGGATGCCTTCGTGGTGCACTTCTGCGCCGCGTTCGAGAAGTTCCTGAAAGCACGGCTTGTGAAGGAGCAGGGGGCCGATAGCATTTGGGAGAGTGGCAAGGAGCGCAAGAGCAAGTCGCTGCGAAAGGTCCTGGCCGAATTGTACCCTGCGCAGGACCCGGTACGCCGCAACGTGGAGTACGTCCACGACCTGCGCGATGAATCCATGCACTACGTCCTGCCTGAACTGGGGCCAATTGCCAGTCGCTACTTCCAGAGTGGGGTGATGAACTTCTTCCGGGAGTACCTGACCCTTGCCGGATACCCACCGATGCAGGTGAGCGGCGTAGGGCTGTTGTCCTTAGTGTTCGATGGCACCGAGCCTTACCAAGCCATGCTGGTGCAACGCTACGGCCATGAGCATGCTGCCAACATCCTTTCCCGCATTGAGCGCCTGGAACGCGACGCAGAGCAGGCGAACGACAACCGCTTCGCGATACCTCTGCACCTGAGCATCGGCTTTGTGGACAAGAATTCGCAACCGGAGCAGACCATTGCAGGCATCGCGGGCGTAATGCCCATTGTGGTGAACAAGACGTTGGACCAGAAGAAGTCGCATCCGCTGGAAGCCAAGCAGATCGTGGCCGAGGTGAACAAGCGCCTCAAAGGCCGGTTCAGCGAAGATGGACTCCGGAAATTGTTCGGCCGAACCAAGCCGGAGTTCAACATACACGACTTCAGCAGCATCAGCTCCATGGAGGGCTGGAAGGACAACTCGAACAAGTTCCATTTCGACGACGGCACCATCGTTCAGCACACCTATTCCGACGCCTGCATCGACCTGATCATGGAGAAGCTGACCAAGGATGGAGAGTACCTGAAGCGGGCGAAGAAGAAGGAGGTGGAGAAACGGAAGAGGAAGAAGTGATCACTAACACGCAGCACATGGCCAAGTACGAGATAGAGGATGATCTGGAACAAGACCTTGACAAGGAAGTCGAAGAGGATTCACTTGATGGCAAGGGCCGTAAGATCTTTACGCAATCCACGGACCCTACTGTCGCTGTGCTGGCGGAGAAGTATGAACGTGGTCGGCTCATTCTGCAACCTGAGTTCCAGCGCAAATACGTCTGGGATGCGAAGCGTGCCAGCCGACTGGTGGAATCGGTCTTGCTGGACATCCCGCTCCCGATCATTTATCTTAACGAAGAGGTGAATGGGGTGCAGAACGTCATTGATGGGCAACAGCGGCTTACCTCGCTGTTCAGTTTCAAGCGCGGGAGCTTCCCGGACGGCTCACCCTTCCAATTGAAAAGCCTTCAGGCGCTCACGGACCTGAATGGCCTTGGTTACAAGGACCTTTCTGATGAACTACAAGAGAAGTTCAACGACTGCCCGTTACGCACCATTCTGTTCAAGAAGGAAAGCGACAAGGGCTTGCAGTACGAGATCTTCGAGCGCTTGAACTCCGGTTCAATGCCCTTGAGTGATCAAGAGCTTCGGAACTGTACTCTGCGCGGGCCATTCAATGAACTGCTGAAGGAACTCGCCGAAGACGCCGCCTTCAACAAACTGCTCCGCGTACAGGAGCCGGATTGGCGCATGTGGAACACCGAGCTGGTACTTCGCTTCGCCGCCCTCCACCACAAGACCTACTTGAAGTATACGTCGCCCATGAAACGCTTCATGACGGACTTCATGGAGGCAGAGCGCGAAATGAAGTCCTTGAATGCTGAGGCCCTTCGCAAGGCTTTTCGCAACGCGGTCCAAATCACGAACACGATCTTCGGTGAGCGTGCCTTCAGGCGTTTCTATGCGGGGACTGCCGGTGCCAAGAACGGCAAGTGGGAGCCCAAGAAATTCAACGTGTCACTGTATGATGTGTGCATGGTGGTCTTCGCCGATGCCGACAAGAACCAGGTGACCAGGAACCGTGACCTGCTCCATGACGGCTTCATCGACCTGATGACCAGCGATGATGAGTTCATCACCTCCATTGAACGCAGTACCAGCAGCAAGCAGGCCATCCAGAAACGATTCGATAAATGGCGTGGACGCATGGATGCCATTCTGAAGAATGATGTGCCACAGGATCGCTTGTTCACCTATGAGTTCAAGCAGCAGCTATTTGACCAGAACAACAAGTGCGAGCTCTGCGGCAACAAGATCACGACGATGGATGATGCGGCGGTGGACCACATCGAGCAGTTTTGGCAGGGAGGCACAACGACTGAGGACAATGGGCGGTTAACGCACCGGTATTGCAACAACTCCAGGAAGCGGAAGGAGGAGGTAGCCTGATCCGATGCGCCCACGTCCATCAAACGCCCGCTCGAATTCACCTGTCATGAGCGCCAACACTTTCCGATCATTCGAGGTCGGCAACGCCGGCCAAGCCGCATTCTGGCGTGTGGCCATGGGCGAAGAGGCCGCACGCGAGTTCAACTACCTCTGGCACCAGTACGGTAGGTTGGAGAACATCTGGGCAGCGTTGCAGGATTGGCTGGATGCCGCGCCGGAAGACCGGTACCAAGTGGTGCAGAAACTTGGCGCGTTCAATGGTGTCATACTGGATGCCTTGTGGACCACTTTGCTCTTAGGTCTTGCAGCTTTTGGTGATCGAAGAAGAAGGCCAGGGGCTGAGCCAATAGGCATTCCTGCGTGGTTGGATAGGCATGCTTCGATTTTCCCCAGAGACACTGAGCCGGTGCGACTTCAAATGGAAAAGGACTTGGTCAAGGCGCTCCGCCCGATCAAGAAGTTGAGAAATACACGGCTCGCTCACTGGGATTCGAAGGTCCAGGTTTCGATTGGAGTGCATCGCGACCAGGTGACCCGTGCGATGGACCAGGTCGAACATTCATTTCGACGTATCGAGGCGTGCTTCTCACTTGATCATCTTGGGCATCATCCTCCATTTAATTACTTCGTGGGTATGAAGGCCTATATCCGGCTAGTGAAGGAGAGTCCTTTGAAGTTGGAGGACCTGATGTGAACGAAATTCCACGCGCCAAGCGCTTAAGTACACTCCATGCAGGTCCTCTTCCTCAAGATCATCCAGAAGTGGTACGAGCCCGCGCATCGCGAGAAGGACTACAACACCCTGCAGTTGAAGAATCTGCTGCACCGTGATCATGTGGACGAAGAGGTCATTGTGCAATGCCTGGACGACTACTCCGACTATTTTGAGGTGGTGCGCACGCATTTGCGTCGCCCCGATTGGCGCAAGCTCACACGTGATTTCCCCAGTTGTTTCGATCTGAGCAGCACACCAGAGGATGAGGTGCGCAAGGCCTTCCACGATGAGAAGTCGGCTGTGGAGCAGGACCAGCGCAAGAACTGGGTGGTGGCCAAGGTGCTACGGCTACTGCGCGAAACCGCGAACGGGAAACAGTACGAAGCGGTGATAAGCCTGCCCGATGGCCTGGCCGCTCCAGGTCAGGACGGCTTGCCCATTGATCTGTGGTGGCCCGAACTGCAGGATGGTGGTGTGGCCCGCGGGGTGTTGTTGGCCTACTACAACCGCACCAGTACCGTCATCTTCCGCACGAACCAAGCGCTCTCCGCAGAGCAGATGAACGGTCGTTTCCGCTTTCGTACGCATCCCATCGATTTCCTGAAGAAGATACAGAAGCAGTTCGAGGAAATACCGAACCATCCGGAGTCGGCAGCTGCACGCCTCTTTGAGCGCCGCGACCTCGTTCGCACCGGCAATGGCACCGTCACCATCGTCGACCCCGAAGTCAATACACCACAGCGTCTGGTGATGGAGCGCGTATTCGGTCAGGACCTCACGTTCATTTGGGGTCCGCCGGGTACAGGAAAGACCTTCACCTTGGCCAAGATCATCGCCCGGGCTGCTGCGCAAGGCCGCAAAGTGCTGGCCAGTGGCATCTCCAACATCGCCGTGGACCATCTCACACGCGCAGTGGTGAAGGAAATGGAACGGGTGCGTGAAACACGGGAGCTGTTGGAAGCGCGCAAGGTCCTTCGTTTCGGGTACCCAGCTCTTCCGGAGATCAATGCGGACGACCGTTTGTTCCCAGATAAGGACCACATCCTCACACTACGCCGTGAAGTGGGGCGCTTGCAAGCCGCGCTGGCAAGAACGGCAGAGAACTTGCCGGAACGACGTGCTGAATTGAGGGACCAGCTCGTGGTATTGCGTGCGCAGTTGAAGAAAGCGAACGAGGCCCGGGTGAGGGAGGCGAGCATCACGCTCACCACCTCCGCCATGTGTTTTCTAAGCGATGCCTTCCAACCGGAACAGTTCGATATGGTCATCATTGACGAGGTCAGCATGATGCCTTTGGTGCAGACCGTGGCCATGGCCTTGTTCACTCGTGATAAGCTGGTGATCACCGGCGACTTCAAGCAACTTGGACCCATCTGTGTGAGCACGACCGAGGCGGCGCGGAATTGGTTCGCTACGGACATCTTCAGCTACTTGCGCAAGGTGCCGGCTTTTCGAGAACAAGGCTTGGTGATGCTCAACGAGCAGCATCGTATGGATCCGGAGATCTGCGACCTGATCAACGAACGCTTTTACGATGGCCGGCTCCGCACTCGTGTTGACCGGGCACCCCTTACACTCAATGGCTTTGAATTCCTTGGCAGCGCGGCGGTCAGTTTCATTCAACTTGGTCTGCAGGACGGTTCACGCGTGTCAATGACTGAAACGCGTTCTCGGCGCAACCACACATCGGCGGAGTTAGTGGTGGTTTTGGTGCAGACCCTTGTCCGTGACGTACAAGGCGTAACGATCGGTGTTGTAGCTCCTTACAATGGTCAGGTGCAACTCATCCAGCACTTGTTGCGAAGCAGCATGCTCACTTCCGAAAAGATGGATCGTGTGAAGGTGGGCACCATTCATTCCTTTCAAGGTTCTGAGTACGACATCATCCTATGGGATGTGGTGGACAGCACGGACCGTCGGATCGGGCAACTCTATAAAGGCGATACCGGTGAACGTTTGGTGAACGTGGCCATCAGTCGTGCCAGGCAGAAGTTGATCATCATCGGCGATCCGAAAGTGTTCACCTTTTCGGATGAACTGGGTGAGGTGTCCAAGTACCTGCGTAGCCTGTTCCTCGAACTGCGATCCCATAACGAAGTTTGTATCCAAGCTTCCGAAGTCAAGGCGCAGCTTGGTCTGAAATGACCGTCAGTGAACTTTTCGTTTTGAAATGGTCCTTGACGCAACTTTTGCGAACTGCTAACCCCCTCCACATCGGTAGCTGCAGTGTATGTGGCGCGGCAGAGCGGTATACGGTAGTGTTCGTCGCCGTGTGTAACCATGAAGTGCCCCTCTACGCTCAATGCTGCTGGTAACCAATGCACGGCAAGTTGGTGGCTGCGCATAGTCTAGCCGAACGCCAAGATATCGCCGTCCAAGTGCTGCCCCCCCTGGGCATCCGATCCCCCGCAGAAAGTCGCGTAGCCCGCCGATCGGGCAAGCTCTTCCACGGAACAAGCCTGCGTCGTGCGCATTTCCACCGGGCATGCCCCTTGTGTTGTCCCCTGCACAACAACACAGCCATGGGCAACTACAAGGAACTCGGTGGTCGCGAGGCGATCGCCCAATTGCAGGAGATCGTGAAGCACCAGTCCATCTGTATGATGGTGACGGCCACGGAAGAGCGACCGCCGCACAGCCGGCCCATGGCGGTGGCGGAGGTGGATGAGCGGGGCGTGTTCTGGTTCCTCACCTTACGCACGAGCGAGAAGTTCGAGGAGCTCACCCGCGATCCGCGCATCAGCCTCTACTTCGCCAACCCCGGCAAGCAGGAGTACTTGGCGGTACATGGCCACACCACCGTGAGCAACGACCGGGCGCGGATGAAGGAGATCTTCAGCCCCCTGGCCAAGGCCTGGGTGCCCGAGGGCGCGGACGACCCCGACCTGCGCCTGCTACAGGTGACGCCGGACGAGAGCTACTACTGGGACACGAAGGACGGCAACCTCGTAGCGGGCGTGAAGATCCTGCTGGCCCTGGTGGGCAAGACCCCAGGTGATGATGGGGGCGTGGAAGGTCCGTTGAAGGTGTAATGGGGCTTATGCACGTTGTATAAGTGCCCACGGCCGCCGCGGGCGGCTTTTCACTCCCGCACCACCCTTACCCCCGCACCACGCCCCACCTCGCGCACCACGAACAGCCCTGTCGGCAATGCCTGCAGGTCGAGCACGGTCTGTGTGCCTTGGGTGGACAACGTGCGCAACACACGGCCTTGTGCATCGCAGAGCTCGAGGTGGTGGTGGCCATCGGTGGCGAAACGCACGGTGAGGTCGGCGGAGGTGGGGTTGGGGTAGAGGGTGAAGGTGGGTGAGGGGTGCTCTTCCACCGCCGTGCTGATCACTTGTATCGGTGCGGAGGGCGCACTGGTGCAGCCGAGCGCGTCGGTCACCACCACGGTGTAGCTGCCGGTGGCGCTGGTGGTGAGGCAGGGCCACGTGGCATCGGGCAGGGGATCGCCGTTGAGGTACCATTGGATCTGCGGGCGGTAGGCGGTGCACAAGGTGTTGCCGCTCTGGAGCACCGTGGGCATCGGCGGCGCAGGTGGGCAGGCCAGCGTGGCGCGGAACACATCGCCCTGGTCGCCTACGGCCACGATGGTGCCGTCCACCAGGGTGGCGTCGCCGATGCTGACGTCGAAGGGAGCGGGCACGATCTCGTCCCAGTTGTCGCCGCCGTTGGTGGTGCGCAGCACGTAGCCGCTCACGTTCACCGCGTAGCCGGTGTCGGGGTCGGTGAAGAAAACGCTCATGGTGAACTGCGGCAATTCGTTCAGGAGCGTCCAGGTGGCGCCGCCGTCGGTGGTGCGGGCGCCGCCGTTGCCGGCGAACCAGCCGAGGGTATCGTTGAGGAAGAAGATGCTGTTGATGTCGGAGTTGCTGGGCGTATCGATCCAGGTCCAGGTGGCGCCGCCATCGGTGGTGCGTGCGATGCTGCCGCCAGCGCCGCCACAGAAACCGAGGGTGTCGTTGATGAACCAGATGTCGTAGATGTCGCCGCCGTTGAGGACCTGTTGCCAGGTGCTGCCGCCGTTTGTGGTGCGGTAGACGCCACCGTTGATGTAGCCGCCGCCCATGACGGCGGTGGTGGCGCTGAGGGCCCATACGCAGCGCACGGCCACGCTGGGGCCGGGGTGGTTGGCGGTGGTGGCGAAGTGGTCGGTGGTGCTGCGGTTAACGCCTTGTCCGCCGCCGATCCAGCCCACGCCGTTGGGCCGCAGGTGTACGCCGAGCCATTGCGCCGTGCCGCCGGTCACGTTGCTCCAGTGGCGGCCGCCGTCGGTGGTGCGGATCACGCCGTTCTCATATCCGCCCTGGTTCAGCCAGCCCGCGGCTGCACCGAGCTGGTCGGTGCCGAAGCTCACCTTGTTCAGGCGGCTGTGGTAGGTGCCGATCTGCACGGGTGCCCACGTGGCGCCGTTGTCGGTGGTGCGGTACACGCGCGCTTCGCCGGTGATCAGGCCGATGCCGCTGGGGTCGATGGATACGCTGTAGAGGTCCTGGTTGGGTTCCAGCGTCTGCGCGCTCCAGGTGTCGCCGCCGTCGGTGCTGCGGATCACGGTGCCGCTGTTGCCCACGGCCATCAGAAGGTCGCCGCGCACGAAGAGGTTGAGCAGGCTGTTGGTGGTGGGGCTGGCTTGGTCGGTCCAGGTGAGGCCCGCATCGGTGGTGCGCAGGAGCTGGCCGCCGAGGCCTACGGCGATGCCGTTCTGCGCATCGAAGAAGTGGAAGCGGCGCAGGTTGAAGTTGATGGGTGCGGTGATGGGTGTCCACGTGGTGCCGCCGTCGTTGGTGCGCAACAACAGAGCACCGGTGGCGGCCGCGAAACCGAGCTGCTCGTTCACGAAGTGCAAGGCCACCATGGCATTGGTGGTGCCGCTGGTCTGTAGGGTCCAGGTGGCGCCGCCGTCGGTGGTGTGCGCGATCTTGCCGTTCTCGCTGGCGGCCCAGCCGAGCTGGTCGTCCACGAAGCTGAGGCACGCCGCATTGCCGAAGCCGAAGAGGTTCACCGTGGTGTAGCTGTTCCAGTTGTCGGTGGTGCGGTAGAAGCGGCTAAGGTCGGCGCCGATGATGCCGCGCTCGTCGTCGAACATCACCAGTGCGCGGGGTTTGTCGATCATGTTGTACGGCATGCGCACCCAGCTGTCGCCGGCGTCGGTGGTCTTGAGCACATGGCCCAGGGTGCGGTCGATGGTTACGGCCTCAAAGGGACTACGCTGGTGTACGGCGGCCAGGTCGCTGAGGGTCTTCACGGGGGTGACGAGTTCCCAGGTCTGAGCGGCGGCGGGAAGGGTGAGGAGCAGGGGTAGGGTCAGGTGCAGGAGCAGGAGCAGGGGGAATACCAGGGGCAGGCGCAGGGGCAGGGGCAAGGGGAATGCCAGGGGCAGGGGCAAGGGGAATGCCAGGGGCAGGAGCAGGCGCAAGGGCAGGCGCAGGGGGAATGCAAAGTGCCATGCCTTCGCCTCTCCTTCGCTGCGCTGGGGCGAGCTATGCAAGGCTTTGGCGGTCGAGGCAAGGAGCAGGGAGAGGAGTGGACGGATGACCATGTAGCAAAGGTGGGGTGGAACGGGGCTTGTCGGTAGCGATGCGGTTTGACGAATTCGTTCGTTCCCTCAGGTGAGGGTCCTGGTCCTTTCGGACACCTCTGAGCAGCGATCACGTCTCTGGGCTTATTCCAAGCTCAAAAGCGGGGTTTTCGTTAGGTTCGATACGCCTGAGCGAGCCAAGCACATCCACATGAGGATACTTCTGTTCTGGCTGATCAGCCTGGCCACCGTATCAACGAGCGCCCAGAGCCGGGCCATGCTGGACTCCATGGAGCGGGAGCTCGACCGTGCCGCGCACGACACCATTAGAGCGGAGTTGCTCGTGACGCTGTATGAATGGACGGCACACGAGGGCGCCATGGCCGATCGCTACCGCGACAGTCTCTTCCGCGTGTTCGGAGAACTCGAGCGGTCCACAGAACCCGCAGTGCTGCGCAAGGGCACACGCCTGCGCGCTCGCTACTTGTATGCACTCGGTTCTCAAGAGGCCTACACGTCGGATTTCAGCGGTGCGCTCAGGGCGTACATGGAAGCGTGGCGGATCACGGAAGATCCCACGGCCCGTGAAACGTTGCACCACTACGCACGCCTCCAGCGTTTCTACGAACTGATGGGCGACACCGCCCGCATGGTGCAATTCGCGCGGGAGATGCTCCCGTTCGCGCTTGCTCTTAACGACACGGCATCCGTGCTGCTTGCACGGTTGACCATCGCCATCAAGGAACCGGACCAAGCGCCGGTCGACAGCTTGATCATGCTGGGTGGTCGCTTTTCCAAGACCCCTTACGATCGCGGGATCTTCAAATGGAACATCGCGTATCTGCTGAATGCACGTGGCGAACAGGATGAGGCGATGCGTTGGTTGAAGAGATCCATCGCCGAACAGGTCGGCGATCCGGTGGACATGCCCTTCGCGCTGATGCACTGGACGTTGGCAGAGCACTACGCCAGACTTGACAGCGTGCGGGAGGGTATCGCGACCATCGAACGGGCCATCGAAACATCGAAGATCGCAGGGGTGGATAACTGGTTGGGCCGCGAGCGCACCTTGTTGGGCGAGCTGCTCATTCGCGATGGTCGTCTGCGCGAGGCGGAGTCGGCCTTGTTGCAGGCCATCGGTGAACTGAGCACCACTGGACAGGTCCGCTTCGAGATGGCGGCGACCAAGGCCCTGAAGGATCTTTATGGTCGCCAAGGACGACTGGCAGACGCCTTACGGATGACGGAACGGTGGGTCGTCTTGAAGGATAGTGTGGCGGGCATGCAGGCGGTGGAGGAGACGGCCCAGTTGGAATTCGAAGCGGAGATGAGGGCGGATAGTCTCTCCAACGCCCTGCGGATGAAGCAGGAGATCGAACGCGGTGAAGCGCGTGTGGCTCGTGAGCGCACCCGGCGCAATATCGTCCTGTTCGCTGGGCTGGGTCTGCTCGTCTTCGGGGTAGTGGTGTTCAAGCAGCGCCAGCGCACGATGAAGGCACTCCAACGCAGCGATGAGCTCCTGCTTAACATCCTGCCTACGGAAGTGGCCGAGGAGCTGAAGGAGAAAGGATACGCGGAAGCCAAGCATTTCGATAGCGCCACGATCCTCTTCACCGACTTCAAGGGCTTCACCCAGATGAGCGAGAACGTGTCACCTGCTGACCTGGTCGCGGAGCTGAATACGTGCTTCAAGGCCTTCGATGGCATTATGGCCAGGTATGGCATCGAGAAGATCAAGACGATCGGTGATGCTTACATGGCCGCGGGCGGTCTGCCGGTACCCAGCGAAGACTCCGCGCAGAAAACGGTGCTCGCTGCCTTGGACATGCAAACCTTCATCGCCCACCGAAAAGCAGAGCGGAGTGCCAAGTGTTTACCGTTCTTCGAGATGCGCGTAGGCATCCACACCGGTCCGGTCGTCGCCGGCATCGTGGGCGTGAAGAAGTTCCAGTACGACATCTGGGGCGACACCGTGAACACCGCGAGCCGCATGGAGAGCAGCGGTGAAGTGGGACAGGTGAACATCAGCGAGGCCACCTACGCGCTGGTGAAGGACGTGCCGGGGTTCACGTTCACCCCACGCGGCAAGGTGCAGGCGAAGGGGAAAGGCGAGCTGGAGATGTATTTTGTTGAAAGGATGCCAACAGTCGCCGGAGGCTATGGCGGGTGAGAGGGGAGATGGATCTCGTTCGCTGAAGCAATGAAGATGCGTTGGTGATCTTCGACCAACGCCCGGCCACCATCAGTATAAGGCGGAGGGATCGACCTGTTGTGACGGCTATGGAGGCACTCCGATGTAAGAATTGATATTGCGCGCTGCTTTGTGCAATTTGGAACCATGTTATCCACTACCCGCGCCTTGTTCGTGTCTGCCCTGCTCACGTGGGTGGCCTTCACGGCAAGTGCCCAGCCCGATGTGGATTCGATATTGAACGTGCTGGAGACCGCGCCGCCGGACAGCAACCGTCTGCGCTCCCTGCACCGCGCTGGCACCATCTTCTTGGAGCGTGGCGATCTGGACAAGGCCATCGCGCTCTACACCGAACTCACGGAGCTCGCGCGCGACTTGGGCAACACCCGTGCACAGGGCCTGGGCCTCGAGCAGTTGGGCACTGCCAACTACTACCTGGGCCGCGCGCCTGTCGCCATGGATCATTGGCAGCAAAGCATGGCCATACGCTTGGCCCTGGCCGATTCCACCGGGATCTACGCGTTGCGCATGAACATGGCGAACGGTATGGTGAGCATGGACGATCTCGAGCAGGGCCTGCGCGCGTTCTTCGAGGTGCTGGCTTGGGCGGACCGCAACGGTGACCGTTCGTTCCAGGCCTCCTGCCTCTCCAACATCGCCATGGTCTATGCCCTACAGGGCAAACTGGAGGATGCCGCCAGCAACTACCGTCGCTTGCTCGTCGATCTCAAGTCAGCGATCACGCCGGTGGACCGAAGCATTGCGCTCACCAACCTCGGGCAGGTCCACTTGGACATGGGCCAGCCGGACGCTGCGCGGATCACCTTCACCGAGTTGAAGGAATTGGCCGAGGCCGGGCATATGACCTATGCACTATCCAACGCCGAACTCGGTTTGGGCAATGTGGCACAGCTAGCCGGGGACCGCATCGGCGCTCGCGCGCATTTCGAACGGGCCCGGCTCGGCTACATGGCGGAGGACCAAACGAACGACGTGGCCATCGTGCAGGAGCGCATAGCCTCGCTCAACCGCGAAGCGGTGGACAGCCTCGACCGCGCCTACCTGGAGCGCTTCTTCCATGGAGCCACCCAGTCGGCCCTCGCCGAAGCCCATGCCCTGCTCGATAGTGCTATCACCACCTTCCTGTTCAACGAGGACACGCCGAACTTGATGAACGCCTACAGCGCGCTCAGCGAGGTGGAGCGCGCGCAGGGTGATCATCGTAGCGCCTTGGAGCACCACAAGCTCTACAAAGCCTGGAGCGATACGCTCTTCAACGCCGAGCGCGACAAGAAGCTCACGGAAACGGCCATGACCTATGAATTCGAGAAGAAGCAGGCCGCCGCGAGAGCCGAGCAGGAGAAGAAGGACCAGCGCCAGCGGCTGGTACGCAATGCCATCGCGGGCGGTCTCGCCTTCGCGTTGTTGTTCCTCGGGGTGGTATGGCGGCAACGCAATAAGATCAACGCGGCGCGCAAGCGCAGCGATGAGCTCCTGCTGAACATCCTGCCCGAAGAGGTGGCGGATGAACTGAAGGCAACGGGCGCTGCGGAAGCGAAACACTTCGACACCGCCACCATCCTGTTCACGGATTTCAAAGGCTTCACGCAATTGAGCGAGAAGGTGACGCCCGCTGAACTCGTCGCGGAACTGAATACCTGCTTCAAGGCCTTCGACGGGATCATGGCGAAGTACCGCATCGAAAAGATCAAGACCATCGGCGACGCTTACATGGCGGCCGGTGGACTGCCCGATCCGCAGCACGGTCCACCGGCCGATGTGATCCGCGCGGCGCTGGAGATGCAGGACTTCATGCAACACCACAAGGCCGAGCGGGAAGCAGCAGGCAAGCCTTTCTTCGAGATGCGCGTGGGCATCCACACCGGCCCGGTGGTGGCCGGCATCGTAGGGGTGAAGAAGTTCCAGTACGACATTTGGGGCGATACGGTGAACACAGCCAGCCGGATGGAGAGCAGCGGTGAGGTGGGACAGGTCAATATCAGCGAAGCCAGCTACGCGCTGGTGAAGGATGTGCCGGGGCTCACATTCACCCCACGCGGCAAGGTGCAGGCGAAGGGCAAAGGAGAGCTGGACATGTATTTTGTGGACGGGAGGTCCGCCGTCGCCTGAGGCTGTGGCAGGAGAGAGGGAGCTGTGGAGGTCCTTCGTTACGAACTCATGAACCCGAGGAAAATGCAACTAGGTCATCTCCTAACCCAATTCGCTCTTGCGACGTTCTCCACTGCGGTCCTTGGCCAGGCCGATCCCGATTCCCTTCGTGCTCTGCTAAAGCGTCCACAGCACGATACGACCACCGTGCGGCTCCTGAACGAGCTAGCCGCGATCGAAGCAGCTGACCGACCGGACAGCACCATCGTCGTAGCCACCCGGGCGCTGAAGCTGGCCGAAACCATCGACTTTGGGCCGGGACGGGCCGAAGCGCTCAAGAACTTAGGCCATGGCCATCTGCAGCGGGAGGAATATGGGGTTGCGCGGGTCCACTTCCAGCGTTCGCTGGATGCATGGGACCACTTGGGCCGCAAAGACCAGCTGATCAAGCTCCATCAGAGCCTAAGCTACTGCGCTCAACAATCATCGGATTTCCCCGTGGCCCTGGAGCATTCGTTGGCGCAGCTGCGGCTGGTGGAGCAGATGGGCGATCGCAGGGCGGGGGCGGCCATCAAGTCCACCATAGGGAACATCCACGACCAGATGGAGAATGCCGATGAGGCGGAACGTTGGCAGAAGGAGGCGCTGCATACATATGAGGAATTGAACGACAGCCTCGGTATCGCTCAGGCGAGCAATAACTTGGGCAATACGCTCGATGCCCACGGCAAAGGCGATGAGGCCCTGACGCATTTGGAGCGCGCCCTGGCGATCGCGCGTGCGCTGGATAACCCGATGGGCGTAGCCATTTGTAAAGGTGCCATCGCCAACCACTACCAGAGGAACGAGGACTTCGAGAAGGCGCTGGCCATGAACAGGGAGGTGATCGCCTTTTTCGAGGAGCTCGATGACCCCTTCAGCCTTGCTGCGGCGAATATCAACACGGGCGAGATCCTCACGCATCTCGAACGGTACGAGGAGGCGAAGGACCACCTGCGCCGTGGCCTTTCGCTCTCCCGTCCCATCGGTGCGAAGCAATGGATCACCAATGCGCATGCCGGTCTCTACGATGTGGCGATGAAGGAAGGGAATGCTGACTCGGCGCTGGTACACTTCACCAAGTACGTCGACTACCGCGATAGCATCCAAAACGAGGCGAACACGCGCAAGGCCGTGCAGCTACAGATGCAATACGACTTCGAGAAGAAGGAGGCCGTGGCAAAGGCCGCCCATGAAGTAGAGGTCCGCCGACAGAAGCTGGTGCGCAACGGCTTTGTCGGAGGATTCGTACTGGTGGCGCTCTTCGCCGGTGTGTTCCTGGCACAACGCAACCGCATAGGCAAAGAGAAGGCCCGCAGCGAGGAGCTCCTGCTGAACATCCTGCCGGAAGAGGTCGCAGAGGAATTGAAAGCGAAGGGCGAAGCGGAGGCCGTTCAGATCGATCAGGTCACCGTGCTCTTCACCGATTTCAAGGGCTTCACCGCCATGAGTGAGGTCGTTACACCCTCACAACTAGTGAAGGACCTTAACGAATGCTTCAGCGCGTTCGATCGCATCACGGAGAAGTATGGCATCGAGAAGATAAAGACCATCGGGGATGCCTACATGGCCGCAGGGGGTTTGCCCACGCCCAACAGCACACACGCCATGGATGTACTCATGGCCGCACTGGAGATGCGCGAATTCATCGCAGTAGGCAAGGCCCAAAAGCAAGCGGCCGGGCAGCCCTACTTCGAGATCCGTATCGGCATCCACACTGGCCCTGTGGTCGCCGGCATCGTAGGGGTGAAGAAATTCCAGTACGACATCTGGGGCGATACGGTGAACACTGCCAGCCGGATGGAAAGCAGCGGTGAGGTAGGACAAGTCAATATCAGCGAAGCCACCTACGTCCTGGTAAAGAACGATGCATCGTTCACCTTCACTCCCCGCGGCAAGGTGCAGGCGAAAGGAAAAGGTGAGCTGGAGATGTACTTTGTCCACCGTAGTTCCACAGGCGCGTAGGTGGGCCTTGTCAGCCGAAGCCGGGGCGAAGGCTGACTTCGTGGAGCGCTCAACGCCCACCAGTGCCTCACCTTGAGCGCATGCTTCACTCCACCACCACCTTTTCCACAGCAAGCCGCCCACGCGCGTCCGTGACCTGCACGGTGTACACACCGGCAGCACTGCTGCGCAGATCAAGCACCACCCGTTCATTGGTCGTGTAGCCGCTGTGCACGAGTTGTCCGCGCATATCGGATAAGCGATAGGTGAAGCCCCGTTCCGATGCCCCGTCGATCACCAGTTCATCCGTCGTCGGGTTCGGCCAGAGGTTGATGGTGGGCGTGGACGTATCGCTGATGCCATTGGCGATGTCCACCTTCCACAGGTCGATACCGAAGCCTGGGGTGTACCCACCGATGGGGTCGAGCAAGTTGTTGGCCAAGTAGAGGTAATAGCTGAAACCACCGCTGGTCTCGAACATCACCACATCGGAGATGGTGCCCCATGGGGCCAGGACTTCACCGGACGCCACATAGGTGTAGGTGTCGCTGTAGGTGTTGCCGTTGAGGTACCAATCATCGGTGAAGGTGTTGCCGATGGTGAAGGGGAAGTTGCAATACGTGCGGCCGCCGCTGAAGTCCTCGGCGCTGATGCCGATCATCTCGGCATGGGCAGCGTCAACGAGGTAATGACGCCATTCGGTGTTGCCGTTCTGGAAGCGTTCGGCACAAAGCGTAGTGGTCGGGTACGCTGCCGCGAAGGGACTGGCGGCCGGTGCGCGGTAGCTCACGGTGGCGCTCACTCCGAAGGTGACCACGCTGGTGGCATCCCAGGTGTTGCCGGTACCGGTCAGGTTCCAAGCTGGTGCGCTCGAGGCGTTGTAGTATTCCCGCGTTTCGTTGTGGCCCACGGCCGGGATGCTGGTGGCATCCGTGAGCGTTTGGGCGGTTGCCGTGGAACAGAACGCGATGAGGAGGATGAAGGGTAGCTGTGTTCTCATGGTGGTGGGTGCAAGGTGGCACTTCACCAAGGGCCACACCATCCGGTGATCACCGTATCCTCTTCTCTTCGGAACGGTCATGGGGTTGCTCCCTTTGCCGGTCGTTCTTAGCTCCACGCCATCATGCATCCTCACCGCAACACGGTCACATGCACGCGGAGCTCCAGCACCTCAAGGCCTGATGAAACGCGCCGTGTAGACCGCTTCACCGGCCTGTGCCTGGAGGAAATAGACACCGCTGGGCAAGGTGGTGCTGTTGAAGCGCCAGGTGTCGTGCGCGGTGCTGCTGCGTTGCACTGTGCGCCCGGTAGCGTCCAGGATGGTAATAGCGAGCGGTGCGGGTGCGGCGGGCCATTCCAGGTTCAGCTGCGTGCCGCTCACCACGAGCTGCGCCAGGCCCACGATGGGTGCGGCGGGTAGGTCGGTGGTGGCTGTACGTGGCGTAAAACGGTACAACGTGTTGGCCTCCGGAAAACCGAAGAGCGCATCGAAGTCGTAGTTGGCGGCACTATCCACCACGATGGCATCGGGCGCCCCTTCGACCCAGATCTTCTCGTAGCAGCCGGAGAAGTCCACCGGCGAATAGAAGATGCCGCAGTTGGGTCCGCTGATGTTGGTGAAGAGGTTGGTGCCGCCGCTGTTGGGACCGATGTGGATGGTGATGGCACCGGTGCCTTGTTCCATCCGCACCTGCCAGCTGGCGAAATTGATCTCTGGTCCGTTGCTTAAATGCCAGCGGTGCCATTCCACTGTGAGGGTGCGTGCGCCGGAGGTACCGGTAATGGCATAGCGCACTTCGCTATTCTGGTCGTGCGGTTCCAGGGTGGTGAAGAGCCCGTCCATGATGATCAACGAGCTGTCGTTGTCCACGCGCACGAAGCCGAAGTCGCCGATGTGGAGCGGATGGTCATCGCCCACGGGGAAAGGCACACCGAAAAAGTGGAACAGTTCACCATCCAGTTCATTGATGCGGTCGAAGCCATCTCCATCGAAGTCGCACACCGTGTAGTCCGCCACCGGTTCGTACGTGGCGGAGGTGGCTTGGAAGGCGTAGCTCACTTGTGCATGAAGCAGGTTCGGCGTTCCGCAGAACAGCAGGGCTAGCGCGGCGATGGAACGGAAGGTGTAAGGTGCAAGCATGGGCAAGGGGTCTTGGGGTTGAGGGTGAGGGGCCGGTTGAAGGTGCGCGTGTCTTGTACACGCTTCGTCCCCGCCGGTGGGCGACAGTTGGGAATGGGACGTTCAGCATCCAGCGCACCAGGCACTACGACACAGAACCCCTGCGAACGAACGTGGTGTTCGCACCCCAACAAAACGCGGCGCTACGTGGCGCTGCTTCTCTTCGCATGCATCTCGTTCACCGCTGCACGACCAACCCCTCGGTAGGCGTGGCTCGCCAGGCACGACCTACATCTAGGAGATCGCGACGCCTTGCCGCCCGGTGATCACGGTGGATGTTGGACTACGAACGCGTTACTGCCTACAGCCCCCATAGACATGGTGGGCAAATGCTCTCAAGGTCGGGACGACAACCCCCTCACCGCAACACCGTCACATGCCCGCGTAGCTCCAGCACCTCGGTGGGCTGGCAGGGATCTTCGGTGCGCAGGATATAAGGATACACCCCATCGGGGATGCCGCTGGCGGTCCACAGGTCAGTGGGTGTATTGCTGCGGAAGAGTTCGGCGCCCCAGCGGTCGAAGACGAGCAGTTCGTAGATGCGCGGATCCTCCAAGGTGGGTAGGCCGAACGCGTCGTTGATGCCGTTGTTGTCGGGCGTGAAGGTGTTGGGCAGGTAGATGCCCAACGGATCCTCCACCAGCACATCCACCTCGGTGCTGTCCTGGCAACCGACGGCCGTGGTGGCCAGCAGGTGCACGGTGTATTCACCGGGGTCCACGGCATAGCGGTTCACGCTGGAGGCCACGGGCAGCGGCAAGCTGTCGAGGGTCAGGGTCAGTTCCGCCTCGATGTCGCTGAGGGCGATCACGGTGATGCCGCGCGCGCAGCCATCCTGTTCCACGGTGAGCGACACCGACGGCAGCGGGGCGATGGTGATGGTGCGCGTGACGGGCAGGCTGGCGCAACCATCGGGCGTGGTACCCACGAGGAAGATCTCCTGCGGACCGGCGAATTCGTAACTGGCCGTTGGGTTCGGTAAACTGGAAGCACCGGCATCACCAAGGTCCCACAAGAGGGTCAGGCTGGGATCGCCCACGGCGAAGAACCGCACATCGGCTTGCGCGCATACGGTGTCGGCGCTGGTGGTGAAGGTCACCGTGGGCGCTGGGGTCACCACCAGGGTGAAGCTACCCTCGGCGGTGCAGCCATTGGCATCGGTGGCGATGGTGCTTACGGTGGCATCGGTGGTGGTGGTGAAGCTGGTGCTGGGGCCGGTGGCCTCGGGTGTCCACGCATAGGTGTACGGTCCGGTGCCGCCCTCGGCTTCGGCGGTGAAGGTGGCGGTGACCGCCTGGCACAGCGGGGTGATGCCGTTCACCGTCACGCTCAACACCGGCGGGTCGGTGAGCGTGTAGGTGAGCACCGTGTCGCACGCCTGATCATCGGTGATGGTGACGCTGTAGCTGCCTGCGGCGAGGTCGGTGGCGGTCTCGGTGGTCTGCGCAGGCGTGGTGTTCCATACGTAAGTGAGCGTGTTGGTGGTGGCCACCGCCACGGCGATGCTGCCGTCGCTGGTGCCGGTACACAGCGGATCGGTGAGTGTGGCGTCGATGGTGTAGGTGGGGCAACACACCACGGGGTTCACGACGAAGTCGTAGGTGGCGCTGCAGCCGAGGTCGTCGGTGATGGTGGCGGTAACCGTGGTGGTGTCGGCGGGGGAGATGACCAGGTCGTTACCCGTGCCGAGGGCCCCCCAGTCCACATCCACAGTGCCCGTGGTGCCGAGCCATACGGCCGTGAGGGTGGTGCTTTCGCCGATGCAGATGTCGGCGTCGCCGGTCACTTCCATTTCCACCGGCGGCGGATCCACGAGCGTGAAGGTGACGGTGGTGTCGCAGTTCGCACCGTTGTCGATCTCCACCACGTAGGTTCCGGCAGCGAGGTCATTGATGGTGGGCGTATCGGCCGGGGGCACGGTGTTCCAGGTGTAGGTGAAGGTGCCGGCCTGCACAGGATCCACGGTGATGCTGCCATCGGCGCCACCCGTGCAACTGATGGGGGTGATGGTGCTGTCCACACCACCGAAGGCGCAACACGGTAGTACCACCACAGTGTCCGTGAGCCAGAGCCCGTCGGCGTAGTGGCAATAATCACCCACGATGAAGGAGTAGGTGCCCGGCTCGGTAATGGTGATCACGGGGCCCAGGGTGCCATCGCTCCACACATAGCCGGGGTAGCTGGGTGGTTGGATGATGACGGGGTAGAAGCTGAGGTCGATGGTGATGGGCCCGCCGCAGAGGAGGGAATCGGTCCAGGGGATGAAGTCGTAGATGGCGCCATCCACGTAGATGGGATTGAGCGGTGTGCCGGTCTCCTGCAGGCAGCAGTTACCGCCATCGGAGAGGTTGAAGGTGCCGAAGAAACAATCGTATTGCACCTGATGGCCGTAGAGCGTGGTACCCGGGCCGAACTGGTCCAGGAAGAATTGCACGATTTGCGGAGCGGAGTTGCCGTTGCTGGTGGTGGTGCTGCAATCACCCTGTGCACCGCTGATGCAATTGACCAAGGGAGGCAGGCCCGGCCCGAGTGGCTCGCCGAGGTAGTTGGCGATGGCGGTGGTGCCTTGCGATTGGTTGAACGAAGTGATGATGGACGGATCCACCCCGGTGATGGTGGTGACGAAGGGGTTGATGCCGCAGTTGTTGTTGTAGCCTCCGAAGCCCGCGTAGATCACCTCGGTGATGTTGCCCACGAAAGGCCCCACGAAGTTCACCGACACGGTCTCGTAGGTGCAGATGCCGATCTTCAGGTTGGGGATGTTCTGGTCCACGTTGATGGTCATGTCACCACCATCGTAGTTGGAATAGATCATCAGGTTGCCGAGCGGGTCGCATTCATCGGCCGTGGGTGTGGGGTCGATGCAGCAGTTGCCGCCGTCGGTGAGGGAGATGATGTCGTTCTGCCAGCAGTCGTATTGTGTCTGGTGCGCCCAGAGCGTGGCGCCGGTCTGTTCCTCGAAGTGGTACACCAGCTCGTCCGGCGTGTTCACCCCACCAGCGCTGATGGTGGTATCGCACGCGCCACCAGCACCGATCACGGGACCGCCGAAAGGGCCGGTACCGTTGCCGTGTGCAGGGGTATAGCCCACCGTGGGCGGCGTCATCGGCGGGTTGATGGTGACGATGCCGGGGTTCACACCGGTGATGGTGGTGCTGAAGTTGCCCTGGCCGCAGTTGTCATTGTTCTGGTTGGAGTTCATGCCCGCGTACAGCACCTGCGTCACGTTGGCGGCGAAGGGCCCGGTGATGAATACCTGCACGGGTTCGTAGGTGGAGATGCCGATCACCAGGTCGGGGATGTCCACGTTCACGTTGATGGTGACGATGCCTCCATTGTAGTTGGAGAGCACATAGAGGTTGCCGATGGGGTCGCAGACCTGCGCACCGGCGCGGCCGAAGAGCAGCAATGCCGCGAGAAGAATGAACGAACGCATGGTAGGCCGCTGGGGCACGACGAATGTAGGGTGCTGGAGCGAGCCGGACATGGTGATGGGATACAACGCGCGGAAGGGAAGGGGTGTTCGCTGATCCCAAGCGGATGCGTAGGTTGCGGACGAATGCGGTCTCTTCTTCTTACAGCTGTGTTCCTATGCGTATCGGCCTTGTGGGCGCAGCAGGGCGTGGTACCCTCGGGTGGCGAGGCTACCGGCGGGGGCGGCACGCTCAGCTACAGCCTCGGTCAGGTGGGCTATACGGCGGTGCAGGGCCCAGGCGGCACCAGCGCCGCCGGCGTGCAGCAGCCCTACGAATACCTGGTGCTAACGGTGGAGGATGCTGCACTGGATCCTGCGGTCAATGTGGCACCGAACCCCGCCGTGGAGGGGGTGCAGCTCACCTTCGAGACCATCCCCGACCCGGGCGCACAGTACCTGGTGCTCGACGCCGCCGGACAGGTCGTTCGTACGGCCAGCATCACTGCCACCACCATGCACATCCCCCTGGGCGACCTTCCCCCGGCACTCTACCTGTTGCGCATCACGGGCAGCAGCCCAAGCACCTTCCAGCTCATCAAACAATGACGCTCCGCCACCTCTTCTTCGCCACGCTGTCGGGCGCAGCCGTGCTCGTTTCGGCCCAGGCACCGCAGCGCATGACCTTCCAAGCCGTGCTGCGTGATGCCAGCGATAACCTCGTGGTGAGCGGCGCCGTGGGCCTGCGCGCCAGCGTTCTACAGGGCAGCGCCAGTGGCACCGCCGTGTACGTGGAAACGCACAGCACCAGCACCAATGCCAACGGCCTCGCTACGCTTGAGATCGGTGGTGGGACTCCGGTCAGCGGGAGCTTCAGCGGCATCAACTGGGGCAACGGTCCCTTCTTCCTCAAGACCGAAACGGATCCCAACGGTGGATCGAACTACAGCATCACGGGCGTGAGTCCCTTGCTCAGCGTACCCTACGCGCTCTTCGCAGCCAACAACAGCGTGGGCCCAGCCGGTCCACAAGGTCCGCAGGGGCCGGTGGGTCCGCAAGGTCCGGGAGCGTGCGAGATCCACACCACCGATGGCCGTGCGGTGATCTGGAACGCCACCACGGCTTTCGGCTTTGGCTTCTACGAGATCTCGGGTAGTCGCTGGTATGTCCAGAGCATCGATGGTCCGGTGATCGGTGCATTGTCATCGGACAGTAGTGTGGTCCTGTACACGGCGACCACCGCCTACGGATTCGGTAAGAACAGCACCAGTGGAAGTGGATGGTACGTGCAGACCTTGAACGAAGAAGTGCTGGGGGCGGTCACATCCAATGCGCGGATCGTGCTGTACACGGCCAACACGGCGTTCGGTTTCGGTTACGACGATATCAGCGGCAGCGATTGGTATGTGCAGTCCATCAATGCCCCGGTGAGCGGTGAGGTGGTGGCCGGCAACCGCATCGTGCTGTACACCGCTTCCTCGGCGTACGGCTTTGGCTACGACGATGTCAGCGGCAGCGATTGGTACGTGCAATCACTCAACACCCCGGTGATCGGCGTGGAGAGCACGCGGTAGGTCTTCGTTGCACTTCCGCTGTCAAGGCTCACCGGGCATTGTTCGCCACGGCGATGCGGCCACTGCGCACGCCACCTTCCGCATCCCACACCTGCACCACAAACACACCAGCGGGAGCGGTGGTCAGGTCAAGCACTCCGTTCATCCAGCGGTGGGCCACCGATCGCCCCGCCGCATCGAACACCGCGATCCCAGTAGTAGGGGCATCACCTTCTATCGACCATAAGCCGGACGTCGAAAGCGGACGTAGCATGAGTGAGGGTGTCGTATGAGGATGGATCGTGGTGGGCAGGAGCAGCACGCACGCACTACGCACGGTGCAGGTGCCCACGGTCACGTCCACCGCATAGCTGCCCGAAGCCGTGGGCTCGAAGCTCTGTCCGTCGGCCCCGCTGATGGCTTCGCCGGTCGCGCAGTCGAGCCATTGGTAGGAGGCGCCGGGTTCGCCCACGGTGAGCACCGCGCCAGCCACGTTCACGCTGGTGTCCACGCTGGTGAGGTCAACGGTGATGGTGAGCAACGAATCGCAGCCCTGCGCGTTGGGGATCACGTCGTTGATGATGCCACCTTTGGTGTACACGGCTCCGCTGGGTGCGGTGTATTCCTGGCAGGCCTCCGTGCTGAAGGAGGCGGCGGTATTGGTGCACGCGGAGGCGATGTACGCGTTGAAGCGGATGTCGGAGTTGGCGTACAGCGCCGCGTTGTTGCCGTTGTAGAACATTCGACCACCGGGGTAGGGGTTGCCGCCGGAGAAGGGTATCTCCACGCTCATGGGCAGTTCGAAGGTGAGCGATTGGAAGGCCGTTGCTGGCACGGGAGTAGTGAGGTCGATGTGATAGTAGTTGTCGGCCTCCACCAGCGTGGCGGGCAACGCTTGCGTATGGATCGGAGTGCTCGTAACGGTGCTCCCCGCATAGATGCGCAGCTGCCCGGCCGTGTTGATGCCTCCTTCGTTGCAGTAGATCTCCACGAAGATCAGCTCACCATCACACGTAGGCATGAAGGATTGACCGATCTCCACATCGGTGGGGTCGGAGCCGGGCGCGTTGGTGTTGCTGATGACGCATTGGCCAGCGGCGGTGGTGGTCATGGCACACAGAAGAACGATGGCGATGTCCCTGAACATGGCAGCGTGGTTGGAAGGGTGAAGCTATGAGGATCCGAGGAACCTCGATCCCCTTCACTGCACCTCAGCCTGACCGCCGCACTAACCCATCACCGCCACCAGAACGCTCCAGCCGCTCAGTATCACGGCCAGGCTGATCCAGAGGCGTCGCACCGTGCGGCGGGTGGCCCGCTCCAACGCGGCTTGCAACCGTTCATCGTGTACCTCGCGTATCATGAGCATCACTATCCCGATCCCGTGCCGATCCTCCGATCTAGCGGCAGGGCATGGTGCTTTCGCCCCGATCCTGGGTATGATCTTCCCATATTCGTCCACTGTACTACACGACAGCGAACGCTCGGCGCCCGTGGCATGCCGCTGGTGGTAAGGGTGGTCATGATGAAGCTCCTGATCCCCATCTCTGCCCTGCTGGTGCTGGGCAGCTGTGTATCGAAGAAGAAATACACCATGGCCACCGCGCATGTGGACAAACTACGCGGGGACAGCTTGGCCTACGAAGATCAGGTGCGCGGCCTGCGTGCCGAACTCTACGGTATGGCGGGCACCGCGCGCATGACGGCCGAGGAATTGGAGGCACGTAAGCGCGAACTCAAGGCCAAGGACGCGGAGCTGCAGGAGAAGGCACGCCGGATGGATGAGCTGGACCGCCGCTTGGAAGCGCAGACGGCCGCCATGAACGGGTTGCGCAAGAAGGTGGCCGACGCGCTCGTGAATTTCAAAGCCGAGGAACTGAGCGTCAGCATGCGCGACGGCAAGGTGTATGTGTCCCTCTCGGAGAAGCTGCTCTTCCCCAGCGGCAGTGCGGCGGTGGAGCCCAAGGGGAAGGACGCCCTTACCCAACTCGCCACGGTCATGAGCAGCAACACGGAGATCGACATGATGGTGGAGGGTCATACGGACAACGTGCCCATCAAACGCGGGCGTTTCGATGATAACTGGGACCTGAGCACCGCGCGCGCCACCAGCATCGTGCGCATCCTGCTGTGGGCAGGGATGGATCCCAAGCGGGTCACCGCCGCGGGCCGCAGCGAATTCGCGCCCATCGCTTCCAACGATACAGCCGAAGGCAAACAACGAAACAGACGTACGGAGATCATCCTGATCCCTCGATTGGATGAGCTGTACCGCACCGTGGATCCAACCCTCACCTCGCCAACACCGAAAGCGCCATGAATTCGAACGGTCGTGAAGTAAAGATGGGAAAGGAAAGCAATGTGGCTGAACGCGCCATGAAGGTCACGCGGTCGTTGGCGCGTGATGTGGAACAGCGGCGTGCAGCACTGGTCAGTGAGCTCGTCTCCCTGCATCAGCGAATGGCTTCCATGTTGAAGGTGATCCTCACGCGCGAAGGACATGAAGGACTGCGCAATGTGCTGAGCAGGCAGCAGGCCATCGACCTGCACATCGCGGAACGCCTCTTGACCGAAGCGAAGTCCTTCGGCATCCGACCCGGGCCCCTCGCGCAGGTGGAGGTCACGGCCTTGTTGGAGGAAGTGCGTTACGCCGACCACCACCGCAGTGATCCGGCGGCAAGACCAGCGGCGTTGCAGCGGGCACTCGGTGCGGTCCGGCAACACGCCATCCGGTGTTGGAGCCAATTGATGGATGCAACGAACGAGAAAGGCCTAAGCCGCTTGAAGGACGAAGCGCTCGCCCTACAATGGATGGAAGCGGATCTCTACCGCTCGTTGACGGCGCTCACGCGACAAGCGTGATGAACGGCGGAAGAACCGATCTGACCATCCGCTCATTCACCGAGTGCGAAGGTCATGCGTTGCGCAGTGCCTGCGGGCCAGGTGCGCTCTTCGAAGTACACCTGCCCATCTGTATCTACCAGCAGCACAGTACTGCACCGCGTGCCATAGCCGGTGGTATCGATGAACACGGAGGAGAGTGCGCGCTCCATCGGTGGTGCTAATCCCGTATCGGGTAGTTGCTCCACTTCCGCTTGCGCGGGATCGGCGAGTAGCGCGAAGAGATCTTCCACAAGCGCGCCTTCACGGCTGTTCAAAGCGCGTTCCATTGCCGCTTTCGCACGTTGCACCTTGGGCCAGGGCGTGTTCAATAGCGCATTACTCAGGCCGTGGATGCCCGGTTCCAGCGCCACATCGGTCGGTTCGATGTTGTTGTGGTAACGCAGCTTTTCCAGCGGACCGTGCAAGAGATTGAAGCCTTCGTAAGCCACGGTGTCATCCAGTGTTGCTGTGCCCTCCAGAGCACTACGCACGAGCAGACCGCGCGAAGGTCCCGGCTTCGGCTCCCGGCGTAGGTCGCGGTGGTTGGTGAGCGCGGCGAAGTGTCCATGGCGCGTGATACCGAGCCAGGTGCCACCCGCCCGCAGATCGCGCCCCGCGAGCACATGGGGTGCATCGCTCCACCAACTTGCCGGCGCCGTAGGGCGCTCATGGAATTCGTCGCGGTTGGCGGCGAGTACGAGGGGATAGCGCGGGTGGACGTGGTAAGCGAGGGTGATGAGACACATGTCGCGAAGTGCGAACGCCAGCGATCGCTCACGATGCGTTCGGCGGCGCGCAAGGTACTGCCGTCAGCGTGCTACGACGAAACGTGCAGGCCGCCTTGGTTCGCCGAGCGTGTGTAGCGTGTAGCTCCCCGGAGCGAGGTGCTGTACGTCCAGCGATCCTTGGTGAAGTCGCCCCTGCATCACGGTGCGGCCGCTCGCATCCACTACGCGGTAAGCGGAGTTGATGCCCTCCTGGATGATGAGATGATCGCTGCACGGGTTATGTCCCAACCGCACGGGGATCGCACCTTCTTCGCTCACGGCAACGGGCTGTACTTCACCCAACCTGGTGTAGAGCGTGAAGGGCAGTGGTGCGATGAAACCATGCATAAGGCCGTAGTCGCCGATGGGTAAGGTCATCAGTGGACCGTCCCAGCTGTCCACCCACCAAGTGTAAAGCGTGTCGTTGCGCGGTAGGTCGCCGAAGATCACGTTGCTATCGGTGTATTCGCGAACTGTCCGCAGACGCAGAGTGTGTGGCAGGTAGGTGCCGTCGGGCAGGGTGATGCTTCCTGTTCCATCCGCCACGGTGGTGCTTGTCCCCGTGAGGAAATGGTCATCACTGCCGGAGGCATCAAGGAAACGCCCATCGATGGGGCCGCTCCACGTGGTACCCAGTTCGATCCCAGGGATCAGCACGGTCTCGAAGATCTGGTCAGGGTAGCGTTGGAAGACGAGGTCATCTCCCGTTCCACCGGTGCCGAAGGGCTGACCGCCCACGTACTCCACCAGATCATCCTGCACCAGGAAAAGATGCGTGCGCACACCGTTGAGCGCACGATCATGGAAGTCCACCTGAACGTTGGTCGTATCGTAATCATCCGGATGATAGGGATAGTCGTTCCCCGCCACGGTGCAGGTGATCGAGTCACTGGTGTAGAGTGGGGCGGTGTTCACCCAAGCCAGGTCGATGGCGTAATCGGCACCGACGGCATCGATCAGTTCCGCTGCATTGGTCGGCAGGATGTCGTAGCTGTGACGCAGGTAAGCATGATCGATCCGAAAGAACTGACCCGGACCGATGGTAGGTTGTGCGGCGGCAAGGAGCCCGATGCACAACAGAACAGGGATGAACAGGTAGCGCATGCCCGAAAGAACGGCGGGGAATGTTGGGATCGGTCCATCTAGGTGTTGTGCCGTTGATGCCGTGTTGAAAGGAACCCGGACAAGGGCTGCGGAGTCCACTTCTGCCACCGCCATCTTTGGGCACGACCGCATCATGCCCACCGTCCACACCGTCTACGTCATCGAACTCGCCCGCAAGGTGTACACCGAGGACTGGCGATTCCGGGCGGCGAATCCGCAGTACAACGGCGTGTTGGAGTGCCTCTACGTGGGGCAGACCAGCAAGGACCCGAAGGAAAGGTTCCAACAGCATAAGACCGGCGCACGCAGTGCCAAGGGCCACAAGCTCAGCAGCGACATCGTGCGGAAGTACGACCGCTACCTGCGCCCCAGCCTGTACCAGCACATCGGTCCGCTCAGTCGTGCAGAGGCCTTGGAGGTGGAGAAAGGGCTTGCGCTGGAACTGCGCCGCAAGGGCTACGCGGTGTGGACGAACTGAGCGGCCAGGCGCTTTTCACCGATCGCTGTTGAACGCCGTTGGCGGATCACGGTGATCACCGTAGAAGCATCCCGCTAAGCTTGCAGTAAGACCCACCCACCATGAAACACATCTACACGTTCTCCCTTGCTTCGTTCGTGCTTTCCAACGCGTCTACGGCACAGGTCAACAACGGCGGCTTCGAAGCCTGGACGGGCCAGGTGCCCAACGGCTGGAGCAACAACAACATCGCACCGGCGAACTTGTTCCCGGTCACCTCCAGCGACGATGCGCACGGCGGCATCCTGGCCTGCCGCGGCGAAGTGATCGCAAGCACCATCGCCATTCCACCCATCCTGCAGAATTTGGCGCAGCCGGTCACGGGCACCCCCACCACCTTCACAGGCTGGTACAAGTTTGGCCCACAGGCAGCGGGGGATCTGCTCTCCATCAGTGTCACCGTAGTCGATGCCGGTGGTGGATTGGTGGCGGCGGGTATCCAGCAGTACACCGAAGGGCAAGCGACGTATGCCCAATTCAGCGTGCCGTTGGTGGCGTACAACACGAACGCTGCGGCCACGGCCACCATCAGCTTCGGCATCAGCGGCACCGGAGGCAGCCCAACGGTGGGTTCCTGGTTCCTGCTCGATGACCTCGAACTCGCCACGGGTACCGGCATCGGTGAGGGGTCCGCGTGGGAGATGGCCGTAGGTAAGCCCTATCCGCAACCGGCCACCGCCGAGGTGTTCGTTCCTATCCGGATGAGCCAGGCTTCGCGCATCAACGCGCAGGTGTTCGACCTTCAAGGCCGTGCGCTTCACACGGTCGCCGATCAGGTACTGGCGCCAGGCGAGCACCTGGTCACTTGGCCGCTTCCCACGACATTGGCCAACGGACACTATGTGCTCCGGCTGGTCAACGGGAATACGATGACCGTTCGGCCATTGGTGGTGCAGCGGTAGGCGATCACCGGTTCCATGCTTCCCGCTCCAACCGGTAGATGAGCGCCGCTTCGTGGTGCCCACATGGGCCGGTCCTCCACATCTGCATGCCCACCTTTTCCAACACCCGGATGGAGGGGTGGTTCGCAGGATCCACCTGAGCGATGATCGCGGGCAATTGGAATCGTTCGAAGCCGATGCGCAAGCAGGCCAGGCTGGCCTCCGTGGCGAAGCCTTGGCTGCGGTGCGCCGGAAGCAAGCGGTAGCCGAGGTCCACTTCGCCGTCGGGTTGGCGCCGCAGACCACACCAGCCGAGCCAGGTGCCGTCGTGCTTTTCAACAGCCCACCGCCCGAAGCCATCTTCGCGGTAGGCCGGGTAGGCGGCCAGGAAAGTGCGGGCGGTCTCCACATCGGGGAAGGGTGCTTCGCCGGTGAAGCGCAGCACGTCGGGGTCGTTGTTCAGGTCGAAGCAATGGGCCGCATCGGCGGCGGTCATCTCGCGCAGGAGCAGGCGTTCGGTGCGGGTGATCGGGAGCATGGGCGGCAGCGTGGATAAGCGGCGCAAAGGTGTGCAGTAGAGCCTGTTCCAGAAGGTCCTCCAACAGCCCCGCCTGCGCTGTTCATAACTGGCCGGGTCGGGCGCTGGGTGGCCCAAGCCCCGCCGATAGCTTCGCCCTCGTGCCCGCACCGCGGTGGGGCCGTTCCGTATGTGGTCCATTGAGTTCTATGTCATGGCAGGCGCGCTCGTGGTGCTCCTGTTCTTCCATCTGGTGATGTTCGCCCGGCTGGCCTTCCGCAAGCCGCAGGTACAGCCCGACCGCGACCTGCCGGTGAGCGTGGTGATCTGCGCCCGCAGCGAGGCACGCCGGCTGGAGCACCTCATCCCGCTGCTGATGCAGCAGGACCACAAGGAGTTCGAAGTGGTGGTGGTGAACGACCGAAGCGAGGACGACACCTGGGAAGTGCTGCAATGGATGAAACCCGAACACCCGCGCTTGCGGCCCGTGAACATCCAGGCGGATGAGAAGTTCAACTACGGCAAGAAGCTGGCCTTGGGTGTGGGGGTGCGCGCCGCGAAGTATCCGAACGTGCTGCTCACCGATGCCGACTGCCTGCCCGCCGGGAACGATTGGATCAGCACCATGGCCGCGGGCTTCGCCAAGGGCAAACAGATCGTGATCGGGCACAGCCCTTACGCTGAACAAGCCGGACTGGCCAACGTACTGGAGCGTTATGACGGTACCATGAAGGCCATGCAGTACATGGGCTTCGCCATGGCGGGTTTCCCCTACATGGGTGTTGGGCGCAATCTGGGCTACACCGGCGAGGTCTTCTTCAGCGCCAAGGGCTCGCGCAAGCACAACCACCTGATGAGCGGCGATGATGATCTGTTCATCAACGAGGTGGCACGCGCCAAGAACACCGGCGTGGTGGCCGACCCGCGTTCGTTCATGACCACGCAGCCCACGCGCGATCTGGGTACCTGGCTACGCCGCAAACGCCGGCACTACACCACCGCGGCGCATTACCGCTTCGGCCATCAGATCCTGCTGCTGCTGCTGCCGCTGGCGCGCACGGCCTTCTGGCTGCTGCTGCTGTGGTTCATCATCCGCATGCAATGGCGCGAAGTGGCCATCGGCCTCGCCGTGGAGCTGTGCGTCCTGTTCCCGATCACCGTGCTCGCCATGCGCCGCCTTCAGGCCGGCGCCTTGGCGTGGCTGGCTATACCCCTAGAATGGCTGTTCCTACTACTGGATCCCCTGCTGTACACCAGCACGATCCTCGTCAAGCCCAAACGATGGAAGTGAACGAGAACCTCAGCGAGAAGGCGCGGTACGACTACATCCTCGTACAACGCGCCGTGCAGAAAGGCGATCAGAAGGCCTACGCCGAACTGATGAGCCGTTACCGCGACTCCATCTACTTCATGTTGTTGAAGATGATCAACAACAAGGACGATGCGGAGGATCTCACCATCGAAGCCTTCGGCAAGGCGTTCCATCGCTTGAAGCAGTACACGCCGAACTACGCGTTCAGCACCTGGCTGTTCAAGATCGCGTCCAACAACTGCATCGACTGGATCCGCAAGCAGAAGAAGAAGACCTTCAGCATCGACAACCCCATCGGCACCGAGGATGGCGACGAGATGACCATCGAGCTGAAAGGCACCGGCCTCGATCCGGCCGAGATCGCCATCAAGGAACAGAAGAACCTGATCATGCGCGATGTGGTGGACAAGCTGAAGCCCCGCTACCGCACCCTGGTGGAACTGCGTTATTACAAGGAGTATAGCTACGAGGAGATCGCCGAGGAGCTCGACCTTCCGCTCGGCACGGTGAAAGCCCAGCTCTTCCGCGCCCGGGAGTTCCTCCTCAACCTGATGGAGAACCACAAGGACCACATCTAAGCGTATCGCTGCACATGCGGTCAAGTGCTCATACTGCCACGGAGGGACAATTGGTGGACATGTTCGCTGGCTATTTCCAGCAGGGACCGGAGGTCGTCTGTTCTCATCGGCAAGGAGTCGTGCTCCCCTCTCCTTCGGAGAGGGGTTGGGGGTGAGGCCGTAATCTCCCACATATTCATGAACGCTCCTGGTCTCGACCTCCTCCTCCAGTACTTCCCCGAGCTCACCGCGCAGCAGCGCGCGCAATTCGAGCGGCTGGGTGTGCTGTATCCGGAGTGGAACGAGCGCATCAACCTTGTATCGCGCAAGGACATGGAGAACCTCTACGAGCGACACATCCTGCACTCGTTGGGTATCGCCAAAGTAGTCAGCTTCAAGAAAGGCACGCGTATCGTGGATGTAGGCACAGGCGGTGGTTTCCCCTTGGTGCCGCTCGCGGTACTCTTCCCCGACTGCACTTTCCACGGCATCGACGGCATCGGCAAGAAGATCACCGCGGTGAAAGGCGTGGTGGAAGGCCTGGGCATCACCAATTGCACCGCTGAACAGATCCGAAGCACCGACCACCACGAGCGCTACGACGTGATCGTGAGCCGCGCGGTGACCACCCTGCCCGAATTCATCCGCGACACCAAACACCTGGTGGCGAAAGGGCAGGGGCGTATGTACTACCTCAAAGGCGGCGAGCTGGCCGACGAGATACTACCGGTGCGCAACGCGGTGAAGGTGCACGAGCTGAAGAAGTTCTTCAGCGGCGAGTTCTTCGAGACGAAGAAGGTGGTGGAGGTGGGGATGTGAGTGGTTTCGAAGCTCACTGTCTTGGTCGCGGGGCCATCTTCTGACCGGTCTTCTTCAACAGGGCTTGAGTATAGTCTCGCATTTTTGCATTCCCGGCGATGTCAAAACGGAAGGTTCCTCTTTTGTAACGCCCTACCGCATACGGTGCATTGAACATCGAAAGATCATGGCCATGGATACTATCCAATAGTGCGATATCCAAGTTGATCCCGTGGCCATCGGACCAGCTCTTTGGGGGAACTCCTCGTGCATCAATCAAAACATACTTGCTGATCTTGCCAGGGGCCTCAGCCCTTACCTCGTAGTGTCCCTGTTCGCTTAGGGTGAACTCATAGGTCAATTGCCCGGTGGTGATCGGTGAGTAGATACGTGTGCTCGTATCGGCACCGACCTCTTGAACGGAGACGCGTACTCCCTCTAACTCCGCAGCTGTGATGAGGTCATCAACCTTGCCATAGATGAACAGACCGGGTTCTTGGGCGGATCCTCGTCCTGCAATGAGTAGGAGAGTGAGCAAGAGGTTGGTTCGATGGGCCATGGGTCGTAAGTTCCTCAATTCATTCGATACAGGAACTGGTCAGTAGGCAATGTGGGGTCCACGACAAGGGTGATGCGCTCCATGGATAATGGTGCGGGATGGTCCATGCCGCGTTCTATGAGCATTTCCAGAACTTCTTGTGGTATGGTGATCCGTGGTTGAACCTGGACGATGCGTTGTGCGATGGCGCGTGCGGCGGTACTGTCCGTCGCGTGTATCCAAACATGTCTGTGCCCGTTGCTGGTCAAACGATCGCTTATCGCAGCGACCATCGGTAGTGCAGGATCATCGTCGGTGAGTGCCCCGCTCGAGAAGGCGATGGTATCCGTCTTATTCCGCGCAGTATAGCGGATACGCTGTTGCAGAGTGAGTATAGCAACCTGCCAGGTCTCACGTCTCGCCATGCACTCCTGCTCTATCAATGCTTGGTAGGGTCCGAAGAGATGAGCTTTGTCCCATTTCTGATGGGCAAGGACAATGGCCACCCCAGAGCCGCCATATTCATTGGTGAGGGAAAAACTGCTCGGCCAACCAGCTTCTCTGATCAGAGCGTCCAAGGTATCCAAGTTGGTGCGGTTCCCGGCCTCATCATGTTCGCCGCGGGCAAGGACTTGATCCCTATCGATCAGTTCCTCGCATCGTTGAATGCGATGCACGTCGCGCTTCACCGCCGCTTGTTCTTCCAACAGCCGTAACTCTTCCATCATCGCCACTTCGAAGCTATCCGGTGTTGCGCTTGGGATGTGTCGATACCCTAGGTCGAAGGCTTTCTTCAGTTCATCGGTAGGAGCCCCGCCCGTGCGCCAGATCAGTTGCGCTCGCCAAAAGTGATCTACTGGATGGTTGCTACCGAGCGTTCGGTGCAGTTCGAGGGCGAGGTCGACATCCCCCGTCTTGTAGGCTGAATCCACACGGTCGAGGACGGCCCGATCACGCAAGTACTGTCCAACTGTATATGCAGGCTGTGCGGAGCACGTGCTGGCCACGCAAAGGATCAGACAGAAGGAGGAGAGCAGACGTCGTAACGTCATGCGTTCGTCAGTTGCAACCGGCTCAACGAGTGGTACAACCCACCCACGTCCGCGATCAACTCGTCATGCGTGCCGCTCTCCAGAACGCGCCCTTTGTCCAACACCAGGATCCGGTCGGCATCGCGCACGGTGCTTAGCCGGTGGGCGATCACGATGCTCGTGCGGCCTTTCATCAACTGGTCCAACGCGTCTTGCACCAAGCGTTCACTCTCGCTGTCCAATGCGCTAGTGGCTTCGTCCAGGATCAGGATCGCAGGGTCCTTCAAAACCGCGCGGGCGATGGCGATACGCTGCCGTTGACCGCCGCTCAGCTGGATGCCGCGTTCGCCCACCACGGTCTCGTAGCCCTGCGGAAAACTGCTGATGAAGTCGTGTGCATTGGCCTTGCGCGCAGCGGCTTCGATGATCTCGTCCGAGGCGTCCGGTCTTCCATAAGCGATGTTCTCGCGGATGGTCCCGCCGAAGAGCAATACTTCCTGTGGCACGATGGCCATACGATCTCGCAGGGCGGTGAGGTCGTAGTCGCGGGCGTCCTTGCCATCGATGGTGACACGGCCGCTCACCGGATCGTAGAAGCGCAAGGCGAGCGCAGCCACCGTGCTTTTGCCAGCACCGCTGGGGCCAACGAGCGCCACCCGTTCACCGGGCCTCACACTGAAGTCCACGTTCTGGAGCACCGGGATGTCAGCACGCGTGGCGTAATGGAACGAGACCTCTTCAAAGCGCACGGCTCCTTGGAGAGCGAGGGGTTCACCTTTCGCCGCGAGCGAAACGGGTTCGGGGGCCTCATCCTGCAGATCCATCAACCGTTCGCTGGCGCCGATGGCCTTCAACATGCGGTTGATCACCTCCGGCAAGCCGCCGATGCTGGCGCCGATGAAGATGGAGTACATGATGAAGGTGACGAGCTCGCCGGTGCTGATCTCGTCGGTCGCCATCAACCGCACGCCGCGCCAGATCACCAGCACGATGGCACCGAACATGCACAGGATGATGAACGACACGAACGCACCTTGCCAGCGCCCGCTCTTCAGTGCGAGGAGCCGGATGTCGTTCACGACCCTGCCGTAGCGTGATGCCTCCCACCGCTCGTTGGCGAAGGCCTTCACGTTCTGGATGCCCTGCAAGGTCTCATCCACGATCACGCTGGTCTCGGCGATCTTGTCCTGCACCTGCTTGCTCAACTTGGTCACGAACCTTCCGAAGAACACGGCTATGATGGCCACCACGGGGATCACACTGAGCATGGTGAGCGTGAGTTTCCAGCTTACCGTCGCCAGCAACACCACGCCGGCCGCGACCGTCAGCACTTGCCGCACCAGCTCCGCGAGGTTGCTGGTCAGGGCTTCCTGCACCATGCTCACATCGGCGCTGATGCGGCTATTGAGTTCGCCCACGCGGTTCTTCGCGAAGAAGATCATCGGCAGTTTCAACAGGTGCTCATAGGTGTCCGTGCGCAGCGTGTTCAACATGTCGGTGGTCACCCGGTTGAAGATCACGATCCGGAAGTAGCCGAACACGGCCTGGCCCAGGAAGACGGCGAAGAGCGTCATGGCCACCCGGTCGATGTCCGTGAAGAGTTGCTGCTGGGCCGCTGCGTTGCCCTTGGCCGCATCCACCAATTGCCCAAGCAGACCGGGGAAGAGCAGCGCCAAGCTCGTGGTGGTCAACAGCAGGATGAAGCCCACCACCATGGACAGGCGGTGCGGCCGCAGATAGCGGAAGATGCGCACCGCCTTGCGCAAGGTGGCCTTGTCCAGCTTTGGGCGGGGTGCGTCAGCGAAGGCTTTGGAAGTGGGGCGGCCGGCCATGGAAGGTGCACCACGAACTCAGCGCTGTCGCACAAGGATCGGGTATGCAAAGATGAGACGCCAAGATGAACCGAACGGTGCTCGCCGGGTCATTCGCAGAAGACGTCCTGGGTCCCATACGTCACACCGAACAGGCGAGGATCGAGCTGGTCTCCCGCCACCGGGTCGCCATCAAAGGGCAGACAAGTGGATGTCCCGTAGTCGATCACATCCAGGTAACTGGTCGCGGAAAGGACCATGCCCGACGTACTGGTGGCGGTGATGATGACCCGGTAGCGACCGAGATCCGTGCTATCAAGGTCTGCCCAAACGGGGTAAAGGGAGGTCGACGAGAACGCAGGTTCACCGTTGAGGAACATGACCATGGTGCTCATCGCCGTTACGTTCCGGCCATAGGCGTGGAACACATCGTTGATGCCATCGTTATTCGGTGTCACCACATTGGGGGCCAGGATGAATGCAGAGTCGGCTGCCACCGCGATGTGCGACATCCAAGGAGTGCCACCTCCGCTGGGAGCAGGTGTGTCGTCCTTGCGGCAACTGACAAGAGCTGCAACGCTCGCTAAGCAGAACAGAAGTTTATACCGCATGTTCGTCGGGGCCGCATACAGCAGCGGTTCCATGAAGATACTGCGGATCGGGTGAAATTATCCATGTATCCCCTTCATCTTATCCGCGATATGGTCGAATAGGTTCTTCAACGGCTTCTCCACCATCATCTTGATGAAGGGGTTGATGTCACCATTGAACACCTGCCACGCTTCGGTAATGCCACCCTTGTCGTTGAGGTGGACATCCAACGTGAACGGAAAAGGACTGCGCTCAGTCGCTTTCAGACGCACGTGCGAAGGTTCGGTGCCGCCGTCGAGCTGTAGACCGATCGTGGCTGCGCCCTGCACCTTGAAGGAGCAGCTTTGCCCATCGCTCTTCCACTCGCTGATGCGGTCTTGTGGCAGCAGTTGCTGGAAGTTGTTCATGTCCTGCAGGAAGGTGTACAGCTCCTGTGCGCTCTTCGCGATCTCCACGTGCTTGCTCTCGATGGTCGTCATGTTCTTGTTCTTGTCGAAGCGGTCCCGATACCTGTGTTGATCCTATTGCTATCGAAGCCGGTCACCGCGAACCGCGAGGAACGAAGCGGGAAGCGGTCTTGTTACCTGACTAACGTGCTATACACCTTCACCGGGAGCTACTCCCCTCTCCTTGGGAGAGGGGCTGGGGGTGAGGCCCCCACCCCGCCGGATCCTTCCGCCATTCGTTCAACGAAACCACGTCCTTTTCCGTGATGTAGTCGCTGCGCAGTGCTTGGTCCAGCAGCACACTGTAATTGGTGAGCGAATGCAACTTCACCTTGGCGTCGGCGAAGGCGTCGCGCGCTTGATCGAAGCCGTAAGTGAAGATTGATACCATGCCTTTCACTTCAAGCCCTTCTTCACGCAGCGCTTGCACGGCGTTGAGGCTGCTGCCTCCGGTGCTCACGAGATCCTCCACCACCACCACGCTACGGCCCACCGTAAGGTCACCTTCCACCTGGTTCTTCAGGCCGTGTTCCTTGCTTCCGCTGCGCACGTAGATGAAGGGCAGACCGAGGTCGTGGGCTACCAACGCGCCGTGGGCGATGCCGCCCGTGGCCACACCCGCGATCATATCCGGTCGGCCGAACTCGCTGTTCACGATGTGTACGAACTGCTGGCGGATGAAGGTGCGCACAGCGGGATAGGAGAGGGTCTTGCGGTTATCGCAGTAGATGGGGCTCTTCCATCCGCTGGCCCACGTGAACGGCTTTTGCGGACTAAGTTTGACGGCCTTGATCTGGAGCAGGAACTCCGCTACTTTAAGCGCTGGATCGAGCTGGGAAGACATGCCACGAAAGTACGACGTTTACATCGGAGGAAGGTCCGTGCTGTTCCTTGACGCATCCTCTGATCCATCCGAAAACCGCGATCGCCGCATAGTACAGGTGACCTCCAAAAAGGAGCTGCGCGCCTTGGTGGAAGAAGTGGAACGGGGAGACATGGAAGGCGGCATCACCGTGGTCGGTCACGACTTCGACGCCTGGGAGGCCTTCCAGCGCGAGCACGACTTCGTCCTCGCTGCCGGCGGATTGGTGATGGATGAACACGGTCGATTGCTTGCCATCAAGCGCCTCGGCAAATGGGACCTTCCGAAAGGCAAGGTGGAGAAGGGCGAAGCGGTGGATGTGGGCGCAGTGCGGGAGGTACAGGAGGAGTGTGGCCTGCAACACGTGGAGCTCAAGGAGTTCGTCACCAGCACCTGGCACACCTACGAACGCAAAGGCAGGCAGCACCTCAAGCGCACCGATTGGTTCCTCATGCGGGCTTCTTCCAACGAAGAGCTCACCGCCCAATCGGAGGAGGACATCGAAGAGGTGCGTTGGCTCGACAACGATGGCGTGCGTATGATGGAGGGCGATACCTACCCATCGTTGCTGCCTGTACTGAAAGCGTGGCGCAGCTTGTCCTCCTGAGCATTCACCGGTCCAGTCAAGCAGGCCGCTGATGTTCGGTAGGATCGACGAAGGATGGCGATCAATCGTCCCACACCTTCAACCGGCCACCTTTTTCCGCCTCGGCCTTGGCCTTGAAGAAGAGCTCGCCCAAGCCTTTGCTGGGCAGTGGCGCCGGCGCACGGGCGAGCACATCATCGTTCAGGATGAAGTATTGGGGCAGGCTGCGGATACGTGCATCTTCGCGCACCTGCTGTTCCGCCACGGCATGCAGCCAGGTCACATGCGGTGAAGAGGGCATGGCCTTTTTTGCCGCCTTGAATTCATCCAAGGTGCGGTCCAGGCCGATCACGATCACCTTCATCGTGCCTTTTCCTTCTTCGGCCAACGCGATCAAACTCCCGGTCTCGGCTGTGCAATACGTGCACCATGCCGCTGTGAATGCGACGCATACCGGACCCTTGAGCAGCTCGTTCAGCTCCACCGTCTGCCCGCGTTCGTCTTCCAAGCGCATCGCAGGCAATGTGGCTCCTACACGCATGGCGGTGAGGTCCCACACCATGTTGCTGGCGATGGTGCGATGCTCTTCAGCGGTGGAGCCATCGACCACACGACGGAGCAGGTTCACCACCTCCGCGCCGCTCACCAGTCGGCTGGAGCTGTTCAGGTAAAGCTGGTCCATCATCACCAGTTCGGCCAACCGGTCATCGCTGCGCAGGAAGTCGTTGCCTTGGAAGAGCGCACGTAGAGCTGCCGGATCACCGGCGTTCATCGCCAAGCGGAGCGAGTCGCCTTTATAGCGGTGGAGCTGTTCCAGGCCTTCGCCGAAAAGCGTGCGGATCAAACGCACGTACTCAGGATCATCGTACCGCACGGGTTTCCCTTTCACGAAGATCTCGAAGAGTTCGCGGTCGTTGGTGCGTGGTCCGACATACAACCCAGCGATGCTATGCTCCAGGTAATGAGCGAACCACGGGTCGTTCACCTCGGCGTAGAACTTGCGGAGCTTCATGGCGAAGCTGTCCACCCGCGCCTTCGATAACTGGGGTGTCACGAACAAGGTGGCCGGGCGCGCAGCACTATCGGGTTTCACAGAGCCTTCCTTGCGTTGGATGTCCAGCGCTTGCATACCAGCGGCTTCGTCGGTGGCAAGGTCTTCCGCCACGAACGCGTCGATACGCTCGTTCACATCGGCGGTGAGCGCGTTCACGTCCAGGGCATCGATGTCGGTGAAGTCAAGGCCCATGCGGGTGGTGCCGCTTAGGCTGCGTGCCGTACCAAGGTCGAACGGTGTCACGTGCAAGGTGCTTCCTGGTCGCACGTACAGGTCGGCGATGCGCTCTCCGATGCGCAGTTGCACTTTCAAGGTGCCGTTCGCCTCGCCTTCCAGCACGGCTTTGCCGGTGGCATCTAGGAGCCCGCGTTGCACCAGCTCGGTGCGGTGCGTGAACAGGTCGGCGTAGCGGTAGAGCGAAACGACATCATCACCGAAGCCACGCGCGGTGACATGGATGGTGTAGTGGCCCGCGTGCGCGGAAGAGGAGAGGATGAAGAGGAGGCCGATCAGCAGCGTTCTCATCGCAGGTGCCCGGAGAGGTCCATCGGTACGAACGCGGAAACATCGGCCTTATTGGCGATCAGTTCGCGCACGATGGTGCTGCTGATGTGCGCATGCTCCGAGGCGGAGGGCAGGAAGATGGTCTCCACGCCGGCCAGTTGACGGTTCATCAAGGCGATGCTGCGCTCGTAGCCATGGTCGGTGCTGTTGCGCAGCCCGCGCACGATGAAGCCGGCTCCTACACGGTTGCACAGGTCCACGGTGAGCCCCTCGAACGCGACGGCCTCGATCCGGGCTTCGTTGCGGAACGCGTCGCGTATCCAGGTGAGGCGCTGCTCTTGCTCGAACATGGTCTTCTTCGTGGTATTCACGCCCATGCCGATGATGATGCGGTCGAACAGCGGAAGTGCGCGTTGCACGATGCTCACATGGCCCACGGTGATCGGGTCGAAGGTGCCGGGGAAGACAGCGATGGCTCTGCTCATGGGAGGTGCGTTCGTGCGTTGCGAAAGTAAGGCGGGTGTGCGGGTGATGGCGTGAACGACCGTGCTCAGTGGGGGGGAACACACGTGGGAGCGAAGCAATGGCCGGTGTGGGCATCAGTTCACACGCAGCCCGGCGTATCAGCTCAAGCTCCGAAGAAACTGAAGTGGATCACGCCATACTTGCGGGTGCGTTGGTAGCCGGCCACCGCGCTCAGGTCGATCTTCTCGTGGTGCTCGAGGATGAGCAGGCCATCTTCGCCCAATAGCCCTGCGGCCCGCACCAGGTTCGGGATACGCTCCAAGCCTTCGAGGTGGAAAGGCGGATCGGCGAAGACCACATCGTAGATCCCGCGGTGGCTGTTGAGGAAGGTGAAGACATCCCCCTTCACCATGCGCCAACCGGTCTCGTTCAATTCACGTGCGGTACGTTGCATGAAGTTGAAGAGGTCGCGGTCCTGTTCCACGGAGATGGCTTCCACGGCGCCGCGCGAGAGGAACTCCAACGAGATGTTACCGGTGCCGGCGAAGAGGTCGAGCACGCGGATGCCTTCCAACGGAATGCTATGCTGCAACACGTTGAATAGACCCTCCTTCGCGAAGTCCGTAGTGGGCCTCGCTTCCATCTCCTGCGGTGGATGAAGCCTTCGGTTGCGGTACTTTCCGCCTACGATACGCATGCGATCTGGTCAAAGGCCGCCAGCCAGCGATCCACCTCCACGTTCGCTGGCATCGTCCCGGTGATAGCGGTCGGCACGGCCGAAGCGGTGTCGACGAAGTAGCGGCCGAGCAGTTCGCGGTCGGTGGTCGTGAGGTGGGTGCCGCCGAGGCGGATCGCGATCTGCTTCGGATCACATCCCACACGTTCGGTGGCCATCAGACAGAAGTACAACACGTCTTCCGCCGTGCGCGCCGGGTACGATGAACTGAGCAGCAGGTTCCCCTTGTCGGCGATGGCGATGTCGAGCCGTTCACCACCTCGGTGCATCAGCAAGGTCGGTCCCTGCATGGATCGGGTGCGTGCACCGTGCACCAATACGCCCTGCAAGGGCAGGCTACGCGCGATCGGGTAGCGGTCCAACACAAGGCGCTCATAGGTGGACTCGTTCACGTAGAGGCACTGTGCCCCCAAGGGTTGCACGGGCTCTTCGCGCACCACCTGGGAGGGCAGTTTGCCGTGCACCAAGGTGAGATGATCGACCGCTGTGCCCGGCTCCAGTGCTCCATCGGGCACCAGCGTGCTCCATTCCGGCAAGGCTACGAAGGTGACCGATCGCGGGTGCTGGGGTAGATCGGCATGCCCGAGCGCCTGCCTTTCCATGGCCCAGGCCAGTGCGGCCACGTGCATGTTCTGCGTATCGCGCACCACCCAAGCCGAAAGCTCAGGACCGATCACGATGCCCACATGGTAGCGACGCTCAATGTCCGCCCGATAGTCCTTCGCGCGGTAAGCACCGGTGGCAGCACCTTCAATGGCCATGGGTGGAGGAGTCGTTCAGGGGTGAGGCCTGCTGCACCGGTTCCGCGCTATGGCGTTCGCGGTAGTTCCGATAGGCGAGCAACAGCGCCGTGGAAGCGAAGACGATACCCAGCACGGTGCCCGTCCGCTGGCTGAAGTAGCCGTATTGCATCAACAATGCTACGACACCTGCAAGCAGGGCCAAGCCAGCACCGAGCATCATGCTCCACGGCTGTCCTTCCATGAAGCCGATGACCAGCAATGAACCACCGGCCAGCATCAGGAACACCGCCACTACATTGAAGAAGAGTCGTTTCATCACACTTGCTCGCGCCCAAAAGTAGGCAGCATGGAACTAGTGGGGGCCGTGGTCCCGAGGAGGCTGTTCGCGTAGGTAGGCCGTTCGAACAGAAGCGGGCTCAGCTTGCCGGTGCTGCATTCTACCTTCACCCCATGAAGTGGACGGCCAGGTGGTGGCGGACGCTGTGCGGGTATGCCTGTTGAAGCCCGTGCGTATCCCTTGGGCACGCGCCTCTTGCAAGCACTGGGGCATCCGCCCACGGCTGGCCAGGAGCGCGCGGCCATGGCCTTGGAGCGCTTGCTCGCCACCACGAAGGAGCGCACCGCCTTGGTGCTGAAGGGCTATGCGGGAACGGGGAAGACCACCTTGGTGGGCGCACTCGTGAAAGTGCTTTCCGCTGAGCGAAGGCCGGTGGTGTTATTGGCGCCCACGGGCCGTGCGGCCAAGGTACTTTCAGCCTATTCCGGTCGGCCAGCATCCACCATCCACCGCCGGATATACAGGTCAGCGAACGAGGACGAGGGTGTTTTCGGCATGCAAGTGGCGCCGCATCGTGATAGTGGCGCCTTGTTCATCGTGGACGAAGCCTCCATGATCGGTCGTCATGGCGGCGGCGATGGCCCTTTCGGCGGTCGTGATCTCTTGCAGGATCTGTTCGAACACATCTTCTCCGCGCCAGGCACGCGCGTGCTGCTCATCGGCGATCCAGCTCAGCTTCCACCCGTGGGCAGTGATCACAGCCCCGCATTGGAGCCGAAGGAGCTGCAGGCCTTCGGCGTGGTGGCCGGCATGGTGGAACTCACCGATGTGGTGCGCCAGGCGGCCGATTCAGGCATACTCACCAACGCCACAGCACTGCGCTCCATTCTCGACGACGAGGTGCCACACATCGTTTTCCGATCGGGGTTCGATGATGTGATCCGCACCGATGGCTACGACCTGCAGGACGCCTTGGAGACCGCGTATTCCCAGGACGGCGATGAAGAGGTCTGTCTGATCTGTCGCAGCAACAAGCGCGCTTTCCAATACAGCCAGCAGGTGCGCGCCCGCATCCATGGGTTCGAAGAGGAGGTCTGCTCCGGCGACCGGTTGATGGTGGTGAAGAACAACTACTTCTGGGCCGGACAGAACGGCAAAGCGGAGTTGATCGCGAATGGGGAGCAGTTCGTGGTGAGCCGTGTGCACGGAGTGGAGGAGGTCCATGGCTTGCGTTTCGCCGACATCACTGCACGTTGGTGGAACGGAGTGGAGGAGCGGGAGTTGGAGGTGAAGGTGATGCTGGACGTGCTCTCCATCGATGCTCCGGCACTGCCCATGCCTCGTTTGAAGCTCCTACGGGAGGCCCTCTTCAATGGGTATCCCGAGACCACCAAGGCCGCGCGCATGAAGCGGCTGCGCGAGGATGGGTACGCCCAGGCCTTGCAGGTGAAGTACGCCTATGCCGTCACCGCGCATAAGGCCCAGGGTGGCCAATGGAACACCGTGTTCGTGGATCAGGGTTATGTGACCGAGGAGATGATCGACAAGGAGTATGTGCGGTGGCTGTACACGGCCATCACCCGCGCGGGCAAGCGGCTTCACCTGCTCAACTTCCATCCCCGGTTCTGGGGCGAAGAAGGGTGACGGTTCAGGCGCCGAAGAGGAGCACATGCTCCACAGGCACCGGTGTGGCAAGGCTGATCAGGTGGGCTGGATCGATGCGCCAGGTCCGCACATGGTACTCAGCGGCCGCCAAGGCGACGAATTCAGGATGAGCGATGGTGAGCTTGTTCACCGTTTGGTCCACGCGCAAACTTCGGAGGTCGTCCATGATGCCGACACCACTGGCTTTCAGCACGGCTTCTTTCCGCGTCCACAGTTCGAGGAACGTGCGCTTCGCATCATCGCTGCGTGCGATATGCTCCTGCTCTTCCGGCGTGAAATAGTGTGCACCCACTGCTGTATGATCCACGCGTCGGTCGACCGTCTCCACATCCACGCCCAAGTCCAGGTCAAGGGCCACCGCCAGTACCACGGCATCCTTGGTATCGCTCAAGTTGAACGTCAAGCGCCCATCGGGGAGGTAGGGTTTGCCGAACCGGCCGCGTTCTGCTGCGATGTCCTGTGGCGGCACACCCATGTATTGTCCCAGCAATTCACGCATCCAGCCATGGCCGAGGATGTACCGCTCGCGGTCCACCTCGAACTTGAAGCGCGCTGCGCGCTCCCGTTCCTTTTCGTCGAGCAGATGGTGCAAAGCCTCCCTGCGCTGCCGTAGTTCAGCCAGTTCCGCGAAGTGCACGGAACAGGCGCCCGGTTGGATCGCGGGCGGCTCAGCGCGCAGCACATCGCGGTGGTCAGGTCCGCTGCAGTGGATCACAAGCGGGCGCGATGCCATCACACCACACCGAGCGCGGCGGTCTCTTTGCGAACGATGATGCCTTCCATCACCTTGGCCAGATCCGCCACGAGGGGTTCCTTGATGATGTTGTAGTGATCGCCTTCGATGTTGCGTAGGATCAGGTTGCCGCGCACATGCTTGCGCCAGCCCATGTCAGGCGGGCCAGGCGAACCCACCGCCTTGATCACGGCCACATCACCATCGTACGGAGCGGCTTTGTATTCGGGCGTCGCTCGGTCGTACGTGTCGATGATGTTGAAGTTGCGCAATTTCATCGGGAGCACTTTGCCCGCACCGTGGATCGAGTTGATGAGCGCTCGCATCACCGTCTTCTTCACCGGCTCGTAGAACTTGCGCTCCACTTGCATCACTTGGGCGAAAGGCTCGGGGGCGTAACTGTCCAGCATGATCACCAAGGGCACTTCATGGCCTTGTTGGCGAAGCTGCCGTGCCACCTCGAAGGCCACAAGGCCGCCGAAGGAATAACCGCAGATGTTGTACGGGCCTCGAGGCAACAACCGTTGCAGCTCTGCGATGTAGTGGCTCGCGATCGCCTCCACGGAGGTGAAGCGGATGGGTGTGCCATCCTCACCCTGGTGCACGGTGCCATAGAACGGCTGTTCCTTGCTCAAGTAACGGGGCAGCAGGTGGTTCGCTTCATCGCCGTGTACACAGAACAGCGGTACGCGATCGCCCTCACGTTTGATCGGGGTCACGTTCTTCAGATCCGCGGCCACATTGTCCACTTGTTCGCCGCTCAGTTCCACGGCAAGTTCGGCGATCGTAGGCGAACGGAACAAGAGGTTCAGGCCATAGGTGCGCCCGAACTGTTGTTCGATCTGGGTGAGCATCTGGATGCCGAGGATCGAATGGCCGCCGAGGTCGAAGAAGCTTTCGTGGATGCCGATATCCTCCATGCCGAGCACCTTGCTCCAGATGGCAGCGAGTTTCTTTTCGGTCGCGTTCCTTGGGGCTACATGTTCCACCGTCATCTGTACCGCACGGAGGTCCGGCATCGGCAGGCGTTTCTTGTCCACCTTTCCATTGGCGTTCAACGGCAATTCGCGCAGCACCACATGGAAAGAAGGGAGCATGTACGCTGGTAGTCGATCCTCCAGCGACTTCCGCACGGTCGCGATCAACGCATCGCTGCGCTTCCTGTCGTTCTCCGGATCGAAGTCGGCTGGTACGATATAGGACACGAGTTGATGATCGCCGGGCATGTCCTTTCGGGCCATCACCACACGGTCGCGAACGCCAGGGATGGCGCTGATGGCGTTCTCGATCTCGCCCAGTTCGATGCGGAAGCCGCGCACTTTGACCTGGTCATCCGCGCGACCGAGGAACTCGATGTTCCCGCTCGTATTCCAGCGCACAAGGTCGCCGGTGCGGTACATACGGGCATCGCCTCCCAGGAAGGGGTCGGCCAGGAAGCGTTCGGCGGTCAGGTCGGGTCGTTGCCAATAGCCGAGCGCCACGCCATCGCCGCCGGTATAGAGCTCGCCTTTCACACCGACACCCACCGGCTTCAATTGCTCATCGAGCACATAGAGGAAGGTGTTGTTGATCGCTTTGCCGATGGGGACCGCACGCCCGATGTCGCCTTCGGAGTCGATCCGGTGAGCACAGGAATACGTGGTGTTCTCCGTGGGACCGTAGATGTTGCTCAGCACACCAGGCCCTAAGGCACGGAATGCTTTGGTGATGTGTGGTACCGACATCGCTTCACCACCGGTGAGGATGCTTTTGAGCCCTTTCAAGCGGTCCAGTTGTTCGTCCACCAACAGGTTGAAGAGCCCGGTGGTGATGAACATTGTGTTCACCCCGTTGCGCTCGATGGCATCGGTGATGTCGCGCATGCTGGGTTTGGCCTGCTGCAAGAGCACCAGCTTACCGCCATTCAATAGTGCGCCGTAGATCTCGTAGGTCGATGCGTCGAACGAGACGTTCGACAACTGCGCCATCACGGTGTCCGTACCGAGCTGCACATAATTCTGGTTGCGCACCAACCGGACGATGCTCCGCTGGGACACCACGACTCCTTTGGGTTTTCCGGTGGAGCCGGATGTGTACATGATGTACGCCGGGCTATCCGGTTTGTCCATTGAGGCGATGGATGCGGCGTTCGCTTTATCCAATAAAGGTGCGTCAAGCACCAGGGTGCGCCCTTGATGCGCTGGAAGTGCCGTTGCAGAGGACGGATCCGTCACCAACACCTTGAACCTTGTATCCTCGATGATGAAGCGGATGCGATCTTCCGGATAGGTCTTGTCGATGGGTACATAGCAGGCTCCGGCCCGCAGGATGGCCAGGTGCGCCACCATGAGGTTCACGTTGCGTTCAGCGCACAAGCCCACCAGATCCCCAGGTCGTACTCCCGCCTCGATCAATGCTGCGGTCGCGTTGTTGACCTTGTTACGCAACTGGGCGTAGGTCACCTGTGTACTGCCTTGCATCAAGGCCACACGATCGGCATGTTGCTGCGCCACCTCGTCGAAAAGCTGCGAGATGCTCTTGTTCCGCGGATAGGCCACAGCCACACCGCTCCATTCCAGCGGTGGTGCGATGCCGGCGACGCTCAGGTCCGTGCCGCTCACGAGATCACCGATACGGGCTTCAGGGCGGCTGATGATACGTCGGATCAGCGCAGTGAACTCGCCCATCCATTCCCGCACGGTCTGTTCGTCGAACAGATCGGTGTTATAGCTCCACTCCAGCGTCAGCCTGTCATCGCTGCCCGTGGCGTTGAGGAAGAGTTCGAAGTTCTCGTAACGGCGGGCGTTGCTGATGAAGCGATGCCGCAGCCCTTCGAAGGCCACACCATCGTCCATGTTCATGTCGATGTTGAACACGACCGGTACCAATGGCACACGACCCGGGATCCGCGGCAGGTTCAATTTCTTCAGCAGCGTGCCGAAGGTGTATTTCTGGTTGTCGAACGCATCCAGCACCGCGGTGCGACGCTGTTTCAGATGTTCTACGAAGGGGCGTTCATCGTCGATCCAGCTGCGCAGTGCGAGCAGGTTCACACAATGTCCTACCAGGTGCTTCATGCCGAAGTCGCTCTGGCCAGCGGCTGGCAGGCCGACGACCATGTCCTGTTCACCGGTGAGCTTGTGGATCAACAGCTCGAAGGACGTGAGCAACGTGGTCACGAAACTGGCGCCGTTGCGTGTCGCCATGGCCCGAAGGTCTGCGACGAGTTGCGGCTCCATGTCCAGATCCAGACGGTTGCCCGCATAGGACTTTTGGCGAGGGCGGGTGTGGTCGGTGGGGAGGTCCAGTTGTGCCAGCGGCCCTTTGAAGACCTCGCCCCAGTAGCGCTCCACCGTGGCATGCTCTGCACTGCGTGCGAAGTCGAACGTGGCGAGTGCGTATTCGCTGAAGGGCACCGCGTCAGGCAGTTGGACCGCCTTGCCGGTGAGGTTCGCCGTGTACAGCGAGCTGATCTCGGCCATCATGATGCCCAAACTCCAGCCATCGCAAACGGCGTGGTGCGCAGTTAGGCGTAGGTGGTGTTCATCCGCCGTCAACCGGATGAGTTGAGCACGGAAGAGTGGCCCATTGATCAGGTCGAACTCGGTGGTCATGTCCTTTTCGGACAAGGTGGCGAGAGCCTTGGCACGTGCTTCCGGCGACTGACCGCTCAGGTCGACGACAGGCACCGTTACGGGCTGGTGGGCCCAGATCATCATCCGGGTACCGGTCGCGCTCAAGGTGCTGCGCAACGAGCCGTGGCGCTCCACCAGTTGATCAACGGCCTTCAGGATGGCCGCTTGATCGAGCATGCCCTTCAATTCGAGGGACACACTTTCGATGTAGGCACAGGAGGCTTCCTTGCTCATGCCTGCAGCGAGCATCACTTCTTGCTGCGCCTCCGTCGTCGGGATCGTTTGCAGGATCTCGTTCGGTCCGAACGGGTCGAAGTCGACGGGGATATAGCGGGGTTCTTGGATGAATTTCTCCATGATCGATGTTCCGGTCTTGTCTTTCGCTGCTCAGTTCTCGTCGTTCACCACCATCAGGTACTTGCCTGCACGTTTCGGGTCGGGTACGAACCAAGCAGGCTCGCCCTTCGTTGTGCGTCCGATACGTGCACCGGGCACAGGAGGTTCCATCGCACTGATCACGCGCTCACTCAGTTTGCGCACGTGTCCGTTCAACACGTTGTTCACGTACGGTATCGGATAGGTGCGCTCCGGCATGAAGCCGCTCTCACGCAGCTCCTTGCAGGTCTTCTCCACCGCGTTGATGATGAACTCGACGTCGGCCGTGGTGTGCGCGGTGGTGATGAAGTGCGGGAAGTCCAGCACGTGCACGCCGTGGTAGCGCATCAGCATGAAGAAGAGCTCGGTGTAGTTGACGCTCTCGTCGTACTTCGTCTTGAAGGCGCTGCCGAAGTTCACCCAGCGGTAGGGGAGCTGG
>JAEUTB010000096.1 GCA_016787995.1 Flavobacteriales bacterium | reverse complement strand
CCCATGGGCCTGCCGTTGCTGTGGCCGTAGCCACCGAAGTAGTTCCACACGGTCTCCACGTTCAAGTCCAGTTCCCGGGCGATGCGGTGGATGCTGCCATCGGGGAGGTTGTCCTTGATCTTCCGCAACTCGTTGAAAGTGATGTTCATGGTGAGCGGATGTTTGGTTAGGGCGGCTTGAAGTTAAGCCCGGAAAAACCGAAATCCAAGCCCCGATCGGCACGGTCTTGGCGCGAGGCGCTATCTTTCCAACCATGCGCGTTGCCGGTGGTGCGGTCCTGTTGCCTTTGCTGCTGCTGGCGGCGCGGGCAGGCGCTCAACAATACGACCTGCGGACCTTCTCGTTGGAGCAGGGCCTGCCCAGTGCTGCGGTGAACGCCATCTGCGAGGATGCTGATGGATTCCTCTGGCTGGCCACCGACCAAGGTCTCGCTCGGAGCCAGGGATCGCGGTTCGAAGCCTTCGACGAACAAGAAGGTGCACCGGCCACCGAAGCCACTGCCTTGCTACCCACCGTGGCCAGCGACGGTCAAGGCCGTCTGCTCACCGGCTTTCGAACGGGCGCTTTGGCATGGTGGAGCAAAGGGCGATTCCAGTCCATCACCACGGAGCCCACCTTGCCTCCGCACGCCATTCGTACGATCCTGGCAGGCTCGGGTAACACGGTCGTGATCGGTACGCGCGGGGGTGGCGTTTGGCAGGTTGACACCGTGACCAATACGGCCACCGCGATGAGCGCGGGGTTGAACTCCATGCGCGTCAATGGCCTGGCATCATATGGTTCAGGGTTCCTGGCCGCCACCGACAGTGGTCTGTTCCGATATGCGGGTGACCGATGGACAATGGTGAACACGGCGCAGATCGCGAAAGGGACACGCGCACTCTGCTTGTTCACCGACAGCGCAGGTGTGGTGGTAGGAACTGACCACGGCTATCTGGAACTCGATCGTCAGTTCAGGCCCCTGCCCCTAGTGGATCGCGTAGCTGGCCTTCAGCCTTTGGCCCTGCCCCACCCAGTGGTCTTGAGCGTGCTGCGGGCGAGCCCGAGCGATCTGTGGCTGGGGACACCGGCAGGGTTGGTCCACCTCACCCGCGAGAACGGCACGCCGAAGCTCACCAGCATCAAGGAGGCCAACGGGCTCGGACATGATCTGGTCCGCTGCCTCCATCGTGATCGAAGCGGTGGCATCTGGGCGGGCACAGGCTTCGGCGGAGTAAGCAAGTTCACGAGCGACGCCTTCGTCTACATCACGGAGAAGGACGGTTTAGGATCCCGTATCGTGAGCGCGATCCACCGCACGGCGGACGGGCTGTTGTGGATCGGCACACAAGGCGGCGGCATCTCCCACTTCGACGGCACACGCATACGGCACTACGAACGGGAGGATGGCCTTCCTTCGCTGTTCATCACCTGCTTGGGTGAAGATGCTGAAGGCTTCCTGCTCGCAGGCACGAGCATGCATGGGCTGCACCGTAACCGCAACGGAAGGTTCGAGCCGGTGTGGGCCGCGGGCGATCGCGAAGCGCAGCGCGTGAACGATGTAGCCACCCTGGCCGACGGCACCATCGTGATCGCCAGTGGTTCGGGCGTTCACTGGGTGAAGGGCACGAAGACAGCAGGCACATCCTTGGTGGGCCGTTCAGCGAACGCGTTGCTGGTCGCCGAGGATTCTCTTTGGTGTGCCACGGATAGCGGACTGTTCGTGGTGCCCTTGGCACAGAAGTCCGAGTTCGAGCGGATCGATGAGGTGCCTCCCTTCGCGATCAATGCCATTGCGCGCGACTCGAAAGGCAACCTGTGGTTGGGTACGGCTACTCAAGGGTTGTTGCGTCTGCGTGGCAGCAAGGTGGATGTGTATGGACGCGAAGCGGGCCTAGAGAGCCTGGCGGTGATGTACGTGCAGCTGGACGCGTTCGAGAACCTCTGGTTGGGCACGCGACAAGGCATCCACCAGGTGGAGTTGGATGTGATGCAGGAGCAGGTGTTAAGCATCCGTGCATTCGGACCGGAGGACGGCTTCATCGGCTTGGAGAGTCTGCGCGGCGCCAGCATGCTCGATGGCGACAGCAGTCTCTGGTTCGGGACCGTCCGCGGTGCCACACGGTTCGATGCCCAGCAGGTGGTGGACGATACCCAAGAACCATTGGTGCACCTCACCGACCTCCAGCTGTTCTACGAACGACCGGACTGGTCGCCGTGGTGCGCGGGGTTGAGCCGCAATGGTTTCCCCAGCGACCTGCACCTACCGCACGACAAGAACCACCTCACCTTCTCCTTCACGGGGATCTCCTTGGCCTATCCGGAGAAGGTCCGGTACCGCTGGATCCTGGAAGGGTACGATCCGGACTGGTCACCCATCACGGCCACACAGCGGGTCACGTACAGCAATATCCCACCGGGCGATTACACCTTCAAGGTCATGGCCCGGAATGCCAGCGGCATCTGGAATGAGAAGCCGGTCACCTACACGTTCACCATTGCACCACCCTTCTGGCGCACCACGTCATTCCTGGCCGGCGGTGGGCTCACCTTGTTGCTTGGGTTCGGCGGATTCGTGCGACTACGGGAGCGCAATCAACGCCGCGAGCGCGAGCGATTGGAGCGCATGGTGAAGATCCGCACCAGCCAATTGGCCGAAGAAAAGGAACGCAGCGATGACCTGCTGCGCAACATCCTGCCCGCCTCCACCGCCGAGGAGTTGAAACAGAAGGGCACCGCAGAAGCGCACCGCTACGAAAGCTGCACGGTGCTCTTCAGCGACTTCAAGGGCTTCACGGGCTTCAGCAGCTTGATGGACAGCGACACGCTGGTGAGCGAGCTGGACCACTATTTCCGGTTGTTCGATGAAGCCTGCGACCGCCACGGTCTGGAGAAGATCAAGACCATCGGTGATGCCTACATGTGTGCGGCAGGGATACCCGAGCCGAAAGCGACCCATGCACGCGATGCCGTGCTCATGGGCCTCGCGATGATCGAGGCGGTGGAACGAAGCAACGCCGATCGCCGCTCACGGGGCATGACGGAGTGGCCGGTGCGAATCGGCATCCACACCGGACCGGTGGTGGCGGGCGTGGTCGGTCGCAAGAAGTTCGCCTACGACATCTGGGGCGATACCGTGAACCTCGCCAGCCGGATGGAGAGCCACAGCGAGGCTGGCAAACTCAACATCAGTGGTGCCACCTATGCGCAAGTGATGGACCTTGTGCACGTCCAGCCCCGTGGTCCCATCAAGGTGAAGGGCAAGGGCGAACTGCACATGTACTTCGTCACCGGCTTGAAGGAGAGCGCTGTACTCTCGTGATAGCGCCGGTAACGCGTGCTCACATGCGCTTCACCAGCCACTGCTGGAACTCCTGTTTCAACTCGCGGTAGAGCTTCTCGAAGGTCTGGTACCGATCGCGCAGTTCGGTGTGGTCCTTGAAATAGCGGTGTTCGATGGCCACCGGATGATCGCGCATCTCCTTTTCCAGCATGTTCTCCTCCTGCTTGATGTCGTGGCGCAACTCATCGATGACCTCACGTTCGCGGATGAAACGGTTCTGGAAATGTTCGAGTTCGGCCATCACTTCCTGGTGCGTGTTGCGCCGGGCGATGTCCTCCAGACGATGCTCCAGGATGGCGACATCTTCCTTGTAGAACGTGAGCGCATTCAGCCATTCGCGCTGGTCGTTGTGCAGATCGCCGAAATAGGCACGGGCTGGGGCGGTAGCGGTTGTCATGGTGGATAGAGGTTGGTTGAAGCTGGTCCGATACAAATGAACCGGGCGTTCATCGGTAGCGGACTGACGATCGTCAAGATACGGAGCCAAGGGTGGGAAAAGTGGGCTTATCGGCTGACGAATGCCCGATCATGCCTTCTTCCCGTTCGTCCGCACCATCACAACGAATGTGAATACCGGTCAAAGGGGGCAACCGGCCAGGTAGGTCCCTCGTCCTACCATTGAACAACACACACGACCATGGACGCTCTCATCCGCCGCATCCCCTCGCATGTGCTGGTGATCGGCCTTTACATCCTCCTCGTCGGTTTCGCAGTGGTCGCTTTCGCGAATCCGGTATGACCGGATAGCGCCACCAACGAACGCGCTGACGATGGCAGCTCGGCTGGGCACGCGTTGATCAGCCCTTCCAAACGAACCTGGCAGGCTGCACTTCCCACGACTTTCCGCTGCTGTCCACCACCCGCACCGTGATGGTAAAGGACGTTCCAGGTGGAAGATTGGCCACCATGGTCTTCATGGCTGAGGTGAGTGTCCCCTCCTTCGCCGTGTAGCCGGCGTCCTTGCCTTCACAGTCCTTGATGCAGATGTGCAGGGCGGTGATGCGCGCGGTGGGCACGCAGCCTACTAGATCCACAGCCGACACCGTACGCCACTGGGCCGCGGTTATCTCGCCGCCAATTTGTCCCGCGATGCGGATCGCTGGGGGGCCGCCCGGAAGAACAATGGCGTCCAAGGCAAGGTGTTGTGGAGCCGTGTGCGCAGCGCTGGGATCGATCAGAGATAGACAGGATGCAAGGAGCACTGTGGTGAACATGGTGTTGGGTTTGTAGAGACAATGCTTCAGATCCTGTTGCGTAACACGAACACCACACGGTCCATCACGATCAGCGGTCCGTGGAGGAGAACGAATGATCGCAAATCGCCCGTATCATGACGATATTTGACGAAACGCCGCATCCATGAAAAGACGAACTACCCTCCTTCTTTCGGCTGGTCTTGCACTTACCACCTTCGCTCAGGATGTGCAGAAGTGCTGCGGCACCACGAGCAGCACCTTCCTATTGGGCAGTACCAGTTACGCGCGCCACACCCAATGCCTGTATGCCCCGGACGAGCTGGAAGGCGCCGTGGAAGGCTACATCGTTAGGCTCTACTACCGCTATGGCAACTCGGGCATCACGTTGGGCAACACCTTGGGTGATGTGACCATCAAGCTGGGTCAAACGACCGCGACAGCCTTCAGCGGAGTCGAGTTCCTTACCGGGCTCGAAACCGTGCTGGAGACTGCCAGCGTAAGCATTGCACCAGGTGCATCGGGGGATTGGTTCAGCATCGACTTGACGACACCGTTCGAGTTCGACCCTACCCGATCCCTGGTGGTGGACATCAGTTTCGAGACCTCTGAGAACACCACCTTCGGCACCATGAGCACTTCAGGCAATACCGGCCGCAAGATCATGTCGGAGTTCACAGGCACCACTTCTGGTGAGTCATGGGATACGCTGCAGGACCTGGGCTTCGATCTGAGCTTGACCGGTATGAGCGAACGAGCGCTCATCGACGCGGTATTGTACCCCAATCCTACATCAGCACGGGTGGACCTCGTTTGGTCGGAGCCCCTGGTGACCAACGCCACACTGACCATCCACGATGCCAGCGGCCGTCTCGTCCACACCGCCCAACTGGGTGCCGGCAACATCCGAACTGCAATGGACCTAGCGGACCTTTCGAGCGGGATGTATTGCGTTCAACTCCGCGACGGATCGGGCCTGCTCTTCGCGCAGCGCTTGGCACGCGAGTGACCATCATCGGTTCGAATGCAGAACGCCTCTCGTAGGAGAGGCGTTCTGCATTCACGGTGGTCAAGTCGTTCAGCTCAACCCGCTCACCACACCATTGGCATCGATGTCCATGCCTTCGCTGGCTGGCGTTTCGGGCAGGCCAGGCATACGCATGATGCTACCGAGCATGGGCACCACGAAGCCGGCACCGGCGGCGATCTCGATGTCCTTCACCGTGATCTCGAAGCCTTCGGGTGCAGCTCGGCGTGTGGGATCATCGCTGAAGCTGTATTGCGTCTTCGCGATGCAGACGGGCAGCTTCTCGAGGCCCAGGTTCTTGATGCGCCGCAAGGCGGTCTGCGCATCGGGTCCGAATGTCACACTGCTGGCGCGATAGATCTCCTTGGCGATCTTCTCCACTTTCTGCTCGATGGAAAGGTCCAGATCGTACAGCACCTTGAACTGGCTGGCGCCGCTCTCCACCACGCGCAGCACGGCATTGGCGAGGTCTTTCATGCCTTCACCACCCTCAGCGAAACCGCGCGCCACAACGGCTTCGGCACCGCGTTCCTTGCAATACTCTTGGATCAGGGTGATCTCTTCGGCGGAGTCCGTGGGGAAATGATTGATCGCCACCACGGCTTTCACACCAAACTTGGAGACGTTCTCGATGTGGCGTCCCAGGTTGGCCAAGCCTGCCTTCACACGCTCCAAGGAAGGATCGTTCCACTCGCCCTTCTCGGCACCGCCATGGTAACGCAACGCCCGCACCGTGGCCACGATCACCGCAGCGCTCGGGTTCAAGCCTGCTGCGCGGCACTTGATGTCGAAGAATTTCTCCGCGCCCAGGTCAGCACCGAAACCGGCCTCGGTCACCACATAGTCAGCGAGGCTGAGACCCATCTTGGTGGCCAGCACGCTGTTCACCCCTTGCGCGATGTTGGCGAACGGCCCGCCGTGGATGATCGCTGGATTGCCCTCGAGCGTCTGGACCAGGTTCGGTTTGATGGCATCCTTCAGCAACAGGGCCATGGCACCCTCGGCTTTCAGATCGCGGGCGTAGACGTACTTCTTGTCCGGGTTGCGACTATTGCCCACGAAGATGTTGCCCAAGCGCTTCTTCAGGTCATCGAAGCCGGTGGCCAGGCAGATGATCGCCATCACCTCGCTGGCCGCCGTGATATTGAAACCATCCTCACGGGGAATGCCATTGCCAGTGCCACCGAGACCGATCACGATATCGCGGAGGGCACGGTCGTTCATGTCGATCACACGCTTCCAAGCGATGGTGCGCGGATCGATCTGCAGGTTCTTCGTCTTGCTCTGCAGGTTGTTGTCGATCAACGCGGCGAGCAGGTTGTTGGCCTTCTCGATGGCGCTGAAATCACCGGTGAAATGGAGATTGATGTCCTCCATCGGCACCACTTGCGCATAACCTCCGCCAGCCGCCCCGCCCTTCACGCCGAAAACGGGACCGAGCGAGGGTTCGCGCAGCACCACCATGGCCTTCTTGCCCACCTTGTTCAAGCCCTCGCACAGCCCGCTGCTCGTGGTGGTCTTGCCTTCGCCAGCGGGCGTAGGTGAGAGCGCGGTCACGAGGATGAGCTTGCTCTTCTTGATCCGATCGTCGTTGATCAGGTTCAGCGGGAGCTTCGCCTTGTACTTGCCGTAGAGTTCAAGGTCATCCGCATTGATGCCGAGCTTTTCGCCGATGGCATTGATATGCTGCATGCGCGCTTGTTGCGCGATCTGGAGATCGGAAGGGAAGGACATGGGCGGGTTGGTTCGTGTTCCTCCGACCTCATGGGAAGTCGGGAGGTGGGGCGAATTTGGGGAATGTTCCGTCAGCTGCGACGGAGACCCATGTGCATATCGGCACCGTGCTTGGAGCCGGTAGCTTTGCGCCATGTCATTGACGAACTCCTACGCCGCCCAGAGCGCCACTTCGCCCCTCACCCCTTGGACCTTCGAACGCCGCACCGTGGGACCGAACGATGTCAGCATCAAGATCCACTACTGCGGCGTGTGCCACAGCGACATCCACACCGCACGCGGCGAGTGGAGCGGCACCAAATACCCGATCGTACCGGGACACGAGATAGTGGGCACGGTGACAGCTGTAGGCGTAGCGGTCAAGAACTGGAAAGTGGGCGACACCGTGGGCGTAGGCTGCATCGTGGACAGCTGCCGGGAATGCGCCTCCTGCAAAGAAGACCAGGAACAGTTCTGCGAGAACGGCATGACAGGGACCTACAACGGCATCGAACGCGGTACGGGCAACACCACGCAAGGGGGCTACTCGCAGCACATCGTGGTGGACGAGAACTACGTGCTCCGCATCCCCGCGGGCATGCCGCTGGACCGCACCGCGCCGCTTTTGTGCGCGGGCATCACCACCTATTCACCGCTGCGGAAATACGGCGTGAAGGCCGGGATGAAGGTGGCCATCGTTGGCTTGGGCGGACTGGGCCACATGGGGGTGAAGATCGCCAAGGCCATGGGCGCACATGTCACCGTGGTGAGCCATAGCGACAAGAAGCGCGACGACGCCAAGCGTCTGGGTGCCGACGACTTCCTCAATACAGGTGAGGCCGGCGCGTTCCGGGCCAACGCCAAACGCTTCGACTTCATCCTGGACACGGTGTCCGCCGAGCACGATTACAACAGTTACCTGATGATGGTGAAACGTGGGGGCACCATGGTGGTGGTGGGCATTCCGCCCGCATCGCCGCTCAACCCGAGCATGCTGGTGATGCAACAACGCTGCCTCGCCGGATCGTTGATCGGTGGTATCGCAGAGACCCAGGAAATGCTGGACTTCTGTGCCGAGCATCAGGTGTTCAGCGACATCGAAGTGATCCCGGCCAGCATGATCAACGAAGCGTATGAGCGCATGCTGAAGAGCGATGTGCGATACCGCTTCGTGATCGACAGTGCGACCCTAGGGTGAAAGATCCGTAACTTGGCTGTCATGGGACTTGTCAATGGCCACCTGATCCTCAAGAACCCACGCTTACCAGAACTGGAAGGCATGGAAGTGAGCGCTCTGGTCGATACGGGTGCTGTTCATCTGTGCATTCCGGAACATGTTCGGATCCAGTTGAGACTCGAGCCCATCGAGGACGAAGAAGTCACCCTGGCCGACGGCTCCAAGCGCTTCGTGCCCTATGTCGGCCCGATCGAGATCAAGTTCAAGAACCGGACTGGTTTCGCAGGTGCTCTGGTCCTTGGTCAGCAGGTGCTGCTGGGCGCGATCCCCATGGAAGACATGGACCTCGTCGTGATCCCACGGACGCGGACCGTGGACATCAACCCCGAAAGTCCGAATATCGCGTCGAGCATCGCGATGTGAACGACCTCAGTCGATCATGTAACCCGCCGCCCGCAAGTGCTCCCAGTACTCCGGATAGCTCTTGTCCACCACACCGGGATCCTTGATGATGAC
>JAEUTB010000049.1 GCA_016787995.1 Flavobacteriales bacterium | reverse complement strand
CCCATGCATCATACTCCAAGCGTTGACCGGACTGTTTCCCATTCAGGATGGTGGCCTCAGAGCGCCGTTCGCCGTTCGGGTACCACTGCTTGGCAGGACCATTGACCTCTCCAGTCGAGTAGGAGTACTCGTCGGACATCGTTCCATTCTCGTGGAACTCCGTGAACGTACCTGACCGAACATCGGCCGATAGCGTACCGTTCAGCTTGCTTTTGCCATTCGGATGGAATTGTTCGACGGGCCCGTCCACCTGGCCCTTGAGCAGGGTATACCTCCAACTGGGTGAACCATCGCGATGGTACTCGACCACAGGCCCATCACCAACATCCTCCTTCAGAAACTTGCGGGAAGACACACCGCCCATGTGCCAGAATTTGACGTGTGCACCGGTCACCTTACCACTCGTATACACAGCAGAATCAAGGATGGCACCGTTGACGTACCGTGTCACGCGCAGACCTTCAGCAACACCCTTGGTATAATTCCCTTCGAAGCTAAGCTCGCCGTTCTCGAACCACCCACGCCAGAGTCCGCTTTCCTGGCCATCTGCATCATATGAGCCTTGTGAGCGAGGATATCCATTGGGATGGAAAAAGGTCCATTGCCCCAGCCGCTGCGTAACGGCTTCGTTCGTCGGCCCCATCGATCCCAAGTCGCCTCCATCCCCGAACCCCCGGTAAAGGAGGAGGCCATCCGGTCCAGGAGTGGCGCAGTATCGCTGATCGAGGAACTTGCTGATGTGCGCTCGAAAGGCCTCGACCTTCGAACGGCCTCGATCAGCAACAGCACGCACTTTGTCGATATCGCTGGAGGCGAGGCAATGCAACACATAGCCTTCGAACAGATCCTTCTCCATGATCTCGCGGATCAACGGACCATAGAACTCATGATAGAATCCCTTGCCCTGGGTACGAGCGACCTCGGAGAAGATGAGGTGGGACTGTCGGCAAATAGGATAGGGTAGATCGGGGTCTACCTCGTACTTCTTATCCAAAGCCACCTGGCTACGCACGAGTTCGTCAAGCTCTTGCGATCCATCGCTGGCGAGCCGCATATCTACTCCGCTGGGTTCCCTCTCGTACTTACCATTCAACATGCCATCCTGTTGGATAAGGATGCGAACGGCCATCTGGTCGCCGTACTGGACGATCTGCGCCATGGCGCCAGCTAGTGCAGAAAGCGATGGATACCCTTCTTTGGCAGCGATCTCCGCCAAGTGGAAGTGCATGGCTCTGTTCAGTGGAAAACGCTTCACGTTCTCCATGGAGGCGCGCAAAGCTCCGTTCACATCTCCCTTGCGCTGCAATGCCAGCGCTTTGAGATGATGTGGTCTATGGAGTGCCGGACGCGCGTTGATCAGGCTATCCGCCGCTTGTATACACGCATCGAAGCGACCTTGGTCATAAAGCAAAGCCACATGCTGAGTAGCGAAAACGCCAGAGCGTGCGCTTCGGAGAGCAGCACCTTCCAGTGCTATGTGGTCAGCCTCAGAGTAGGCTCCCTTCTCCACGAGGAGATCAAGCCGGCCCATGAGAATGCGTTCATAGACAGAGTCGTTCGGGCTGACGCTTGCGAGCAGATCAAGTGCACGGGTGGTATCACCTTCCTGGACGGCTTTGACCACCGAGGTCCACGTGCGTGCACCGTACCCAAGGTCCATGGGTACTTGCGCGAGAACGATGTTCAACTGGAAGCTCGTTGACCAGATTGTCGCAAGGATCGATATCCAGATGCGATCGACTTTCATAGGTATCGAATTAGTTGCACGGTGGCCGCATATCCTCGGAATGATGTCGTTCACGATGCGGAGAGCAATATAAGCGGAAGTGCGCATACCGAACAGCCCGGAACGGAGGCACCATTCCATAAACCAACGTATCGCACGACAAGCCGGATGCTTTGGGCAATCAAGGTATCTGAGACCGGGTAAGAACGAACAGAATCGCATTCTGCCAGGGTCGATTTGGTCTTCGATCCTGGAAGACAAACACCATGCCGTGTTACCGTTCTGCGCTTTCTGTGGCCACGTCTTAATTGGCGGCCAGCCTGTGGTCCTGCTCCACCGAGCCGAAATAGAATGCGGAAAGCACCGGGATCATCGAGCGCAAAGGTCGGCGGTACCTTTGTAGCACGGAACACGCCCCATGAGATCCAATTTCCTATTGCCCCTGCTGATCCTCCTTGTGGCCTGCACCGGAGGCGAGAAACCTTCCACCGAAGCCACCACGATAGCTACGGATACTACAGTAAAGGTGGTGCCCCTGCGTCCTTGGCCCGGGTACTACGAGGACACGTTGGCCTGTTCGGACTGCGAAGGCCTCTACACGCAACTTTGGTTGAGGAGTGACAGCTCCTTCGTTCGCCGCGATCGCTATTTGGGAAAGGACACCATCGCCAGCGGCACCATCGGTTCGTGGAGGGTGGAGGATGGAAGACTCGCTTTGGTGCATGGAAACACACAGCAGGCCTACTTCGTCCAGGTGGAAGAAGGACTTCAAGCGGTCGATGCAGCGGGTGGGCCGCTCGACCCAGCTCACCCGAATACGCTGGAGAAGCTGGCGGATGAGATCCAGGACGAGATCCCACGGATGAAGGTTACCGGGACATTCACCTACATGGCCGATGCGATGAGCTTCACTCCTTGTGGGGCGACCAGAAGCTGGCCGTGTGCGGGAGGAGAGGAGTGGACCGACGAAGGCGAAGTGCTCGGCAGTTTGAACACGCGCGAATTGGAGCGCCATTACTTGCGCAGCGTGAAGCAAGGTGGCGAGCCGTGGCTGATCGAGGTGGAGTGTAGCATGGCAATGGGTCCTGCCATGGAGGGCGATGGTGCCGATGAGTACATATTCATCCATCGGGTGCTGGGGCAGATCCAGGCGTGCCCCTGAAAAGAACGGACCGCACCTTGCGGCGCGGCCCGTCTTGTTCCCAGCAACAGGGAGAGCCTGTTACCGAGTACCCTCTTGGGTGATGCTCTTTTAGTCGTACGCGATCATGAGAATGCTAGACCAGCAGGTAACGGCCGCTCGTGCTAAAGCGCGCCCGTGAGCCGGCGTACCAGTTGCCGATATCCATCTCTTGGACATTGGCCTCTCCATCGATGGGGAATGCGGTAGGGGAAGCCCTGAGTGCTGGATAGACCAACGGTGTTGTTATCCGGTGCGAGGTCCAGCCAGCAGGTCAGGTACCCGGAAAGGGTCTCCTGTCCGCCGACCTTGAGGATCCGGTACACCTGACCATCATCCTGTCCTACGGCGGCAAGGCCGATGAGACCAGCGATGGCCGTGGCGATCAGCGCAGGAAAGGAGAGACGTTCAAGCCCTTTCGGGAGAGTGTGTGTGGACACCGCGGAAGGTTTCGGCAAAGCTTCCCCGTGCAACGAGGGGGAACTATCCGTTACCTACCTGAAAACTCTACGGTATGTCCCGTAGATATCGACCCGCTTTCGACTTAGAGCGCCAGGCGCACACCAGCCTCCAACGTTCCACTGTAGACCTTCGCCGTTACCGGCGCATCGATGATGTCGACAAGGCCGTAACGCACCGTGGGTTGCAGACGTAACTCCCACCGCGACCCTGCTTTAATGGCAAGCCCAGTGCTGAAAAAGGGTACGGCGTTGAGCGTCTTGAACGCTCCGACCGGTTCGTACCGGCTTCTTTCCGTGCGCCCATCGGCATAGATGTAGTCGGCTACCGCGTTGGCCGTCACGAGAAAGGAGGGAGCGATACCAACGGCTGAGACTGACCGGAGTTTGCCGCGTCCCAAGGTCACCGTAAAGGCCAACGGGACTTCGATGTAATGGAAGATATCGATGAAAGAGGCCTCGACCGGGACTTCAGTATCCGTGGCATAGATGAACCCGCGGCGAGGGTCGATCAGATCGCCGAA
>JAEUTB010000037.1 GCA_016787995.1 Flavobacteriales bacterium | reverse complement strand
GACCCAACGATTCACGAAAGTGAATTGACCTGGAGGTCAGGTGAAGGCGCGGCCTGGGCGATCCGAAGCGATTCGGAAAGCCTGGGCCGCGTCGATTCACCCCCTTTCCTTCCTTGTTACAATTCCATGACGCTAAAGGCGCCTATCCCCCGATCCGTCTATTGGCCTACAGCGTTATGTCTACGTTGCTTTGCACACCCTAAGCAGAACGACCCCTTCAGATGAAGAAGACTTTACTCCTTTCCGCGGCTTTTACGGCTCTTTCGGTCAGCGCACAGACCACCGTAACGGTGACCACCGGCGCCGGAAATGCCACGCAGACCTACTACAGTCTGGCCAATGGCATTCAAACCTCGGCCAACCTCGCCGATTGGGACTTGGCCTTCGAGATTAATTCCTTCAACTCATCCATCCTGGTGAACACCGCCAAAGGCCTCAAGGTGTACGAAACCACCGCCGCTGTGGATGAATGGGAGCTCTTGAACGCCACCGACGTGGAGAATTGGACGTTGTTGCAGAATTCCGAGACCCACTGGTCAGCAGGTGCGCTTACCCATGGCAACAACCTCTCCCAGCCGGATGGGCTCAACGTAGGCTGGGGCAACTATAACATGATCACCCACACCATCGTGGGGACCAAGATCTACGTGCTTGAGGACCTCGAAGGCAACTTCCGCAAGCTCCGGATCAACTCTTTGGCCACGGGCACCTACTCATTCACCTATGCTGCACTGGATGGCAGCGGTGAACAGACCAGCGCCTTGCAGAAGTCGGACTTCACCGGCAAGAACTTCGGCTATTTCAACCTTTCTACGGGTGCCACGTTCGATATGGAGCCTGCAGCCGATGAGTGGGACCTGCTCTTCACCAAGTACATCGCGGTGATCCCCGCTCCGGAGCCAACACCGTACCCCGTTGCCGGTGTGCTCCAGAACAAGCGCGTCATGGCCATGCAGGTGGATGGCGTCCCCACCGCCGAGGCCATGTGGAATAGCGCCGACCTGGATAGCGCCATCAACATCATCGGCTCCGATTGGAAGACCTTCAACATGACCACTTTCCAGTACGAGTACGCGGCCGATCGCACCTACTTCGTGGAAGACCGTGACCTCAACATCTGGAAACTCATCTTCATCGGTTACGGTGGAAGTTCTAACGGCGATATGACCTTCACCCAGGAGCTGGTGAGCAGCGTGGGCGTGGAAGAGGAGGCTTATGGTCAACTCGCGGTGTTCCCCAACCCGACTGCACAAGGTCAGGTGAGCGTTGTCCTGAATAGCGAAGTGCGCAATGGCCAGCTCACCGTCTTCGATCGCTCTGGCCGGGTGGTGAAGGAGCAACTGGTGAACGGTGGAGGTGCCTTGGCCGCAGTGCCCCTCGACCTTTCAGGACTGCAAGCCGGGCTGTACATGGTGCGGCTGGATGCCACCGGTGCAGTGTTCCAGACCCGTGTCGTGGTGGAGTGATCCCTCTCCGATGGAACGGTCCCGGCTGGTGCTTAACCGCCGGGACCGTTCGATTAAGGGGTACTGCTTTTCAAGCATGGATCGACGAAGGCGTGACGATCAAGAACAGAAGGTGACGGTACTTTGTAGAGAAGAACGGATGACGCGCGGGAGGAACTACCGGTTTCTGTTGTTCGCGGTGGCGATCTGCTCCACGGTCGTGGGCTTCGCCCAATTCCCCGTGCTGGTGCAAGACACGGATGGGCTTTCAGTCCCGTATGCACATGTGGCTTGGCAGCCTGTGCAGGAAGGTCAAGCCGGTGGGCTGGTGGTTCTTGATGCAAAAGGTGAGGGGGCTATTCCCTTGAACGAAGCGACCGGGACAGGCGATGTGATCGTCCGGGTATCGTTCGTCGGTTTCGCCACGATCACCGATACGGTGCGCTTGAGCGCCACTAACGCCTTGCGTTTCACCTTGCGCCCGACCTCACTCGGTCTACCCGAGTTCGTCGTTACTGGCCAATATGCGCCTGCAAGCCCCGACAAGGCCGTGCACCGCGTCCGAGTGATCGATGCCACGCAGATCCAGCGCATGGCCGCCAACAACTTGGGCGACGCCTTGAGGAACGAGCTCAATATCCGCCTTTCACAGGACAACCAGCTGGGCACCTCCATGAGCATGCAGGGTCTGGGAGGCCAGAACGTCAAGCTGCTCATCGACGGTGTACCTGTCATCGGCCGGCAGGATGGGAACATCGACCTGGCCCAAATAGATCTCACGGGTATTGACCGCGTAGAGGTCGTTGAAGGTCCCTTGAGCGTGAACTATGGCACCAACGCGCTGGCGGGAACCATCAACCTCATCACCCGCAAAGGAGGTGGTCGTCCAGCCACCTTGAAAGGTTCTACCTACGCCGAGCACATCGGCCGCCTCAACACCACGATCACGGGCACCCGGCATTGGGGCAACAACGACGTGGTGCTCACCGCCGGTCGCAATTTCTTCGCCGGTTGGGATCCCCGCCACCCCGGGCTTGTTGATCTAACGCCAGCCTTGGCGGATACCAACCGTTTCCAACAATGGAAACCACGGGAGCAGTACTTCGGGCGCTTGAGCTACCGCCATACCGGTGAGCGTTGGGACTTGGGCTACAAGGCCGAAGCGATGCACGACGTGATCACCAACCGGGGCATGCCCAGGGCGCCCTTTTTCGAGACCGCCTTCGATGAGCGGTATACCACAGTCCGGCTGGATAACGCGATCACCACCGAGCGACGGTTCGCTCCTGGACAGAAAGTGAATGCCTTGGTCGCCCATAACCGTTACGTGCGGTACAGCAATCTCTACTATCGAGATCTGACCACCTTGAGCGAAGAACTCGTGGATGCGACTTCGGAGCAGGATACTTCCGGCTTCACGCTCACCAACGTGCGCGCCACCTTCGCCCAAGCGAGGGACAGTGCCCGCATCAACTTCGAAGCGGGGATCGACCTCAACCTGGAGACCGGCTCCGGGCCGCGCATCGGGGATGGCGAGGAGAGCATCGGAGACTATGCGATCCTGGCCAGTGCGGAGTACACACCCGTGGATCGTTTGACCATCCGTCCCGGTGTGCGCTATGCCTACAACACGCGTTATGGTGCCCCGATCGTGCCTTCGCTCAATGTGCGTTGGCAACTGAACGAGGGCTTCACCTTACGCGGTTCCTACGCCAACGGTTTCCGAGCACCATCCTTGAAGGAGCTCTACCTGTTCTTCGTGGACGTGAACCATGACATCGTGGGGAACACGGAATTGGAGGCCGAACGATCCCATAATTTCAGTGCTGCGTTGGCGTACCGTCACGCCAAGGACAAAGGCGTCTACACGAGCGAGATCAGCCTGTTCCACAACATCATCGACGACCTCATTACACTGGCCCAGATAAGCGCTACGGAGTACACCTATGCGAACGTCGGGGAGTACCGGACCAACGGCGGTAGCATCGGTGCCGGTTGGGACAATGGCCATTGGGTGATCTCCTGCGGCGCGGCTGTGACCGGTCGCTATGACGAGCTCGCTGCCGCCACCAACAGCCCGTACCTCTTCACCAGTGAAGTGCGAGGCTCCATCACCAGACAATGGTTGCGGAAGGGGTGGAGCGGTTCGGTATTCTGGAAATGGCAGGATCGGTTGAACAACTACACCCTGCACAGCGATGGAACTCTTGGCCGCACGTTCATGAGCGCCTTCCACATGGCCGATGCCACCCTGACCAAACGTGTTTGGGGCGGTCGCCTGGCGCTCACCGGTGGGTGCAAGAACCTCTTCGACGTGAAGAACCTCAATGCTTCCGTTTCGGGTGGTGCGCACAGTGGAGGGGGGTTGAGTGTTCCCATGTCGACAGGACGGTTGGCCTTCGTGCGCATCGAACTGGATCTGAAGCGAGACTCGAAATGAACCGTGAACTCCTCATCGGCGCATTGTTCGGCATGGGGCTAACCTCCTGCCTCAAGGAAGAACTGCCTGTTCCGGCCCGCGAACGCGACACCACCGCACGGGCGGTGCAAGTGTGCATGGGGCCGGGCTACCAGGATCAGCTCTGGCTTGATCTCGGCTCCGGTGAGGTCGTGAGCACCAATTTGAAAACGGCTTGGGACTTGGCGTTCGAAAGCGCTCCCGACGGTTGGCGCATCTATCTGAACGGGTCGAAGATGATGACCGCATACAACATCGGTGCGGTGGACATGACCCATGCACAGGATACGTTGGGCATGGCCCATGGGCGGCATATCGACGCCCCAAGCGGACACCGCGATAGCACAGCCATCGGCGATTGGCGCGGTCACGACGATGTCTATATCATCGATCTTGGCATGGATGGTATCGGCGTACCCCAAGGTCTCAGGAAATTCAAGTTCCTGTCGTCAACGAGCACGGAATTCGTCTTCGAAGTAGCTCGGCTGAATGGCACCCAGCACAGCGTGGTGACCGTTCCCAAGGACCCTTCACGTTCGTTCACCTGTTACAAGGCAGGGACCGGGGTGGTGGACATCGAGCCGACGAGAGGCGCTTGGGACCTTGTGGTGACCCAATACACGCATCAGTTCTATGAGCCTTTCCTGCCCTACCTGGTGGTAGGTGCCCTTTCCGCGCAAGACGTTCGCGCCAGTGTGGTGCATGGTATCGC
>JAEUTB010000258.1 GCA_016787995.1 Flavobacteriales bacterium | reverse complement strand
GCTCGGCAACATCCTGATGAGCATGGCCGTGCACCCTACGGGTGAAGTGTATGTGATCGGGACCGACGCCACCAACGAGATCCGATTCGAACCCAACCTCCGCGGCAAATTCCTCACGGTGAACGTATCGCGCTTCCTTGGTGCGGGCAGCGTAACACGCACGGACCTCAATCCGCACATCAACTACAGCACACACTCCTCGCCTCCGGCGGATCGCAAACGTTCCGTGGGAGATCCACGCGGCATCGCTTGGAAGGCGGATGGGACCAAAGCCTACATCACAGGCATGGGCTCCAACAACGTGATCACCATCGGTACCTCGGGTGCTCGTACTTCACCGGAACCGATCGAGGTGGGCGAAGGGCCTACGGGGATCGTCATCCACGACGCGCAGAACAAGGCCTATGTCTTGAACAAGTTCGATGGCTCCATCTCCACCATCGATCTGACCACGGACAAGGAAGTGTCCCGGACGGCCTTCTTCGACCCCACGCCGCAGGTGATCAAGACCGGACGCAAGCACCTGTACAACACGCATACCGGCAGCGGCCATGGGCAGATCTCCTGCGGATCATGCCATGTGGACGGCAAATGGGATCGTTTGGCCTGGGACCTCGGCAACCCTGCGGGCGAAATGGTGACCGTCACCGATCCTGCGGGCAACAAGACCTTCCACCCGATGAAGGGGTTGAAGACGACGCAGTTCCTCATCGACATCATCAACCGCGGGACCGGCAAACTGCATTGGCGTGGTGACAAGCAGACCTTCCACGACTTCGCCGGCGCCTTCCGGGATCTGCAAGGCACCGAAGCGCCATTGGATGCTGTGGGCATGCAGGAGTTCTCGGACTTCCTGGCAGCGACCTGGTATGTACCGAACCCGTACCGCACCTTCCGGCCCGAATCCAGCGTGGCGGCCACGGTGGAGCGGATGAACAATCCGAACCGTGTGCGTTACACCGGCACCACCTTCCAGACCGTACCCACAGCGGGTGTGCGTCTTTTCGTAGCGGTGAACGTGAACTGTTCGCACTGCCACCAGACCGGCAGCGGCCGCGGGCACCTGCCAGGTAACGGTAGCAACACCAACGCTGGTCAGGTGGTGATGACGAACAATACCAACATGGTGCCCGACCTGCGGTCGGTCTACCGCAAGAACGGCTTCTTCTTCAACACCACGGAATGCACGAGCGGTTTCGGTCTCATGAGCGATGGTATCATGGAAACGCTGTTCAACAGCCCTGGGGTCAGCGGGCACTATTTCGGTGATTACGAACCCGAACTGCTGAGCTGGTCCGGCGGCATCGATGCGGTGAACAGCCCACAGAGCCACACCTTCGACCGGGTACACCCCGTGCAGGACGCGCTGCCCGCTGTTGGTGTACGCCATACGTTGAACGGAAGCGTGGGCAGCACCACGCAGCTCACCACCATGAAGAGCTTGGTGAACGACAAGCCCGGTGACTACGCCATGATCGTGAAGGGGATCTGGAACAATGAGCCACGTGGTTTCTACTACTTGGGTAGCGACAACTACCAGCCCGACCTGAATGGCGCAGCACCGGTGACCCATGCACAGCTCGTGGCGGCGGCGCAGACCGGCTCATCGCCCCTCACGTGGACGATCGTCCATCCCAACACGAAGATCCGTGCAGGCGTGGACCGTGACAGCGACGGGGTGTTCGACTACACCGATGGTGACGCTGAACTCGACCTCACAGCGTTCCTCGAAGGCCCGACGGTGGTGAACACGATGCGCACGGACCTCCTGAATGCCGGCCTGCTACCCACCACGGACCCCTACGGCCTGGGCGCATCCGCCGCCACCAGCTTGATGCAACGCACAGGGCCCACCAAGCCCGTGGATTGGGTATTGGTGCAACTGCGCAGCTCGGCCGGCAGCAGCACAGTGATCGATGAGCTGCCCGCCATGGTGTTGGCCAACGGTACCATCGTGGGTGCAGACGGGCGCAGTCCATTGGTCTTCAACGACGCGCCGAGGGCTGCCTATTTCGTGAGCCTACTGCACCGTAACCATTTGGGCGTAATGACCTCCACGACGCGCACCTTCGGCAACGGAGTGGTGAAGCTGGACTTCAGCGATCCGGCGGTGACCGTCTTCGGCACCGATGCCCGAAAAGCACTGGGCACGCTGCGCGCGCTCTGGGCGGGTGATTGCAACGGCGATGGGGTGCTGATGTACACCGGTAGCGGCAACGACCGTGACTTGGTGCTCTCGCGCATCGGCGGTGCCATCCCCACGAACACCGTGGCAGGCTATCTGGAAGAGGATGTGAACCTGGATGGCAGTGTGATGTACACGGGTTCGGGCAACGACCGGGATATCATCTTGCAGAACATCGGCGGTGTTGTCCCCACGAACACACGGGTGGAGCAGCTTCCGTAACACAGCACCTTGAACAAAAGGAAAGGCCGGTGATCACCGGCCTTTCTCCTTACACCCGATCGGAGCGTTCACCCCTTCATGGCCTTCTCCACCTTGTCCAGTCGATCCACGATGCGGTCCAGGTTGCGGAAGTGGATGTAGCTCTTTCTGTACTTGCTGGCCTCCCATGCCGGCGAACCCATGTACGCCTCGCCCGCTTTGGTATCCTTGCTGATGCCGCTCTGCGCCGCGATGATGGTGCCATCGGCGATCTTCAAGTGACCGATGATGCCCACCTGGCCGCTGAACATGCAGTTCTTGCCGATCTTGGTGGAGCCCGCCACCACACCACCCGCTGCGTAGTACGTGTTCTCCCCCACCTCCACATTGTGCGCAATGTGGATGAGGTTGTCGAACTTCACACCACGACGCAGGATGGTGCTGCCGAGCGTGGCGCGGTCGATGGCGCAGTTGGCGCCGATCTCCACATCATCTTCGATCACCACATTGCCGATCTGCGGGATCTTCTCCGCCGCGTTGGGGCCGGTGGCGAAACGGAAGCCATCGCTGCCGATCACCGTGCCGCTGTGGATGATGCAGTTGGCACCCACCACACAATCGGAGTAGATCGTCACGTTGGCGAAGACGGTGGTGTTGTCACCGATGGTCACGTTGTCTCCGACGTAGGCATGGGGGTAGATCTTCACGTTGTTACCCAGCTTGGCGTTAGCGCCGATGTAGGCGAGCGCACCGATGTAGCAGTTGTCCCCATAGGTAGCCCCTGGTTCGATGACCGCCTGAGGCGCGATGCCCTTCTTGTCCAGTTTGATGGTGTTGTACATCGCCAGCACCTTCGCGAAAGCGCCCTGCGCATCGGCCACCCGCACCAAGGTGGTCTTCACCGGGGCGGTCAGTTCGAACGCGTTACCGATGATCACCACGCTGGCGGTGGTGCCATAGACGTATTGGGTATAGGCGGGATTCGCCAGAAAGGAAAGAGAGCCCTCCCCACCCTCTTCGATCTTGGAAAGCTTGTTCACGGTGGCGTTCGGGTCGCCTTCTACCGTGCCTTGGAGGAGCTGAGCGATCTGTGCGGCGGTGAATTGCATGGGGGTAGGTAAGTGCGGCACCAAGGTAGGGGAGAGAGTGGCGAGTAGCGAGTGGCGAGTGAATGCCCCATGGTCCGGCGCTTATCGCCTGGGGGCCTTCACTCGCTACTCGCCACGTTGAACGCCTTGGACAGAAGACGGATCGCCACGGGCACAGCCCATCCCCGATCTTTGCCACCCGATGCACGACCTCGACGTACGCGAAAAAGTGAAACTGCTCCCGCACACCCCGGGGGTCTACCAGTTCCTGGATAACGAGGGCACCATCCTCTACGTCGGGAAAGCGAAGGACCTGCGGCACCGGGTCAGCAGCTACTTCGCCAAAACGCATAGCGACGGCAAGACCAACATCCTCGTCCGCAAGATCGCCGACCTGCGCGTGATCCACGTACCAACCGAGTTCGAAGCGCTGTTGCTGGAGAACTCCTTGATCAAGCAGCATCAGCCGCGGTACAACATCCTGCTCCGCGACGACAAGAGTTTCCCCTTCATCCGCATCCGTAACGAGCGCTTCCCGCGCGTGGAAGGCATGCGCAACCCGGAAAAGGACGGAAGTGAATACTACGGGCCGTATGCCGGGGTGCGCACCATGAAGACCGTGCTGCAGCTCGTCCACAAGCTCTACAAGTTGCGCAGTTGCAACTATGACCTTTCGCCCAAGAACATCGAGCAGCAGAAATACAAACGTTGCCTGGAATACCACATCGGCAACTGCAAGGGCCCGTGCGAAGGGTTGCAGGACGAGCGCGAATACAACGCCAACATCACCCAGGTGCGCGAGATCGTGAAAGGGCGTGTCGCAGGGTTGTTGAAGGTGATGAAGCCCTTGATGCACGAGCATGCCGAGCGCCTGGAGTTCGAGGCAGCGGAGGACTACCGTTCGCGCATCGAGCGGCTGGAGAACTACCGCGCCAAGAGCATCGTGGTGAACCCGGACATCGGCGACGTGGACATCTACGGGCTGGTGAGCGACCCTACGAGCACCTACGTCAATTACATGCGGGTGATCGACGGCGCCATCGTGAACGGCATCACCATCGAGCTGAAACGGCGGTTGGAAGAGACCGATGTGGAGATGCTGCAACTCGCCATCGCCGAACTGCGCGAGCGCTACCACAGCACCGCCCCGGAAGCGATCGTACCCTTCGACCCGGAGATCGAGGTGCCCGGCCTCACCTTCATCGTTCCCAAGATCGGCGACAAGAAGAAGCTGCTGGAACTCTGCGAGCGCAACGCCCGGTACTACATGGCCGACAAGCAGAAGCAGGAATCCCTGGTCGATCCTGAGGCCAGCACCACGCGCGTGCTCGAACAGTTGAAAGAAGACCTTCGCCTAAGCGAACTACCCCGCCACATCGAGTGCTTCGACAACAGCAACACGCAGGGCACGGACCCTGTGAGCGCATGCGTGGTCTTCAAGGATGCCAAGCCGAGCAAGAAGGACTACCGGCACTTCAACATCCGTACAGTGGAAGGCCCGGACGATTTCGCGAGCATGGAGGAGGCCGTGGAGCGTCGTTACGCACGGCTCATCACGGAAGGCGAACCGCTGCCCCAGCTGGTGGTGATCGACGGAGGCAAAGGCCAGCTCGGGGCCGCCATGAACGCATTGGAGCGCCTTGGCTTGCATGGAAAGTTGGCGGTCATCGGCATCGCGAAGAAACTGGAGGAGATCTACTTCCCGGGCGACCCCTTCCCGCTGCACATCGACAAGCGCAGCAGCAGCTTGCGGGTGATCCAGCATATGCGGAACGAAGCGCACCGCTTCGGCATCACCCACCATCGCGGCAAACGCAGCAAGCGGATCGTGCGCACGGGTCTGGAAGAGATCCCAGGGATCGGTCCGGGTACGGCGCAGAAGCTGCTCAAGAAATTCGGATCGATCAAAGGCATCCGCGAAGCCCTGCCCGAGGATGTGGCGGCCGAGGTGGGCGCGAAGAAGGCGGAGGTGGTGTTGCGGGGGTTGGCTTCAAGTTAGAATGACCACCATCCTCCTCCCCTTCCACAACTCCGCTACGACGATCGATGTCGCAGTGGCCAGTATCGCTGCACAGACATACCCTGACTGGGAGCTACTCCTGATCGACAATGCCAGTACCGACGGAAGTTCGGCCATCGCACACCATTGGGCCGAACGCGATCAACGTATTCGTGTGTTGCACGAACCCCGTATCGGCATCGCACACGCACTGAACACCGGACTTGCGCGAGCCCAAGGCACCTACATCGCCCGCATGGACGCCGATGACATCAGCCACCCTGAACGCCTGGCGGAACAAGTGGCCTACCTCGATGCGCATCCCAGGATCGGCGTACTGGGTACACGCACATCGTTCGCCAGTACGATGTCCGAGCACCGCGGCATGCAGGCCTTCGTGCAGTGGCAGAACGCGCTTCTTTCGCCACCTGAGCACTACGTGAAGCGCTTCGTGGACGCTCCGCTCGCGCATCCCACGGTGATATTCCGCCGCGAACTGGTGGAGTTACACGGCGGCTACGATACCGGCCCACTGCCCGAGGACCACGAGCTTTGGCTGCGTTGGATGGAGGCGGGAGTGCGCTTCGCGAAGCTGCCCGGGGAACTGCTCACCTGGAACGACCACGCCGGTCGCTTGAGCCGCACGCATGCGAACTACAGCGTTGATGCCTTCTTCGCCACCAAGGTGAAGTACCTGGCACGATGGCTGAGGCGCAAGCTCCATGGACGACCGGTGATCGTTGCAGGTACCAGTGTGTTGTGCCAGGAGCGGACCGCGCTGTTGGAGGCGGAAGGCATTGCGGTAGCCGCGTTCACCGACGTGAAGGGACGTGGTGTACCGGATCGACCTTTCGTTCCACACTTGGAGTTGCCACCAGCGGGAGAGGCCTTTGTCGTGAGCTTCATCAGCCAGCGCGGTACGGGGGATCGGATAGCGGGCTTCCTGGCTGGGCGGGGCTTGGTGGAAGGCGAGGACTTTGTGTTGGCGGCCTGATCAGCGCAGTCCAAGCACCGCCTTCAACCGCTTCACATAACTGTCGCTGACCGGCAAGTGCGTTCCTGCGAGCACCACATGATCGCGTTCCACACGTTCGATGGCATGCAGCGCCACCATATGCGAACGGTGGATACGGCAGTAGCGATCGGCAGGCAGGCGCTGTTCCAGATCGCGCAGGTTCTCCAGACTGAGGATGCGACCCTTGCTGCGCGTATGCACGGCCACGTAGTCGCGCATGGCAGAGATGTGCGTGACGTCGCCATGGTCGATCCGCAGTACTTCATGACCGCTCTTCAGGAAGAAGTGATCGGAAGTCGGTCCGATGGAAGGAGGGGTCGTGCGCGCGCGCAGCTTCTCCACCGCCAACAGGAATCGTTCGTAGCGCACGGGCTTCAGCAGGTAGTCCACCACATCCAGTTCGAAGCCTTCGATGGCGTGCTCAGCGTATGCGGAGGAAATGATGAAGCGGCACTTGTCCTGTGCGAGTTTGATCAGTTGCAGGCCGCTGAGCTCGGGCATACGGATGTCGGTGAACACCACATCCACATCGCCTTGTTCCATCCGGCGGAATGCGGCGATGGGCTCGGTGAAGGAGGCGGCGAGCACCAGTCCGGGCGTGCGTTGCACGTAGCCCGCCAGCACCTCCACGGCAAGGGGCTCATCGTCCACCACCAAGCAGCGAAGCGTTTCCATGTTCAGGCGGAGGATGGAAATGAAAGTTCGGCCACGAACCGTTGATCATCCGTGCTGCGGAAAGAGACCATTGCCCCTTCACCGAACAGCAACTCCATGCGCCGCTGCAGGTTATGGTTGCCGGTTGGAATGGATCCATCACTGCTATGCCCGCCGACCTTGTTGGTGCAGGTGATCCGAATGCGTCCTCGGTCCATGCTGATGCTCAGCTCGACCGCGGTGGTCGTATCGCAGGGGTCGCCGTGCTTGAACGCGTTCTCCAACAGGGGCAGCAGCACCATGGAAGGAATACGGATGCTGCGCAGCTCATCGTCCACCACGATACGGATGTTCAAAGCGTGTTGGTAGCGCAACGCTTGCAGGGCGATGAAGCGGTGCACCTGTTCCATCTCGACTCCGATCGCGACGAACTCGTCCTGATGCTTGGAGATGTAGCGCATCAGATCGGCAAGGTCCATCAGCGGTGGGCCGAGGTCGGTGCCGCTGCGCTGCGAAAGCGCGTAGAGATTATTGAGCGTGTTGTACAGGAAGTGCGGCGCCATGCGTGCGCGCAGCATGTCCAGCTCGCTGAGGCGTTCGCGGTAGGCCAGTTCCGTGCGATGCTGGTGCTGTACAAGTTGTTGTTCCACCAAGTAAATGAGCGTGGCGAAACCGATGGGCAGCAGCGCATACAGGAGGTTGTCCAGCGCGAAGGATAAAAAGGTCACCTGCGACGGGTAGTTGGCCTTTTCGCCGATCACGGGCATCAGCCATTGATCACCGATCCAGCGCACGACAATGAACAGCAGCATGCACGCGAAGAGCCCGGTGCCCATCCTAAGTAGATGCTTCCCGCGTTCACGGCTGGCGCGCAGAACAGCCATATGCATGGTAAAAGCGGTGGTGGCATGATACGATGCGAACAAGAACGAATAGACGCTGACCATAGGCGCGGCATCACCGGTGCGTATCCACCAAATGACATTGGTGCCCAAGCCCAAAAGCAGGCCGAAGCCCGCATGCAGCAAGAGCACGGTGCCTATGCGGAACTGGCCGCCGGGCAGAAAGAGCGACAAGTGTGTGCCAGATGCCATCAAGCACCGAAACTACCGCTGTACGCGACTTGCGGGTGCAAGGGATCGGCAGATCCCCTGTTCCGATCTGCGAACCGCCCGCAGACCGGAAATGCCCGTTGGCCGATCGCGGTGCTGTTCCGCCGATCCGCCGACACGGACGCGCCTTGGCTCCCCTAGCCTTGTCGAACCAATTCCAGCATCATGCGCCTCACCGCACGTGTTCTCCTATCGGCCACGATACTCATCACATCGACCGTTACCGCACAGGGCACGATGCCCGATCCGGACAGCATCCTCATCGGCAACCAGCCACAAGCACAGGTACTGCTGCTCGGCACCTTCCACTTCGGCTATCCGGACCTTGATGCGCACGTCACCGCGATGGACGATCGTGTGGATGTGCTTTCGCCACAGCGCCAACAAGAGCTGAACGAGTTATTGGATGTGGTGATGCGCTTCAAGCCCACCAAGCTGTGCGTGGAAACACAGGGTGGTTGGCTGATGCACGAATACAACGAATACCGGCGGGGCGAACGCAAGTTGGGCCGGAACGAATTCTATCAGATCGGCTTCCGTATGATGGAGCGTGCCCAACTGGACACGATGTATGCCGTGGATGCCATGCCCTTGGTGATGGAACTATACAACGGTCCGGATAGCATGCGCTACAAACCGTGGCTGGACAGCCTCTACGATGGTTGGTCCTTCGGAGGAACGGATGACATCTCTCAACGTTATGACGCTTGGTACGATGCCATGGACGGTGCGAAGAAGGACAATAGCCTCTTGGAGATCTTCCTCGCCATGAACGACGATCATGCACTCGACCGTGACTACGGCGCGTACCTCAACGGCTACTTCAAGCTGCCCGGCCACCGTGGCGCCGACGTACACGCCATTCATTGGTACAGCCGCAACCTGCGTATCTACCGCAACATCCAAGACATCACCTCGGGTCCGGAGGACCGCATTCTGGTGGTGTTCGGCGCAGGGCATATGGGCATCCTGAAACACCTTTTCCAGTGTGACCCCAGCTATGAACTCGTACGACTGCGCGATCTGATCCGGTAGTGCGTTCCTTCGCAGGGTGGAAGACCCGATCACCTGGATACCTTCCCTACGTGAACATTTCGCACGAGGGAGCACCAAGCCCTACGTGGCGCGCAGGAAGGCATTGCTCGATCTGCGGAATGCGGTGAAGGCGCATGAGGAAGAACTCCTCGCAGCGATGCGTTCCGACATGCGCAAGCCTCGCTTCGAAGCCTATGTAGCGGACATCGGTCTGGTCCATGCGGAGATCGACCACGCTCTTCAGCATCTGCAGGAATGGATGCGTCCGCACACGCATTCGACCCCGTTGGCCTTGCAAGTCTCACGCAGCGTGGTCCACACCGAGCCCCTGGGTGTGGTGCTCATCATCGCGCCTTGGAACTACCCGGTACTGCTTGCGCTTGCACCCTTGGTGGGAGCTCTTGCCGCCGGCAACTGCGTGGTGCTGAAACCGAGTGACCAGGCCCCAGCCACGGCTGCGGTGGTGGCACGTCTCCTCGCCTCCATCTACGTACCCGAGCATGTCCGGGTGGTGCTTGGCGCAGGCAGCGAGGTCGGGCCCAAGCTGATCGAGCCCTTCCGGTTCGACCACATCTTCTTCACGGGTAGTCCTGGTGTGGGAAAGCGGATCATGGCGATGGCCGCACAGCACTTGACACCGGTCACCCTGGAGCTCGGCGGTAAAAGCCCCGCGATCGTGGACCGGACTAGCGATGTGGAGCGGGCAGCACAACGCATCGTCTGGAGCAGGTTCTTCAACGCGGGACAGACCTGTGTCGCAGCGGACCATGCCTTGGTGCACCGCGACGTCATGGAGCGCTTCCTCGCATCGGCCACTGACCACATCCGGCGTTACTACGGCCCGGATCCGCAACAGAGCCCGCACTTCGCTCGGATGGTGAATGAGAAGCGATTCCACACGGTGAAGAGCTACCTCCAGCATGGTCACATCCATGTCGGTGGGGAGCACGATGCCGCTGACCGTTACATCGCGCCCACGCTCCTGACGGATGTGCCGTTGGATAGTCCACCGATGCAGGAGGAGATCTTCGGCCCTGTGCTGCCCGTGCTTCCGTGGAGCGAACGAGAAGAAGTGCTATCCATTGTCGCGCACAACCCGCATCCGTTGGCCCTCTACGTATTCAGCAACGCACGGAGAACACAACGCTACTTCACCGAGAACATCGCCTTCGGTGGTGGTTGCATCAACCACTGCATGTTGCAGTTCGGCAACCCACACCTCACCGTAGGCGGTGTGGGCAATAGCGGCATGGGTCGCTACCATGGCAAAGCCACCTTCGACCTTTTCTCGCATCACAAGCCCATCGTACACGGGAGCACCTTGATCGAGCCAGGCATCCAATACCCACCCTACACCTCCTTGAAGGAAAAGGTGCTGCGTTGGGTGCTGAAGTAGGGTCAAGAGCGTGACGATCATCACCACCGGTGATCTGCGAGCGCGGGACCTTTGCACAGATACTTTCCCGATGCGCTTCCTAGCTCCCCTCCTGTTCACCCTCCTTTTGGTCCAGCACGCAGCGGCCCAGGATCTTGGAGACCGTCGCGTCGTTCTACAAGAGATCGCGATACCGGGGATGCCAAGTCTTCAATCCTTCGCTTGGGGACAGCATGAAGGCGAATGGCTCTTGGTGGGAGGACGGACGGATGGATTACATCGCCGCCAACCTTTCGCAGCCTTCCTCGCCGCGGACAACAACACCATGGCCTACGTGGTGAACCCCGCACTTGGGCAGGTTTGGAGCGCGGCACTGAACACACTCCCGACCGCCCAGTTCGAACAGCTTCAAAGCACGAACCCCGAGTTCGGCCAGCGCGGTGATGTGCTGTACGTGCTGGGAGGATACGGTTACTCGGCCACGGCGAACGACCATATCACGCACCCGCTGATGAGCGCCATCAACGTACCCGGCGCCATCACTGCGATCAAGGCCGGTCAGTCCCTAGTGCCGCACTTCCGGTACCTCGTGGATGATCGGTTGGCCGTAACAGGCGGGGGACTTGGTCTTATCGATGAGGACTTCCTGCTTGTGGGCGGTCAACGGTTCACCGGGCGGTATAATCCGATGGGGCCGGACTTCGGTCCCGGTTTCATCCAGGAATACACCAACGCCATCCGTCGTTTTAGGATATCCGATGACGGCACCGCGCTAGCCTTGACGAATTATGCGGAGACCGTGGATACCGCGAACCTTCACCGCCGCGACTACAACTTGGTCCCCCAGGTCTTCCCCAATGGCGCGAACGGCTACACCGCGTTCAGCGGCGTGTTCCAATATGCCGAGGATATCCCGTGGTTGAACGCCGTTGATGTGGATGCGAGCGGCTACACCGTAGTGCCGGATTTCGAGCAACTACTGGATCAATACCACACTGCGCATCTACCTGCCTATTCGAACGCAGCGAATACGATGCATACCATCTTCTTCGGCGGAATAGGACGCTACTACTTCGATGAGAACGGTCAGTTGTCGGACGATGTGAACGTACCTTTCGTGAACACGATCAGCCGGGTCACGCGTTCGGGTTCCGGAGCCATGCAAGAGACCGCCATTGGTCACATGCCTGCATTATTGGGAAGCAGTGCGGAGTTCATCCGTGCAGCCGACGTGGCCACCTCCTTCGATGACATCATCGATCTGGATCAACTCATGGAGGACACGGTCGTGGCAGGCCACATCGTAGGGGGCATAGAAAGCAGTGCGGCGAACATCTTCTTCACCAACACGGGCACCCAGAGCGATGCCACCACCCGAACGTTCAAGGTGCTCTTGGTGCGCGACACGAACAACGGCATCGCCGCCGGTGAAGAGGCTCTTGAACCCTTGTCTACCACTCTTTCTCCGGACGGTCAGGTTCTCACGACCACTCTCGAATTGCGCAACTCGGGAATGGTCCATCTAAGTCTCCTGGACACGAACGGTCGCGTGGTCAGCACCCTCTTCGAAGCACGACTCCCTGCGGGTAACCACTCCCTTCAACATTCGCTAAAGGACCTGGCCGCAGGGGTGTACGTGGTGGAGCTGTGGGCCGGTGAGCAGCATGGTTCAGTGCGTTTCGTTCGCTAAGGTGCTGTCTTGAAGTACGAGCGGTACCGATCCCGCAATACACGGAACGACACGGGCTGATGACCTTGCGAGCGCAATGCATCGCTCAGTGGCGGGATATGTGAGACATGCCGGAGTAGTTCCTTCCAACATTGGAAGATGGTGAAGGAGGGATCATAGATATGGCCCGGCTCCGAAGTCACACCATTGAGTTCCATCACCAGGAACCGCCCTTGCTTCAGCGCCTCTTCGTTGGGGGATCGCACATCGAGCCTACCGTAATGTATGCCCTCTGCGCGAGCGAGGATACCATCCACTGCACGCTCGAGTTCCACGGTCGCCAGGCCTCGTCCATCGCGGAAAACGGTGCCTCTGCAATGGTTCCCGATGGGTTCCACCACGACGCCCTCTCCCGCACCCGGTATGGAATCCAAAAGCTCCTTTCGGTACTCCCGCAGCCGTTGCACTTGCTTGGTTCCCCGCCATGTGCGCTTCAACAGGTCCTCGACGGAAGACCGGCCATCACCGGTGACGGAAAGGAAAGTCTTGGCGGTGATCGAAAGCAATGTGGTGCGTTGGCTTGTCGGATCCTTCACGAACATCAGACCGAACTCCGCTGGCCATGTCACCAACTCCTGCAAGAGTTGTGGCTGATGCGTATCGCTGAGCAGGGCGCGGAGTTCATCGGTGTTCCTCACCACCATTACACCGGTGCCGCGCTCGCCCACGTCTGGTTTCATGATCAAGGGCAGCGTGAGCCGGACTTCGCGCATACGCTCTTCCACCGCATGGAAGGGCGTACCCGGCTCTACCAACAGGGTGGTCGGATACGCGCACCGCGGCAGCCGCGCGAGGATCTCTGATTTCCGCTCGCCGAAGAAACCTCCAAGGTCGATCCCGGGATTCACATTGGTGAAGAAGGCACCTCTACCCGTGCGTACAGCATGCCAGAGCGCAACGGGGAATACCGGCAGATAGATCAGAGGCCACGGCCAATATTCGTGGTTCAGGCGTTCGCGCCAAAGCCTCAATACGCGCATCCCCTGCGTTCAGTGTTGCCGATGGTTCTGCGTGGACACGGCAACGCCCAACTGACCCGGCAGGACCACATGTGGCAATGCCTGCTCCAACGCGATGCGGACCATGGCAAGGTGGTGCACGCCGTGATCCGCGAGGTACAACAGTTCGCGCTTGAGGGTGGTGGTGGCGCCGATACCCAAGGGAATACCAGGCAGGTCAGCATCCATCTTCAACGGCTGGTCCATCCCGAGTTGGATCAACTCGCGGGTACTCCATGCCACCGAAGCTCGCGCGGCAGCCACTTCCGTCTCGATGTTCGGATCACGCATTCGACGATCATAACTGAACGTTCCCGTATGCACTGCGGCCAGCAGACACTGGTAGAACTCCAGGATATGGCGCAGGTGTTGTCCGATACTGCTTCCGAAGAAGAGCGCATGCCCACGCGTGAGCTCTTGGTCATCGAGTTGTTCCAGTATGCCATCCACTTGCGCAAGCACGGCGATGTTGTGATCGACCAAGGTCTTCATGTGGTGCTGGCGAGCATCAATAAGACCCGCCGATCAGTTGGATGACTTGCTAAAGAGGGAAACACCGGTCCATTGGTGCAATTGATCCATGGCGCGCTTTCGCGAACGAAAGAGGACGAATGTAGATAGCAACAGCACACTGATGGCCAGGATGAAAAGCGTTCCACCGTCATCTTGAACGACGATCCCCAGAACGGTGAGGTGCGCACCGATAGCGCCGATCATGATCCCTATGGCCACGGCGGCTCCAGCCCAGCTCCACCGTACCGTCAACAAGGCCACCGCCGCGATCAGTTCTGCGATCCCTGATCCGATGCGGCCCCAGGGCTCCATCCCCAGGGTGGAGAAGATGTATACCGATTCAGGCGCAGCCGAGAACTTGAAGTAGAGCGTTTGAAGGAGGATGATCGCCGCAGCGATACGGGGCAGGTGGAGCAGCAGGTTCATGGGTCGGTCGTGTGTTTCTAGGAAGGTCATTTCTTGTGGACGAACTTCTTCCAATTCGCATCGGCGGCGGTGTTCAACCGAAGCTCGTCCTTGTTCCAAGTGGTGAGCGTATTGTTGAAGAACGCGTTATAGAAGAGGAAGAGCTTGCCACCCTTCAATTTGAAGGTCTCCGGATCCACCTCCACCTTTTCATCGTTGGCCCCCATGGCATAGGCGCAATAGCCTCCATACTGAGGCAGGTAGCGTTGCGGTGCGCGCTTGAACAGGTCCAAATGCGCTTGCGAAGCGAAGTGGAACCGTGCACCGTCGTAGGTGAAGGCGTAGCGCGCTTGGCCTTCCGTAGCCTTGCCGTCAACGAAGTAGGCTACAGGGTCATAACCCTCCAACCAAAGGCCATCGTCATCCACATTGTAATAAGGCAGCGGTTGCGCCCCCGCCAAGCTGAAGTGGACGTGCGTGATCAGAAGGAGGATCAAGGTGCGTATCATCATGGTGGGCCATCCCGCCCTTTTGAGCGCGATACCGGGTCGATGGTCGCGCAGCCCGAAAGGACCTGACGATCCCCTTGGAAAAAAATGTTCCGGTTCCGGCGGTCAACCCTCCAGCACCCTTTCGGCACGCTTGGGGCGCAACGCGTCGCGCACGATCTTCAGGTAGGCCTCATCGCACTCCAGTGTGGCGGAGACCTTTACCGGCAACTTCGTGACCCAATGGCGATGGCCCGCGATACCATTGCGCGCGCAGAACTCGTCCACATGGTGCAGGAAGTGCTCGGCGGTTCCCGAAGCATCGGGTCCGAAGAAATCCCAGTGGAAGCGTAGTCGTGCCATGGTGAATACAGCGCAAATTTGCGGAAGTGGATGTCTTATCGCTCTTTCTCGTGGCCACGGCGGCCAGTTTCATCGGCTCATTGCAGGCCGGTGTGGTGAATACCGCTGTACTGGCGCACACGATCAAGTGGGGTCGGCTCGCGGGCAGGCGCATGGCCCTGGGTGGTGCGATCCCCGAATTCGTTTACGCCAGCGTGGCATTCGTTGGTGCAGGATGGTTGGTGCAGGTGCTCGGCATGGGTACCATGGGCATCACCTTGGTGGTGGCTTCCATCCTTCTCCTTCTTGGCCTGTACTTCCTGTTGATCTACCAGCCCAAGCAAGCCGCCGTGGGCGAGGACAAGCTCACCGGGGACCTACGGCGCGGGCTGCTGCTCGGTTTCGCGAATCCACAACTGCTCCTGTTCTGGTGCGGCGTTCGGCTCATGGTGGTGTCCTGGGGTATGGACGGATCGAGCGTGCTGGAATTGCTCGGGTTCGCAACGGGTGCCTTCGTAGGCGCCATCGTACTCTTGATGATCCTGGTGCGGATGGGCGTGAAGGCTCAGGAACGGCTCACTCCCACCGGGCTGCGCAGGCTCTTCCGAGGTATCGGCCTCGTGCTTGTCATCAGCGGAGGATATGCGCTATTGCGCTCCCAAGGCTGGGTGCCCTAGGTCCTCAAGCCAGCCGATCGCTCAGGAGGCGCATCTCCATACTGGGCGCCATTTTCTCGTAGAGCATACGATAGGTGGCTTCGGTGATGGGCATGTCCGCCTTCAACTTCTGGTTGATCTCGTGTACGCACTTCACCGCGTAGTAGCCTTCGGCCACCATGTTCATCTCGAGCTGCGCGGCCTTTACGCTGTAGCCCTTGCCTACCATGGTACCGAACTCACGGTTGCGGCTGAACGTGGAGTAGGCGGTAACGAGCAGGTCGCCGAGATAGGCCGGCTCGTTGATGTCGCGTTGGATGGGATGCACCGCCTGCACGAAACGCGCGATCTCCTGAATGGCCCGACTCACCAGGACAGCCCGGAAGTTGTCGCCATACCCAAGGCCCACACTGATACCGGCGCACACCGCCACCACGTTCTTCAGGATAGCGCCGTATTCCGTGCCGTAGATGTCGTCGCTTAGGGTGGTCTTCAGGAAACGGCCGCTCAGCGCCTTGGCCATGGCGCCCGCCTTCTGCTGATCCTGGCAGGCGATGGTCAGATAGCTCAGCCGTTCCATGGCCACCTCTTCCGCGTGGCATGGCCCACAGATCACTCCGAAATCGTTCTCCGCAATGCCCCAATGCTGGAAAAGGTACTCGCCCACGATCTGGTTCGTCTCCGGCACGATGCCCTTCACCGCACTGTAGATCGTCTTGCCCTGAAGCTCGCCGGTCGCGAATTGGTCCAAGGCACCTTTCAAGAAGGCGCTGGGCACAGCAAGCACCAGCACGTCGGCGTTCTTCACCACCGCATGGATGTCACTATCCATCGCCAACCGCTCTGGGTCGAACTGTGCGGCGCTGATGTAGTCCGGGTTATGGCCGTATTTGCGGATATGGTCGATGGTAGCGGGCTTACGCACCCACCAGCCCACCTTATCCTGTGTAGTGGCAAGCAATTTCACCAGGGCGGTGCCCCAGCTACCGGCTCCAATGACCGCGATCCGTTGCGCGTTGCTCATGGGGCGTGAAGTTCGGTGATGCGGAGGAGAACCCGTGCATCGAACCGCGATGATCGGAGGATGCCTACGGTGTTATCCAGTGCTTGGCGAGCCCTTAGAAGGTCACTGTGGTCTCCACCTCCTTGCCCTCGCGCAACACCTTGATGGGCGCCGTGTCGCCTTTGTTGAAGTTCGCAAGCCCCTTCATGTAGGCCATCATATCGGTGACCTCTATGGCTCCGAGCTTCACCACCACATCGCCCACTTTCAATCCAGCGGCGGCTGCGGGTTTCCCTTCGGTGATACCATCGATGCGCATGCCCTTGCCGTCATAGAGGTAGTCAGGCACCACGCCCAACGTCACTTTGAACCGCGGGGTGTTCTCGGTGTTCACCTCTTCGGTCTTCGTAAAGATGAGCTTGCCATCGTCGTTCAACGAGGTGATCAACGATTCGATGTACCGGGTCACCTTCAGCATACCGGGAAAGTCGATCTTCTCGATATCGTCGCTGGGTTTGTGGTAATCGGCATGTGTCCCGGTGAAGAAGTGGATGGCCGGGATCCCCTGCAGGTAGAAGCTCGTATGGTCACTCGGTCCGATACCGCTCGTAGTGGTCTTGGGTTTTAGTCCTCCGATGAGGGTGCGGTCCACCTCGGCCCACGCGGGAGAAGTTCCAACCCCGTTCACACCGATCACATTGCTCGTATCCAACCGACCGACCATGTCCAGGTTGATCATGTAGTTAAGCGTGCTGATCGGCAGGGTCGGGTGTTTCGTCCAGTGGTTCGAGCCATAGAGCCCTTTCTCCTCACCGCTGAAGGCGATGAAGAGGTAGTCGTTCGCATTGGCCTGGTCCATCTCCGCCAGGTCTGCGGCGAGTGCGAGCATCACGGCTATTCCACTTGCATTGTCATCGGCGCCGTTGTGGATGGCTTTCTCCCCGCGGTGCAACGATCCTTCGTCACCCCAGCCCAAGTGGTCGAGGTGCGCGCCGATCACGACCACGTTCTCTTTCCCCTTGTCAAGCAACCCGACGACATTGTACGCCGTGCGTTGTTCGCGGAGGATATCCGTCTGTGCGATGAACGGGTTGCCGGTGATCAGGTGCTCGTGGTAAGAATCGCCTTTCAAGAAGAGCACCGGCAGGGCGCACGGTTTCACTTTCGCCGATAGCCGCAGACTGGGATCCTCCACCGCTTTATCATCGTTGTAGAAGATCACACCGACGGCGCCCTGCGAAGCAGCCACCTCGGCACGTGTACGCAGATCGTGGTAGGCGAGGTACTTGCTGTGCGGGTGGATGCCATCGGGTGAGCCGATGGCGATGGCGACCACCCAGCCCTTCACATCCTCATCCTTGTAGTCATCGTAATTCAACTCGGGGGCGTGGATCCCGTAGCCGACCTTCTTCACCTTGGCGCGCGCCACACTGGATGCGCTGAACGGCAATACAGCGAACTGGTCCTCCAACTTCAGTTTCACCCGGCCGATCTGAAGGGTGTTGTTCGGTCCGAGCACGGGGTCGGCGTTGAACGTGAAGGATTGGATGTACGTGGCGCTGTCGCCGTAAGGCATCAATCCGATGGTGCTGAACTTGCCAGCGATGTAGTCGACAGCCAACCGCTCGCCCTTGGTGCCCGCTTCGCGCCCCTCGAGCAGGTCGCTGGCGAGGTATTGCACATCGTAGCGCATCTGATCGAGCACATCGGTGTCGGACTTCAGTTGCGCATAACCGGTCATCGACAAGAAGGCGCAAGCGGGCAGAAAGAGGTTCTTCATCACGGGTGCGAAATTACCCCAGCCATACGCACGGTGACAGACGCTGCGTTGGTATGACTGTTGCATGACCTCATCGCCATGAAAAAATTCCTTGTCGTCCTTGCAGGCGTTGCCGCACTGCTCTACCTCCTGAACCCCACCCTGGGTATCTTCGAGTTCCTGCCGGATAACCTTCCCTTCGTTGGCAATATCGATGAGGCCACGGCCAGCATGGTGCTCCTTGCCGCCTTGCGCTACCTCGGCTGGGACCTGACGAACCTTTTCGCGAAGCGCCCTGCGTTGGACTTCGGGAAGTGATGCGCGGGTCTCCCGACGCATCGCCACACATCGCGAGCTGTACTTGCACGAACCGGGCGATCTTCGTCGACCATGCGCACCCTGCTCCTGCCAATTCTTGCCGCACTGCTCCTTGGAGCCTGCACTACACCCGGCCAACCACCGGCGGCTCCACCGAACCGATGGTCGGATGCGCGCCTGTGGCCTGTGCTAGAGGCACAAGAGCATCGCAACGTTGAAACGTTGTGCGCTCTGCTGAAAGACAGCTCTGCCACGGTGCGCGCGGCTGCGGCCCTAGCCTTCGCATCCGTTCAGGACTCGGCTTCGATGCCCTGCTTATTGGAGGCGCTACAAGATCGTGAGGTCGAGGTCCGGATGAACGCGGTCTTCGCGCTCGGGTTCATCGCGAACGAAAGCACCGTGGATAGCATGGCCGAACGCGCGGCCTTGGAACGTGACAGCATCGTGCATCGCGCACACTTGCGGGCGACGTTCCTAAGCCTTCAGCGACGCGGCAAGCTCAAAGAGGTAGCCCCCGCCGTGTATTACCTGGAGCGTAGCAGCGGTCAGGAGCGCGTGCGCGCGGCCGATGCCATCCGGCGACTGCCCTTGAACGTGCTGCTGCAGGATAGCGCTTTGGTGTTGCGTGCCGCGGAAGAAGAGAGGGACCCCGAAGCGAAAGCACCGCTCCTGCGCGCACTACAGTTCATTCCGGGCGCACATCGGACGACCATGTTAATTGCTGCGGCAAGTCGCCATCATCCTCTTCCCGTGCGCATCTCCGCCATTACGGCATTAGGGCATCAGCCCGATGCACGATCACGCGACTCGTTGCTCGCTTGGGTGGACGACCCGATCCCTGCTGTGCGCACGGCGGCGTTGGGATCGCTACTCAACGGTGGTGTCTTCAGCAATGGTGGTTCATATTGGTCCGTGACGGAGAACGATCGATGGTTCGATGCTTTGACCAAGTTCAGGGTCGGCGGACTGATGGCCTACAACAACGAGATGAAGAAAAAGGCGTTCCACGTCCTGAAGACGGACACATCAACGAACCCGTATGCCGAAGCCGAACGCATCAAGGCGCGGAGCATGGTGGATGATGACTACCGTGATGCCGACCTCGAGAAGTTGGTGTTCAGTGATGCGCATCCCATCATCAGGCAGGCGGCATTCGGCGTAATGGCCGATCGGAACCTGTGGGCGCTACGGATGCCACGGGCAGTCACACCCGATATGCAGCTGCGCGAAGCGGCTCCCTTTTGGCATAGCATCTTCAGCAGCGGTGATCCAGGCTTGATCTGTGCCGCTGCCGAGAAGCTCGGCAGCTTTGATGCTGACAAGTTACTCGTGCTGATCCCCGAAACCATCGAACGCCAAGCAAGGGCATCCCTCCATCCCTTGCGCGATCTGGAAGCAGTGCAACTGTTGGATGATCTGGCGACCAAGCGTAGCGGAAAGCAAGCCATCGCGCACCAAGCGCCTCCGTTCAACCACCCGATCGACCCGGTGAAATTGCGAGCCCTCGCACAAGGTCAACGCTACCGTATCGTAACGACGAAAGGCGAGATCATCATCGCCACGGATGTGGATGAATGCCCCGGCAGCTGTTTGGCCTTCGACTCGTTGGTGGCCGCTGGTTACTACAACGGAAAAGCCTTCCATCGCATGGTGCCGAACTTCGTGGTGCAAGGCGGTTGTCCGCGTGGTGACGGCTATGGTGGCATGCCTTGGACGTTGCGCACGGAGATCGGCCGCAAGCCATTCTCCGCCGGATCCGTTGGCCTAGCCTCCGCCGGAAGAGACACGGAGAGCTGCCAGTTCTTCATCACCCCTAGCGCAGCACCACACCTCGACGGTCGGTATACCCGCTTCGGCGAAGTGGTGCAGGGCATGGAGGTGGTATGGAACCTCCAAGTGGGTGACACCATGGAACGGGTGGAGCGCATCGCGCACTGAGGCATTAGCGACCGCTGCAGAACGGCCGGGTTCCACGGCCCAGGTGGTGTCAGAAAAGGAAAGGGGCTGTCCATGTGTGGACAGCCCCTTTCAGTGCGGCGTTGGAGCCTCGGTTCAGTTCTTCACGAGCACCAGTTTCTCGCGGAGCACGCGATCGCTCTGGTGGATGTTCACGAAGTAGGAACCGGCAGGCTGCGCCGTAAGGTCGATCTGCTTCAGCACTTCGCCATTGCGGAGCTGCTCGCTCATCACGCGACGACCGCTGATGTCGAGCACCTCCATACGATCGTTAGCACCAAGCGTCACGCCCTGCAGGTCAACGGAGAAGAGCCCGTTGGTGGGGTTCGGGAAGATGCGGAAGGCACCGCCCACAGCAGACACTTGGCCGATACCGGTGTTGGTGATGCAGGTGATGGCGGGGAAGCCGTTGGCCGTAGCGTTGTTGGTGCTGGTTCCGCAGGCGCCCTCTTCGCTCACCACGATCAAGTAGGTACCCGAAGCGCTTGCCACCCAGGTCAGGGCGCAATTGGAGCCACCGTCCAGACCGAAGGCATCAACGATACCATCAGGATTGATGACCGTGATCTGCAACGTCCAAGCCGCTCCACCCGTACCTGCTCCACCAGCACCGTTGCAGGCGCTGAAGGTGTAGCCTTGTCCTTCCACGACGTTGTCCATCGCGTATGCTTCATCGGCGAACACCTCGAAATCGGTGATCTCATTCACTGGGCATACGCCTTCAGCCGCCACAGGGGCGCCTCCGAAAGCCGTGTTGAAATCAGACCAACCTCCGGTGGCGCTCGGGTTCAACCAGGTGGTGCAACCAGGCTGAGCAGGGGCACAGTTCACACCGTTGCAGGTGATGGCGGGGAACCCGTTGTTGGTGGCGTCGTTCGTGCTCGTACCGCAAGCACCGACCTCGCTCACCACGATGAGGTAATCGCCAGACTCGCTAGCGGTCCAGGTGAGCTCACAAACGGAACCCTCGTTAAGACCAGAAGCATCCACGGCACCGCTCGGAGCGATGATGGTGAACTCGATGTCCCAAGCGGTTCCGCCGGTACCAGGTCCGGCCTCCCCGTTGCAGGCGCTGAAGGTGTAGCTACCTCCCTGCTGGATACCCGTCATGGAATAGGCCTCATCAGCGAAGATCTCGAAGTCCGTGATCTCGTTGAAGGGGCATCCCGTGCCGTCATCGCAAGGGGCGCCACCGAAAGTCGTGTTGAAATCCGTCCAACCACCGGTTTCGGAGGGATTCACCCAAGTGGTGCATTGGCCATGGACATTGGTGGATGCCAGCCCGAGGCTACCGGCCAGAAAGATCCCGAGGACCGCGCGTGTAATGTGTTTCATGCGTTGTTAGTGTGCGTGTTTGCTCGGCGAATGTAACCATCGGACCCGAACCGGTTCGTCAACGATCAGCCAACTTTGGAGGCCAATAAGGCTTGATCTCGCCCAACCGATCCAAAAACTCCATGCGCAAGCCCATACCTTCGATGGAAGGCCTCACCACCGAGCGGCTCATCTTCCGGCATACCAGCCTGGATGATCTTTCCTGGTGGATGGGATACATCAACAGTGCCGAGGCCGTCCGCTTCATGTCCCTAACTGTTGGCAGTGAAGCGAGTTGCCGCGAGTTCATCCAACGGAGTTTGGACCGTAGAGCCCAAGACGGCTCGGGCCTTAATGCCATCATGGCAAGAGCCAGCGGCGAACCCCTCGGGATGATCGGGCTACTGACACAGGTGGTGGATGGCGTGGACGAGTTGGAGATCGGCTACCACCTGATCCCGTCAGCCTGGGGCAAGGGCTATGCCACGGAGGCCGCAGTGGCCTGCAAGGAATTCGCACGAAAACACCAGTGTGCAACCTCGGTCATTTCACTCATCGATCACGAGAATTCCGCGAGCCAGGCCGTTGCGAAACGCAATGGGATGACGTACGAGAAGGACACGGTGCATCGCGGTACACCGGCGATGGTGTGGCGTTACCGCTTCGACTAGTCGAACTTCTCCGGCCGCATCTGCGGGAACAACAGCACCTCCTGGATCGCGGGATTGTCCGTCAGCAGCATCACCAAACGGTCCATGCCGATGCCGATGCCTGAAGTGGGCGGCATGCCGTACTCCAGCGCACGCAGGAAATCCTGGTCGATGAACATGGCCTCGTCGTCGCCACGTTCCATCAGTTTCAATTGTTCTTCGAAACGTTCGCGCTGATCGATCGGATCGTTCAGCTCGCTGTAGGCGTTGCCCACTTCGAATCCGGCCACGTAGAGCTCGAAGCGTTCGGTGAGGCGGTCATCGTCGCGGTGTTTCTTGCAGAGCGGGCTCATCTCCACTGGGAAGTCCATGACGAAGGTGGGCTGGATCAACTCCGGCTGCACCAATTCGCTGAACAACTCGTCGATCAACTTGCCTTTGCCCATGGCCACGGTGATCTCCACGCCGTGCTTCTTGCACAACTCGCCGATGGTCTTCTCATCCGCATTCAGTACGTCCACGCCGGTCTTCTCCTGGATCGCGCCGCACATGGTGATCCGTCGGAAGGGCTGGCCGAAGTCGATCTCCTTTCCTTGGAAATTGGCCTTGGGGGATCCGTTCGCCGCTGTGGCCACCTTGCGGAAGACCCCTTCGATGAAGTCCATCATCCACAAGTAGTCCTTATACGCCACATAGAGCTCCATCACGGTGAACTCGGGGTTGTGCGTGCGGTCCATTCCTTCGTTGCGGAAGTTCCGGCTGAACTCGAACACACCATCGAAGCCGCCCACGATGCAGCGCTTCAAGTAAAGCTCGTTCGCGATCCGCAGGTAGAACGGCACATCCAACGCATTGTGGTGGGTGATGAAGGGACGTGCTGCGGCACCGCCGGGTATGGGCTGCATCACCGGCGTATCCACCTCGATGTATCCGGCCTCTTGGAACGACTCGCGCATGGCATTGAAGATGCGGGTGCGCTTCAGGAAGGTGTCCTTGACCTGTGGATTGACGATAAGGTCTACGTAGCGCATGCGATAGCGCAGCTCGGGATCGGTGAACGCGTCGTGGACATTGCCCTGGTCATCGGTCTTCACCACGGGCAGTGGGCGCAGGCTCTTCGCGAGCACGGTCAACTCCTTCACGTGCAGGGTGAGCTCACCGGTCTGCGTGCGGAACATGAACCCCTTCACGCCAATGAAGTCGCCAAGGTGCAGGAGCTTCTTGAAGACCTCGTTGTAGAGCGTTTTGTCCTCGCCCGGGGCGATCTCGTCCCGATTCACATAGATCTGCTGATCGCCGGTGGCATCGCGCAGTACGGCGAAGCTGGCCTTGCCCATGACACGCACGCTCATCAGGCGGCCGGCGAGCACCACATTGGCCTCTGGTTGTTGGCCTTCGGGGGAATGGCCTACTTCCTTGAACGCTTCCTTCACCTTCACCACCGTGTGCGACACGGGGAATTGGGCGGCGGGGAAGGGCTCGATGCCGAGGGCGCGCAGCTTGTTCAGGGCTTCGCGCCGCACGATCTCCTGTTCGGAAAGGACCTGTGTGGACATGGTTTGTTCAGCGAAATGGCGGCGCCCATCGGTGAGCGGGCCGCGAAGATACCGGCCATACCTTTGTTGTACCATGGGTAAGCTTCAAGACAAACGGATCGAACTGGCCAAACGAGTGCTGGATACCACGGATGCCAAGACGCTGGATATTATCGATCACGTCTTAATGGCCGGTCAGATCCAGCATTTCACTGAAACTGAGATCGCCGAGTTCGAGGCAATTTCTGACGCCATGCAGAAGGGAACGATCAAGGGCATTCCGTGGAAAGAGGTACGCGCCGGTCTCCTCAAGTCCTTGGGGAAATGAGCCTTGCGGTGGTTCTGTCCCCCCAGGCCGCCCAGGATGCGAAAAACGCAAAGGCCTACTATGCCACGATCAGCCCACCCCTTGCTCTGGCCTTTATCGATGAATTGAGCATAGCGCTCCGCTTCGTCCAAGAACATCCGAACGGCGGGGCTCTGGTCAAGGGTAGTATCCGGCAGTTCCCCGTGGAGCGTTTCCCATACTTGATAGTCTATGTCGTGCATCGGGATGTGCTCAGGATCATCCGTGTCTTTCATACGCGCCAGAACCCGAGGCGTAAGCTCCGGACCAAAGGCTAACCCTTCCTCCCTCGATCCCGTAAGACGCCACTACTTTTGACCCCGTACCAGCACCAGCACGATGCAACAGCTCATTGAAGCCTTCCCGAAGCAACTGAAAGAAGCCCTGGAGATCGGCCGCAAAGCCCAATTGAAAGCCCCGGGTGGGCCTTACGCCAACGTAGTCGTCACCGGCTTGGGCGGAAGTGGCATCGGCGGCAAGATCGCCGCACAGCTCGTGCACAAGGAGGCCAAGTGCCCCATCGAGGTCTACCACAATTACTACCTGCCAGGCTATGTGAACCACAAGAGCCTGGTGATCGCCTGCAGCTACAGCGGCAATACCGAAGAGACCATCGCCGCCATGGAACAGGCCTTGAGCAAAGGCGCCCGTGTAGTGGTGGTCACAAGCGGTGGCACCATGTTGGAGATGGCGAAGGCGAAAGGCCTCGATCACATCGTGATCCCCGGTGGGAATCCGCCACGCACCATGCTGGCGTACTCCTTGGTGCAACAATTCTTCGTGCTGCATCACTTCGGCATCATCGGCGATGGATTCGAAGGCGCCATCAGGACCGCGGCTGATCAACTCGAGCGCGACAAGGAGGATATCAAGAAGGCCGCCATGGACCTCACGGATAAGCTCATGGGAAAGCGGCTGGTGATCTACAGCGAGGCCAACACCGAGGCGGTGAGCATCCGTTTCCGCCAGCAGGTGAACGAGAACAGCAAGGAACTGTGCTGGCACCACGCCATCCCCGAGATGAACCACAATGAGCTCGTGGGCTGGGCCGGTGCCGACAAGAACATCGCCGTGGTGATCTTCCGCCACAAGGAAGACCACGAGCGCACGCAGATCCGCGTGGACATCAACAAAGGTGTCTTCGAACGCTACACGCCGCATATCAACGAGGTGTGGAGCAAGGGCGATACCGCCTTCGCTCGCCAGTTGCACCTCATCAACCTGGGCGATTGGGTGAGCCTCTATTGGGCCCAGAAGAAAGGCGTGGACCCCAGCGAGATCGCGGTGATCAACATGCTGAAGGGGAAGTTGGCGGAAGTGAAGTAACCCAATACGCAAGCTGCGCGCAGAGTAGCGAGTGGTGAGTATCGAGTGGCGAGTGAGTGCCTTGTCGACTCCTTTCGGACCCCGCCACACACCCGCCACTCGGTGCGTTGGCCCGTGTGCGGGCACTCACCACTCGTCACTCATATCCCCGACCTTTGCCCCCGTGAGAAAAGTGCGCTACCAAGACCTCGGCCTGATCGACTACTCCACCGCGTGGGACTACCAGACCAAGCTGTTCCAGGCCACCATCGATCGGAAGATCTCGAATCGGAACTTGCCCGAGGAACAGCAAGTGTTGACCGAAGACCACCTGCTCTTCTGCGAGCATCCGCACGTGTACACCTTGGGCAAGAGCGGCAAGCAGAGCCACCTCTTGTTGAACGAGGCCGAGATGCGCGAGAAGGGCGTTCAGTTCTTCCCGATCGATCGCGGCGGCGACATCACCTATCACGGGCCGGGGCAGATCGTGGGCTACCCGATCTTCGACCTGGACCACCATTTCACCGACATCCACCGTTTCCTGCGCACGCTGGAAGAGGCAGTGATCGGTACGCTCGAAGCGTACAACATCAAGGCCGGCCGCATCGATGGGCTCACCGGCGTTTGGCTCGACTGGAACGACCCTTTCAAGGCCCGGAAGATCTGTGCCTTCGGTATCCGCGCCAGCCGGTGGGTAACGATGCATGGCTTCGCCTTCAACGTGAACACGGATCTCTCCTACTTCGAGAACATCGTTCCTTGCGGCATCGCGGATAAAGGCGTCACCTGCATGGCGAAGGAGCTGGGCGGCTTGCTGGATATCGAGGCGGTGAAGAACAGGTTGAAGTTGGAGTTGGCGGATCTGTTCGATGTGGAGTTGGTGCAGCCTGCGCTACATTAGGCCGACTCCACCACCATGCGCACCCTCCTCAAGATCCTCCTCTGGCTCGTCGGCATCATCGGCGGCCTTGTGGTACTCGCCTATATCACCGGCAACGATCACCTCGTGCGCGGTGTGCGCTACACCTACCTGATCGGCCGCACTTCACCGGAGATCGACGACCGCGACTTCTTCCCTTACGCGACCATTCCAGCACCAGCACCTCAACCGTGGCCACAAAGCGCACGTTATGGCAAGCTGGCGCTGAAGCCCGAACAGGAGAAGCTCTTGAAGGAGCTGTATAGTGTGGGTTTCGCCGTATTCCAGCACGATAGCCTCCTCTTCGAACAATACTGGAACGGCTGGGATGCGGACAGCGTGAGCAACAGCTTCAGCGTGGCGAAAAGCTATATCAGCCTGCTCACGGGCATCGCCATGAAGGAAGGCCGGATCCGCAGCGTGTTCCAGCCCGTAGGCGATTTCATTCCAGAATACAAGGAGGGTTGCTACGCGAAGATCAACCTGTACCACCTCCTCACCATGAGCACAGGTCTCGATTGGAGCGAGAGCGGTGCGGATCCCTTCAGCGACAACGCCATGGGCTACTACGGCAGCAACGTGCGTGAGTTGAGTCTGATGCAACCGTGCCGGGATGAACCGGGCCGCTCCTTCGACTACATCAGCGGTAGCACGCAGATCATGGCCGAAGTGCTCGAGTCAGCCTATGGCCGTGAATTGGACGACCTGGTGCGCGAGAAGATCTGGGTGCCGCTCGGGTGTGAGCATGATGCCTATTGGGGCAAGGACACCGAGGAGGGCGACTTCAAGGCCTTCTGCTGCCTGTACGCCACCGCACGCGACTTCGGCCGCATCGGACAGCTCTACCTGGACAGCGGCAAGTGGAAGGGGCAGCGCATCATCGACGAGGAGTTCTGGAAAGCCAGCATCACACCCGCCGCTATCGATGATCGTGGCGCTCCGAATGCACGCTATGGCTATTTCTGGTGGTTGGCGGAATTGGATGGGAAACCCATCTGGTACTGCCGTGGATTCCATGGTGAGTACGTGGTGGCCATGCCCGATCTGGACCTGGTGATGGTGCGCACCGGCATGAAGCGCGAAGAGGTGAATGATGCGGGCCATCCGAAGGATGTGTTCGAGTGGATCGCGATCGCGCGTGAATTGGCCACGCGTCGGGTAGAAGGCGTGTAGTGCCGACCTTTGCGCCATGCGGAAGGACATCCATGCACCGAAGGTCGAAGGCGTGGCCATTGCGGTGGTGCGCGAACTGGACGAAGAAGGAGAGCTGGCGTGGTACGTCTACCTCATCAACCGCAGCGAGGAACTGCTGGAGAACGTGCTGATCAGTTCGCGTGGCTACGGGGAAATGGACGGTGAAACGCGACGCACCAGCGAGCTCCGCCATCACCTGCCCTACCTCGACCCACTCAGCTGGGCGCGTATCGAGCGCATCGTGGAGGACGTGTTCATGCTCAGCAATCAATACTGGCTCAGTTACTACCTCGGCAAGGAGCTGCACGACAAGAAATACATCTTCCTGGCGGGCAGTATCGACGAGGCCAACTTCACCACGGTGCCCTTGATGGACAAGCGCGGCGTGATGATCGAGTGACCAGTGGAGCGGTCGCTCGTCCATATCTTAACTGTGCATTCCTATTCACGTACACTTGAACCCATGCCGCCATGCGACAAGACAGCGCTCGCGACCTATCCCGTATCCTATTCCTCGATATCGAGACCGTTCCGCAGGAGTACACCTGGAACACGTTGGACCCGAAGACCGCTCAACTCTTCAGCGACAAGACCCGCTTCGAACAGGAGCGCAATGGAAAGACCGCCGAGGAGTTGTGGAGTGAACGTGGTGGTATCCTCGCCGAGTTCGGGAAGATCGTCTGCATCGGTGTGGGCAGCCTGCACCGCAAAGGGGAAGGCAGCGAATTGCGCGTGACCTCTTTCCATGGCCCGAACGAATACGACGTGCTCAACCGGTTCGCGGACCTCCTGAACCGCCACTACAACACGGATGACCACTGGCTGTGCGCGCACAATGGCAAGGAGTTCGACTTCCCGTACATCGCCAGGCGTTGCATAGTGAACCGTATCGAACTGCCGCGCATCCTGGATATCGGAGGTCTGAAGCCCTGGGAGGTGGGCCATCTGGACACCATGAACATGTGGAGCTTCGGCGACCGCAAGGCCTACACCTCCCTTGCGCTGCTCACGCACATCCTGGGGATCCCCACACCGAAGGACGACATCACTGGTGCCGACGTGGCGCGCGTCTACTACGAGGAGGAAGGCCTGGAACGGATCGCGCGATACTGTCGCAAGGATGTGGTGGCCACGGTGCAACTCTACTTGCGGTTGACGGGAAAAGCAGCACTCCCGTCGGACTCGATCACCGAGGTCTGAGGCTATCCGCCTGGCTTGTCCATCTTTGCAAGCAGCACCACAAGCCATGCGCGCCGCCACGATCAAGCTACCAAGACCCTATCTGCTCGGTCTTGCGCTGCTCACCGCGCTGCTCACCTGGCTCGCGTGGAACACGAACGCGCCGCGGATGGGCTTCGTACTGGCCAACCCCAGCGACCCGCTCGGCTATTACCAGTGGCTGCCCTGGACGTTCATCCATGGGGATTGGAGCGCCTTCCCCTACGTGCATTACCTGCCCTCGGGTAAAGGACTGAGCCTCTTTACCATGGGCGTCGCCATCCTTCAGGCTCCGTTCTTCCTCCTCGCTTGGGTGTACTGCGGACTGGTCGGCATACCGGCGACAGGATTCGAACTTCCCTTTGTCTTCGCACGATTGCTGGCAGCCTCCGCCTACACCTCGGGCGGCATCACGTTGATCTTCTGGATGCTTCGGCGTCGTGTCGATCCATTGACGGCGTGGATGACATGCGGTGCCCTCCTGTTTGCGACCACGCTCTACTTCTACACGGTGCACGAGGGTGGCATGTCGCACGCCTACAGTTTTTTCCTGATCACCTGGGTTGTGTACCTCACGTACCGAATGGTCGAGGCGCCGCGTTGGGACCGCTTACTAGCCCTCTTCTTCAGCGTAAGCCTCATCATCCTCATAAGACCGTTGAACGGCATCATCACACTCTTCGTGCTCTTTGCTGGCGCCGAGATCGGGTCCGCCATCCCCACGCGACTCCGTTGGCTGAAGGACCATCCGAAGACGTCCATCGCTGGCACCGCATTGGCCGTACTGATGTGGATGCCGCAACTCTTCTACTGGAAGATGCAGACAGGTTCGTGGTTCGTGTTCACCTACGGTAAGAAGAACGAATCCTTCGACTTCACGGACCCACATCTGATCGAAACGCTGTTCAGCTTTCAGAACGGATGGTTCCCCTACACGCCGGTGATGCTCTTCGCGGTGTGCATGCTGCTATGGCAAGCATGGAAAGGGAGCGGTGATGCCCGGGTATCGGTCGTCGTATGGTGTGTGGTGTGGTACGTGTATGCCAGCTGGTGGTGCTGGTGGTTGGGAAGTGCGTTCGGCTATCGCGGCTTCTTGGAGCTCTATGCGCTCTTCGCGTTCCCGCTAGCGGCTTTGCTTGCACACCCACTTCGCCATAAGTACTTCCGCATTCCGACCATACTGGTACTATTGCTCTTGGTGCAGCTCAATATCCGGTTGGGCCACTTGTACCAGTATCCGTGGGAAGCACCCTACTGGGACTGGAACAAATTGGGCGAGGTATACCTGCGAGCGTTGAAGTGGTGAAGTGCTGCCCGCGGTGAAGGGTCCTCTACAACGGCCACCCATCCGCAACGACATCGAATCGGACCTCAGGCCCGACCTTGGATCCGTCATACTCCAACCAAGCTCTCACCGTGTAGTTCCCATTATCCACTGGTCGTTCCACTACAAGGCCTTGCATATAGTCGGAACCTGCGAGCACATCCACTTCCAAGCTCGAGCGGAACGCGCTTTCCTGATAGAGCGTTCCATCCTTCCTTAGAAGCTGGTAGATGAACTGCACCGGCCGGCCACCGGGGCCACAAGAGGGTATTGGTCTGTTACCCGTATTGCGGATCCGGAGCGGTACCACGGTGAAGCGGTCAGGGACCATCCTGTATGGTGTTGCCGGGCCTTCCAGCGTAATGGCCACCTGCTTCGGAATGCTATCCACTGTGTTCGCCCAGGTATAACCCACATCCTTCGGGAGGTCGAAATAGCGTTGATCCAGGTTCTGTAGGCCGAACCAGATCGGTTGCCAATCCGGACCCAAGAACTGATCCGGGCGAGTGGCCACGGTGTCCAACAGCGCGACCTTGTCGGAAACGAATATCGTCGCCGCTTGCTGTGGCCCCTCAACAGCGGAACAAAGCGCACTCTCGAAGCCTACCGCCCAATGCACCAACCCGTAGGTCCAAGGATAGTTGTCGAACCGCACCAGTGATTTCCGCACGCCATACGCTGCTTGGTAAGCGGTGATGCGCTTGGCATACTCTACGCGGTCGGTAAGTCGGTAATGGCCGCGATGGATCTGCAGCAGGCCCAGGGCAGAGGCTAGAGCGGCAGTCGCAAGTGTGACCTGTTTCCTGCCCCCTTTCATTGCCACCGCTTCGGTCGCGAAGAAGACGCACCAGACCAAGCCTACCACAGGATAGTAGTTCTCGTAGATCACCGGAGCCATACCATCGCGGTCTACGATGAGGATGAGCACGATGAAGCCGAAGGAAAAGACGAAGGCCCAGATCGACCGTGCCCAGGACCGGTTCATGATGGCTAGACCACCACCCACGGCCATGATGAGCAGCAGGGCTTTGAACTTGGTCCACACCATGAGGAGGTAGACCGTACTGTTCAGTTCTTTCAATTGGAAGGCATAGGTCAACAAGTCCGCCGTCTTGGGCATGCGCGCTTCTTCATAGCTCGACTTCGTCATCAACGCGATGCGCACCACATACCAGAGCACCAACGCGAGGCTCAGCGCCCAGACCTTCCTTTCGCGCCAGCGTCGATCCTCCAGGGACACGTGTACCAGCAGGAACACCAGCGGCAAAACCAGTAGTTGGTGATAGAAGGAGATGACCACATTCAAGAGGAAGGCACCAACGGACCACCACATGGATGCCCCGACCGACCAGGCTCGGCGCAGCAATACCCATAAGAGCACCGAAAGCGAAAGACCTTGATAGAGTTCGCTGATGCCGTAATAGAACATGTAGTGGAAAGCGGCCGTCAGCGTCAGCGGCAATGCGAGCGTGGCCGGGCCATCCTTGAGCCGGAAGGCGATGATGTAGAACACCAACCCATGGAAAAGGATGAACGAGACCGAGTAACTGCGGAGCACGGCTTCCAAGGGCAGGCCGAATTCGATAAGTGTTACGGGCAACAGCTGTGGTATCCACGAACCATACCGACCCAGTGCGCTGATCGGCTCACCGGCGTCGATCATCAACCAGGAGAAGAAAGCGCTATCGAAGCAGGCGGTGCGCTCCAGGTAGTAGCGCCAGGCGAAGAGTCCGAGCGCAAGCAGTACCACGCTGCCCAAGGTCAACACGGTCACGTCGACCGAGCGGCCATTCACCGGACCTTTCTGGGGCTTCGTATCAGATGCCATACTTCACGATGCACCAAATGGCACGGAAGCCATCCCTCCAACCGATCTTCTTGCCTTCGGCATAGGTCCGACCATAGTAGCTGATCCCCACCTCGTAGATGCGAACATCCTTCACGCGTGCCAGCTTGGCCGTCACCTCCGGCTCAAAGCCGAACCGACGCTCCTTCAAGTCCAGTCCCTTGGCGATGTCGCTTCGGATCAACTTGTAGCAGGTCTCCATATCGGTCAGGTTCAAATTGTTGAACGCGTTGGAGAGTTGTGTGAGGAACTTGTTGCCGATACTGTGCCAGAAGAAGAGGATACGGTGCGGATGATGACCCATGAAGCGCGAGCCGAACACGACATCGGCGAACCCTTCGCAGATCGGCCGAAGCAGGTCGTTGTATTCGCGCGGATCGTACTCCAGGTCGGCGTCCTGCACAATAAGGTATTCGCCGGTAGCCTCCTTGATCCCACGATGGATGGCCGCTCCCTTACCCATGTTCCTGGGCTGCTCGTAGAACTTGATCCCCATATGCGGGTTCGCGGTCATGTAGCGCTGCACCGCTTCCACCGTGCCGTCTTTCGAGCCATCGTTCACGATGATGACCTCCTTCTGAATGCCATCGCGGAGAGTGACATCGCGCACCTTGTCCAGGATCAAATGGATGGTTCGCTCCTCGTTGTAGGCGGGGATGATGATCGAGAGTGTTCGTAGAGCCCTCATGTGTGCGGGTGCAAGATAATCCCCCAAGCCTTGGCCTTTTGCCTAACCCTCAAGCTGGTCGCTGTTTCCAGCGCTTACGAAGGATCTTCAGGTCCAATAGCTTGAACGCATCCTTATCATAGTTCCAGAAGTAGAATTTCAGGTCCGTGCCCGGGTCCCCTGGCGGAACCCTTCGTGTGAAGGTCCAATCGCCGTTGGGCACCTCTTCTTGGTCATAGCGCACATCCTGTCCATCCAGCGCCTGCTTCAATACCACCGCTAATGGTGAACCTTGAACCTGTTCCACACGGGCCGAGATCGTCCATTCGTCGTAGAGGTCATCAAGGCCAGGCATGGGTAGCCCATTGAATTCCAAAGGGAACTCGCCCGCCCTGATACAAGCAACGATCGCGCTGTCCTGGCCGCATGGATCCAAGTCCGCCCGGAAAGGGACATCGCCGCGCACAGCCCCTTGCCATACAAGGGTATCCACGGTAAAGGTCCGCACCACATCCCGGCGCTCGAAGATGAACATCTCCATCAGATAGCCACCCAGCACCCTGTATCCCTCACGGGGCTCATAGACCTTCAACACCTTGAAACGACCATCGTTGAGCACCATATCGAGCTTGACACCCGACTCGTTCGAGCCCAATTGCGCGTCCCAGACCAGTAGGTCGCCGATCTTGAAGGCCTTCTTGATCGCTCCATCGTCGAACCCGTACACCGGACTCGTTACAGTGGTGTCAAAAGGATCCAACCCGGCACCGAAGGCCATATAGGGGTGGGTCGTGTACACCTTCATCCCTGGTTCGTAGTGATCGGCCAGGTCGTTCGCCACCTTGTCCAACAAGCGCTGTGCGTGATCGGCCTTGATCGGAAACTCCTGCTGTTTGAGCAGATCCGAAACCGACCAAAAGGCAAGAATGCCGACGCAACCCAACCCGACGAGGGTCTTCCGCTGTATAGTGGAAAAAAGGAGGACCGCCCCTCGACCCAATGTCATAGCAGTGAACAGGCCGGCCATCGGTATCGCCGTGACCAATACACGGACGAGGCCAGCAGACCCACGTGTTCCCACATACCACAGAATGGAATGGACAGCTACGATCCCGATCGCCGGTAGAGCTGCCGTGATCATGAACTGTAGGTGCGTTCTGCGTTCACTTCGATCGAACCACCACACCACAGGCCAAAGGAAAAAAGCTGCGATGGCCAGGGTCAACAACGGGCGCCCGAAAACCTGCTCTGCTCGATGTGTGAAATGGTCCCAGGGACCTGACCCATAGATGCCACCTGCTTGCTTGTACGGGTCGGAAGTCCAGAACCAAAACGGGTCTTCCCAGACAATGGATGCAAAGACAGCGTAGATCACGAAGCCGGTCAAACACCACGGCAACGCTCGCCACTGCTTCTGCAACATCAACCAGAAAGCGACGGCCGGGAGGAAGGCGATGTACTCAGGACGCGCGAAGGGAGCAAGTGAGGCAGTGATGGCCGCGGCCACAGGACGTTCCCGCACCAGGAAATAAGTAGTTGCCACTGTAACGAGTCCGAACAGGGGCTCAGTCATACCGGCCATCGTCATCAAAACGTACTGCGGTGCCAGGAGTACGATGATCGGGAATGATGCCTGCGCAGCCGGACCCGCCCTTCGCAAGGCAAGAACACCAACCCATCCGGTGACTGCCGCCACCACGATGTTGAATACCGCGACACCAAAATGACCGAACTGGGCGAATGGTGATGCCAGTGTATTGAACAAGGGCTTGCCCCATAGATCAAGGAAGAGTACGGGGTGTTGCCAAGTGTACCGAGCGATCAAATAGTGCATGACCCCGTCGCCCTTCTCGATCAAACCATCACTGGACAGTTTGAGGCCGAGGATGGCAATGGCCACTATGCATGCTAACACTATAGCAGACCACTCCCCTCTGTTGTCAGTTCCTACCATGTCGAATACCGATCCGAGGCTTCGTAAAGCACAGGCTTAGGGTAGAGTCGTTTCCTCGTTGTCCACGCAAGCCTTCAAATGTTGCTCCTCACTCGGATGCATCACTCGTTGAGCTTGTATCCCTCTTGGACCACCGCTCCCTCATCAGCATGTAGATCAAAGATGCGCATTCCCTCGAACTGACCGACCTGAAGCCCAAGGTAGGGCAATAGCCACGGCTCCGGGGTCCAGTAGTTCTCTTGATACATGAAATATCGTGCGCCCTGGAGAATTCGCGCATCCAAGGCAGCGGCATTGAATGGATCCATTCCGAAATCCACCCAGCCCTTGCGATTCAACAGATACAGTCCCGCACAAACCGTCCGATCATTGGCGATGATGATCTTGTCTTCCTGTTCGATGCCGATCGAGGTCAAGTAAGGCTCCATGCGTAGACAAGGCACCATGGACCAGTATTGGGCCATGTCCCAAAAGAACGCCTCATCAGGGTGGTACAATGGCAGGTAATGCTCCGGGACGAATGGGCCATTGCTCCTGGTCCGCATTCTGTGGTTATTGCTTGCATAGACCGCATGGTAGCCTATCAACACAACGAAAGCTCCTATGGCCCACCTGGAGGTGAAGATCTTGGGATAAGTGGACTTAAGGGTGCGGAGGAAAAGGGCAACGATATAGATCGGCAAGAGCAAGGGGATGATGAAATAGTACTCGTGGGCATCAAGCGTGATGAACCACAGCATGGTGAACAGGGCAACACCAGCGAACAGAGAGAACAGTACAAGCCATTCGGAAAGCTCGAGGCGTTTGAAGTGTACCACAAGGAAGAAGAGCATGGAGCCGAGCATGATCCAGGCCGGGGTGTCGAACAGTTGCCAAACCGTAACACCGAGTCCGCTCTGCACCGCTTTGTCGACCTGCTCCGGCGTTAGGTCCCAGAACGCCCAAGTGCCGCTATGGGAGAAGGGAAAACCATGGCTATCGACATAATTTTTGGACCATGAGTACCACGCGAAATTCACAAGGAGAATCCCACCAAGTAGCAGTGCCGCGACCACCTTGTGCTCGAAGAACGGCTTTGATCCGGAGAAGTGCCGTGGGATCGCGGTCTCCGCAAGTAGCAGAATGAGCAAAGTCAATGGGGCCATCAGCGCTGGCAGCTTCAGCAGGCCTGCGAGCGTGAAGAATACGGCAGCCCATACAAACCCTGATACCGATCGTTCGGGCCAACGCCTGAACAAGGCCGCCAAACCAAGCAACATAAGGTCGAATGCGGGTACATCCGGCATGAAGCTGATGGCGAAATACACAACGGCTGGCGATGTGAAGAAGAAGAGCGACACCAGGGCTGCCCATCCACCGTGCCCCAAGACACGTTCCAGGGTCCGGAACAGAGCCAAGCTCGCCAAAAAATGCAGTATCAACATCAACGCCCTATAGGCGAATTCACTTGGTCCGGTGAAGTACCAAAGCTTGGCGACCAGGTAGTAGAGTATCGGACACTCCGCAACAGTTCTACCCGAACTCAAGCCATCGGCCGCCAAATGCTGAAGCTCCGGCTCGAAAAAATCATTGCCGTCCAGCCAATATGTGTAGGTGAAGGACAGCGCTGCCGTTTGGCGGCTTAGATGATGCGGGAACGGCCTCAAATTCATCACACGGCCGTATTCGAATGCAGAGCACAGTATGATGAACCCCGCCACGAAGAGCCAAGTGCTTCCTGTTCGGTCAATGAGCTGGCGCATCGTCATGGTCTGCTACGGATCCGTAGTGTTCAATGGAACGACTGAAGTGATTCGTTCATGGCCCTTCCGTTGTCATGGGGTCCTCTCAGACGCGCGCAGCCAATGCTGGATCGTTCTGTTCTGTGAAACACACCTCAGGGCATTCAGAGGTTCTGGATCATCGTACGTCGAAGATAAGAGCCATAAGCACAGGAGACTTCCGCGCAGGGGAAATGTCCACCATAAGTAGCTCGCCATGCCTTGGATCCGCTCATTTTCTCCCGAGGATGCGATAGATACGCATGGCATCGCGCGACTCCAGCAACAGTGCGTGGTAGGATCGGATCATTTCGTCCTCAACCGCTTCCTGCGACAACATCACAGTGGTTCCACTAGCCAATGCACCGATGTCGGCATAAGGGAGATCGGATCCCGCCTCGTGCAACAAGGCGAGCTGGAAGTCCAGGTGTTGTCGATCGCCCTTAAAACATACCACATCGGCGGCAGGTTTCACCTTCTCACGCACGGCGCGCCGTATCGCATACGCACAGTCATAATAGGTCCAATCCCAAGCGTTCTCCTTCGGCTTGTACACCTTACCGAGCATGGTTAGGTAGGGCACCGTGAAGATCAAGATCGCCAGTGTGGCGGGAAGTACACGCCATGCCAGGAATGAGGGGGTGATCCGCTCCTCCTTCAACACGAACATGACCACGTGTAGCGGAATAGCGGCCAATGCTGCCAGCAATGGAAGCAACGGCGCATTGTACCATTCCATCTTGGTTCGAGCACTGGTGATCGCGACCAGGTAACAGACACTGATGCAGACCAACCAACGCGTCCAGCTTCTGATGGTCTCATCGCGGTGTGCCAAGCCCAGGGCAGCGCCCAACAGGCTCATCCACCACCAGTGGTTGAACTGCCACGTGTATAAGAGCTTGATGTAGAACTCAGGCGGTGCGGCGTGCCCATCGAGCGCTTGCCCGGCACGGCCGGTTATGTCGTTGTAAAGAACAGCCTCCAAGTACCCGGCTTCAGCACCCTCGCGAAGCACGAGAAAGCCCCCGATCAGCAGCAGGAAGAACCCTGCACCAATGTAGGTCCAACGCTCCTTGAGCAGCGGTACCAGCCTTCGCTCCCAGATCAACGCGAAGAGGATCCCTGGCAGATAGAGCATAGCCTGGACACTTTTCGTGAAGACCCCCAGTGATAGGAGGACAAGGCTCCAGAAGACGAGGTGCCCATCGCCCGCCCTGCTCCACCGATGCAGCAGCACCATGCTGGTGAACATGAAGAAGATCATCGGCGCGTCGAAGTCAGCTGTTCGCGCAACGTGCGTGGTCACGTACCCTCCGCTCGTGAGCAGGATGAGCGCCGCAAAAAGTCCGGTCCAAGGTGAGCCTGTCAACCGCCACACATATCTGAGCAGTACGAAACAGGTCAACCAAGCAAGGATGGCGACCGGCAGCCGCATCGCCAGTTCGCCCGGTCCAAGTAATGCATAGCTCGCAGTGATCAACCAGAAGAGCAGCGGTGGCTTTGTGTTGTAGAGGTCGGTAACCCCTTGATACCGCGTCACCAGCCAGTCTCCCGTCCGCAGCACCTCGAGCGCACTCAACGCTTGCCTGCTCTCATCGAAAAGACGCGCGGGCAGTGTGTCCAAGTGCAGGAACAACGGGAAATACCCAAGCACCAGGAACAATGCCACCGCCCATTTCGCTCCAGAAGGCAGCGCGCGTAGACGGGCCAACAGCGCCATAGAAGAAACTTAAAGCATCATTTCCGGCACGTTCGATGGGATCACCAAACGCCCCTCCGTCTTCGAGCGGATCTCGTCAACGGTGACTCCGGGTGCTCGCTCAAGCAAGAGGAATCCATCCGGGGTGATGTCGAACACCCCGAGGTCGGTCACCACCTTCTTGACGCACTTCACGCCGGTGAGCGGCAGGGTACATTGCTTCAACAACTTGCTTTCACCAGCCTTGTTCGCATGCATCATGCACACGATGATGTTCTCGGCACTCGCCACCAGGTCCATGGCACCACCCATCCCCTTCACCATCTTACCGGGAATCTTCCAGTTGGCGATATCGCCGGTATCGGTCACTTCCATGGCACCAAGCACGGTGAGTTGGACCTGTTGACCGCGGATCATGGCGAAGCTGGTGCTGCTATCGAAGATGCTACTCCCCGGCAGCAACGTTACGGTCTGCTTGCCAGCATTGATCAGATCCGCATCCTCCTCCCCTTCGTAGGGGAATGGTCCCATACCAAGGATGCCGTTCTCGCTCTGGAAAACCACGTTCATGCCCTTCGGTACGTAGTTGGCCACCAGGGTGGGAATGCCGATGCCGAGGTTCACGTAGTAACCATCCTTCAACTCGCGCGCGATGCGCTGTGCCATCTGTTCTTTCGTCAGCGCCATCTCAGTTGCGTTTGCGGGTGGTCCGTTGCTCGATACGCTTCTCGTACCCTTCGCCTTTGAAGATCCTGTTCACGAAGATGCCAGGCGTATGGATCTCGTCCGGGTCCAATTCACCAGGCTCCACCAGCTCTTCCACCTCGGCCACGGTGATCTTCCCTGCCATGGCCATCATAGGATTGAAGTTGCGAGCCGTGCGTTTGTAGACGAGATTACCGAAGCGATCGCCCTTCCATGCCTTCACCAAGGCGAAGTCAGCCTTCAGCCAATTCTCCAACACATACATCTTCCCGTTGAATTCGCGCGTTTCCTTGCCTTCCGCCACCTCGGTACCATAACCAGCCGGAGTGAAGAAAGCCGGGACCCCTGCCCCACCGGCCCGGCAACGTTCAGCGAGCGTGCCTTGAGGGATCAGCTCCACTTCAAGCTCCCCACTGAGCATCTGGCGCTCGAACTCAGCGTTCTCGCCCACGTAACTGCTTATCATTTTGCGGATCTGGCGCGTCTGCAAGAGCAGCCCCAACCCGAAGTCATCCACGCCGGCATTGTTGCTGATGCAGGTGAGGCCCTTGACGCCACGTCGCACAAGTGCTGCGATGCTCTTCTCGGGGATGCCGCATAAGCCAAAGCCACCGACCATCAAAGTCATATCGTCCTGGATGCCTTCTAGGGCCGCATCCGCGTTGGCCACGATCTTGTTCATGCTGGAATGGAAGAGCGACGAAGATAGCGGGCCCTCTCCATCCAGAACTCATGTAAGGGTTGTCGCAAGAACGCGAACAACGACGCATCGGCCTACTTTGCTGACCAACTTCCCTAGTCCCAATTTGGCTTGTTGGTGCCGTTCGTCACACCACCTTTCTTGCGGCAGTCGATCTCCACCCCCAGGTCCCCTTCGGGTCGCTCGAAATCGCCGGTGCTGATCTCGATGCGTGGGTTCGCGTACACTTTGTTCATGTAATAGCCGTAGATCGGCAGGGCCACGTTCGCTCCCTGGCCCTTGTCCGTGCTGGCGAAACGCACGCTGCGGTCATCGGCCCCGGTCCACACACCGGTGACGAGGTCGGGCGTGATGCCGATGAACCAGCCATCGCTGTTGTTCTGAGTAGTACCTGTCTTTCCCGCAGTGGGGAATTTGATGTTCGCGTATTTCTGCCGGTTGCCCCAGCTCGTGCGTAGCCGCAGACCCGTGCCCACCACCTTGCCCGTGCTCGGGTTGTACGCCCCATCCGTCACCCCCTTCAACATATCGAGCATGATATAGGCCGTGCGCTCATCCAAGGCCTCATAGGTGTTCGGGGTCACGTCGTACACGGTGTTCCCGTTCTTATCCTCGATGCGCGTGAAGGTGATCGGTTCGATGAAAACGCCTTGGTTGGCGAAGCTGCTGAACGCTCCGGTGATCTCCATCAAGGTGAGGTCTGCCACACCAAGGCAGAGTGACGGTACCGGTTCCAACGGGCTCTTCACCCCCATGTGCCGCGCCAGCACGGTCACGGCCTGAGGCCCGTACTGTTTCATCAGCCACGCGGTCACGGTGTTCATGGAGTTGGCCAGTGCATATTCAACGGTCACCATACCACCGTAGACCGCATCGCTGTTCTCCGGACACCAGTCGGGTTGGCCAGGGGGCATATCGAAGCAGACCTTCTGGTTGGGCACCTCGCGGCAGGGCTCCATGCCTTCACGGATGGCCGTGGCGTAAACGAACGGCTTAAAGGTGGAGCCCACTTGGCGGCGGGCCTGTTCCACGTGGTCGTACTGGAAATTCTTGAAATCGATACCCCCTACCCACGCCTTCACGAAACCGGTATGTGGGTCCATGCTCAGCAACCCACTTTGGAGGAAGCTCTTGTAGTAGCGGATCGAATCCATCGGGCTCATCACCGTATCGATCTCACCCTTCCAACTGAAGACACGCATGGCCACCGGGGTGTCGAACACCTTCGGCACATCTTCCTCCTTCACCACTTTCCAATACGTGTCGCATCCACCGCGATCCTGTCTACAATGCCAATGGTCCACGCCTTCGTGCTTCACCTTTTCGATGTAGCGGGCAGGGCGTTCGCAGCTTCCACATTGTTTCCCAGTCACCACCTTGTAGCGCACACTGCGCTTCATGGCGGTGTTCAGTATCCCATCGATCTCTTCCTGGCTCACCCGGAAGTCGAACGGCCGATTCTTCTTCTTTGCAAGGTCTTTGAAGAAGTCAGGCTGAAGCTCTTGACCGAGGTGCTCACGCACCGCGTACTCCCCATACTGCTGCATGTCCTTGTCCAGCGTGGTGTAGATCTTCAGGCCATCGGTATAGATGTCATAAGGTGATCCGTCCGCCTTGGCGTACTTGTAGGTACCGTCATCATTCTTGGTCTCGAGCAGCGCTTGCAATTTGCTCCGCAGCACCTCGCGGAAATAGGGAGCAGGCCCTTCCGTGTGGTCCACACGTTGGAATCTGAGGCCCAACGGAAGCGCCTTCAACGAATCGTACTGGGCGGTGGTGAGGAAGCCGTTCTTCCGCATCTGGTCCAACACCACCATACGCCGCTGCATCACGGTATCCAACCGGCTCGCGCGATTCGGGTTGAAGAGGGCCGGGTTCTTCAACATACCTACGAGCATGGCCGCTTCTTCGACCTTCAAGGAATCAGGGGTGGTGCTGAAGTAGACACGCGAGGCACTATGTATGCCCACCGCCTGATTCACCCAGTCGAAGCGGTTGAGGTACATGGCGATGATCTCATCCTTCGTGTATTGCCGCTCCAACTTCGCACTGATGATCCACTCTTGGAATTTCTGGAAGACACGGCGCATACTGCTCGCCGGCTTGTTCGTGAAGAGCATCTTGGCGAGCTGTTGGGTGATCGTGCTCGCCCCACCTTTCTTCCCTAAGAAAACGGCCGCGCGTATGGTGCCGCGCACATCCACGCCGCTATGCTCGCGGAACCGTTCGTCCTCCGTGGCGATCAGCGCGTTCACCACGTTCGGGCTGATCTGCGCATAATCCACCGGAATGCGGTTCTCCTTGTAGTACTGGCCCATCTGGGTGCCGTCGCTGAACAGGATGGCCGTAGCCAGGTCACTGCGCGGATCCTCGAGGTCTTCCGTACTGGGCAGATCGCTGTTCGCCGCGAGGAACAGCATGAAGAGCAAGCCGAGCACCGGCGAGAACACCAGCGCCCACCACAGGAGCCTGCGTTTGCGATCGGAACGGGGGACTTTCTCGCTCATCCGGTGGATAACGGCGCCATGGGCGACCTTGTTGGGTGGCCGAATTTATCGCTCATCACCGGCAAGCCTTGTCGGTACTGAAGTGAGTTATCCCGCGACGATCGGGGAAAGCGCCCTTACGGCTGTTG
>JAEUTB010000126.1 GCA_016787995.1 Flavobacteriales bacterium | reverse complement strand
ATCATTCAGCGTTCACCATTTTCCATTCTACATTTTTCATTCCTGCTTCTTAGCAGGGCGTGCCCCCTTCCCTCCCACTGGCCAACGCGAGGAGTCGGGGGCTTTGTTCATCGCTCCCTTGAGCCGGGGCTACAGGCCCGCACCCTCACGCCAGATCCAGCACCACCGCTCCCACCGCCGCATCGATCCGCGCGCGCTCTTCGGCGGTGATCCTCACCTGTACGGCTTGGGCGTTCTCCACCGCCTGCCTGGCGTCGCGCGCACCCACCAGCAGCACTGTGATGCCCGGCCGATCCATGGTCCAGCGCAATACCAGCTGTCCCAACGTGCATCCCTTGTCGGCCGCGATGGGACGTAGCACATCCAACATGGCGTTCACGCGTTCGATGTTGTGAGGGCGGTAGTGTTTGTGGTGGGCGCGGTGATCTCCGGGCGCGAAGACATGCCCAGGCTTGATCTTGCCGGTGAGCAGCCCACGCTCCAGCGGACTGTAGGCGATGATGCCAAGGCCATGCTCGATGGCGTAAGGTATCGTCGTGTCGTCGATGCCACGCTTCACCATACTATAGGGCACTTGGTCGCTCACCACCACGGCATGCTTGCGTGCTTCGGTGAGTTGCTCCACGTTGTAGTTGCTCACCCCGGTGTAGCGCACTTTACCTTGTTGAACGAGCGACTCAAGCGCTTCCATGGTCTCGCTGATGGGCGTGGTGGCGTCCGGTGAGTGGTGTTGCAACAGATCGATGTGATCGGTACGGAGGCGGCGCAGGCTCTGCTCGCACTCATGGATCACGCTCTCCTTGGCGCCGTACTTGTACACCTCGATGGGGTTGCCGGCGTTATCCTGACTGTGCATCCCGAACTCGCCCTTCTTCAGATCCCACCGGAAGCCGAACTTGGTGAGTAGTTGGACCTTGTCGCGTGGTATACCCTCAATCGCCTCGGCCACGATCTCCTCGCTAAGGCCTTGGCCGTAGATGGGCGCGGTATCGATGGCGGTGACGCCTGCATCGTAAGCGGCACGGATGGCGCGTACGGCATCCTTGCGATCATTGCCTCCCCACATCCAACCACCGGCGGCCCATGCACCGAAGGTGATCACGGGGAGATGAAGGTCCGAGGGGCCCAGCTTGCGGTATTCCATGCCGCGAAGATCGTGGCTTGATCACGCGAGCCGACGAAGGCGCCGGATATGCACCTTTGCACCCCTGATCCGCATGAGCACTTCGCCCGCACACCGTCCGCCACCGAAATGGAAAACAGCCCTGTTGATCTGGCTGGCCATCTACCCTTCCATCACCTTGCTGGTGTTCTTCTTCGGCGAGTACCTGGCGCAACTTCCGCTGATGCTGCGCACCCTGGTGATGACGGCGATCCTGGTACCGCTGATGGTGTTCGTGCTGCTTCCCCCGCTTCAAAAGCTCTTCGGCAGCTGGCTCCGAAAGTGATGCCTACAGACCCCCGGATCCGTTGATGAGCCGCTGGGTGCGCACTCCATCCGCCGAGATCACCTGCACCACATAGGAGCCGTTGGGAAGGTCGGTCAACTGGAATTCCATATACGCCGAGTTGACGCGCAAACTGCGCACCTCACGACCAGCCGCATCCAGCAAACGTACCTGGCCCAAGGGTACACCATCGGTGCGCTGGAGCACCGTGTTGCCAACGGCAGGGTTCGGCGCCAGGGTCAGGGTCGGAACATCACGCTCTGCGATGGTGGTGATGAGGTTGACCGGGACACGTACGATGACTCCGCCATTGGCCAGGATATTGCCCAAAGGGACGAGCCCATTGCCGCGCTGGAACCAAGTGGTACTGATGGCGGTGAAGGAGGGTGAGGTCTGCCTGCGCTCGACGAGCACGGCGTCGGGTATGGTGGCATCTTCCAGCACGATGGTGCCTGCCGCGAGAATGGTGACCTGCAACTGCGAGGTGGTGGTACCGGTGATGACGGCATCGGTCCAACTGTCTTCCACAGCGGCCGGGAACTGAAGGATCGCCGCGGGGTCCGTATTGATCTGCGACGGACTGCCCGGGCTTAGTCGCGTGCCCAGATCCAAGACCCCGGTGCTCGAAGCCCTGTAGTAACCGAACTGGTTCACCAGCCTTACGGCGTGTGTGGCCGTAGGGAAGTCAGCAGCATAGGGCGTTGCCGAAGGAAGCAGCACGGAGTCCGTGGTGGTGCCGATGATACTGAAGTCCTGCGCGCTGAAGTCCCAGACCACCTCGCTTCCACTGGTCACGAGGCCGGGAACGACGCCATAGGAACGGGTCTCCACGGGATAGGCGCCAAGAGAAGGCACGGCATCGGGGTGCACGAATACCGGTTGAGCACATACCCCGGCAGAAATGATCAGGAGCGCGGAAGAAAGTCGGGTTCGCATGGGGCGCAAAGAAAGCACGTATGTGCACCGTGTTCGATCCAGACTTCGTCGGATAGGCAGCGATTGCCCCCTCCGCACCAGGTCGATCGGAGTGTTCCGAACTATTGCAGTTTTGTTGCGTTATATTCGCACCGTCGAACCGACCCATGCTTCGCCTGCGCCTCTTAGCTTCCTGGTCGCTGCTCGTTGTGGTGGCCTTCTCGGTGCTGCCGAAGGATACACTGCACGGCTTCGTGCACGGCGTGGACGCCCACACCAGCACCGAGCACGGTGCGCAGGTGGATGAGGTCTGTGCGCTTTGCGGCCCCAGTGCGTTGGTGGCCGATGACACCACGAGCTGGACGGGCTGGTCGCTGCCCCTCCTGTTCCTGGGTCTCATCGTGGTGGTGGAAGCACGGCTTCTGCCACAGGAGCAACGCACAACGCTTGTTCGAGGCCCGCCTGTGTTGGTGATGGCCTAGCATGATCCCAAAGGGCACCAGCCCTTTGCCGCACTGGCCCTGCGGTTCGTAACACTTGCATTCCACAGCGCACTCCGCATGCTCGGGTGTGCTCATTTCGACCCATCACCTAGCCGGTGCGTGTATCCGCATCGCATAACCGAAAAACAGTTCCACACCATGTACAAACCGACCACGCAACTCACCCTCGCATTGGGGCTCACCCTGGCTCTTGCCGCCTGCAAGAAGGACGAAAAGGTCGATCCGATCACCCCCCCAGCTCCTGTGAACGAGGAGGAACTGATCACCGACGTCAAGATCTTCTTCACCGACCCTTCCGGTAACGCCTATGAATGGCATGCCGAGATCGACGATGCAGGCGTCCAGTTCAATGGCGACACACTACCTGCCAATACACTTCTTCAGACGGAGATACTCGTTCTGGACGCGAGCACCACACCCGCTGACACCGTGAGCAACGAGATCCTGGCCGAAGGGGATGAACACCAATTCTTCTTCCAGGCCAATGGCGTGGATCTGACCTTCGCCTACTCGGATAGTGATGTGAACGGTCGCCCGATCGGCTTGTTGAGCCAATGGCAAACCGGCAATGCAGGTGCTGGTGAAGTGGTGTTGATACTCCGACACGAACCGCTCAAGGATGCGGCCGGCGTGAGCGACGGTGACATCACCAATGCGGGTGGTTCGACGGATATCGAAGTGGTCTTCCCGGCCGTGCTGCAATAGCGCGACGGGTTGAACGAAGAAGGCGCGGAGGTGGGGACCTTCGCGCCTTCGTATTTTGAACAGTTCAAGCGCACGCTTTGCAAGTGCCTTGTAACTCCAACTGCCCTTGCTCCACCTTGAAACCACGAGGTACCTTCACAGCAGGCATTTCCACGGTAGGCAGACAGAAGACGGAACCACAGGCGCGGCAATGGAAGTGGGCATGCGCATCCTTATGGTGGCCATGCTCGCAATCGCTGGCACAGGCTGCGAAACATGAAGTACCTGCCCCGTCCAGCACTCGGTGAACGATACCGGCCTCTTCAAAGGCGTTCAGCGCGCGGAAAACGGTGACCCGATCCACATCGGTGGTCAGTTGGCCCTCCACCTCCACTTGCGTGAGGGCCCGATCACTGTGCTGAAGCAAGGTCAACAACTCGGTCCGCAACGCGGTCACCCGAAAACCCTTCTTCCGCAACACTTCCTTCACGTCCATGCCGTAAAAGTAGCGGTGCCATCGGCACTTCCATGAGCCGAGAGGGTCACGAACGATGGATCTTCACTCCTTCACGAATCGCATGACCCTACCCTTTGCCGTTCGCAGGGTGTACACGCCGGGCACCAGGTCATGCACATCCAACTCGGATACGATGCCACCCAGGTTCACCTGAAAGACAAAGCGACCATCGCTGGACATCACGGTGGCAGGTCCACGGTCGCTTTCATCCACATGGAACCGAACTGTTGAACTTGCAGGGACCGGCCATATCCTGCTTGCTTCGGTGTCATCCATCCCACCCACATCGGTAGGACCTGAACTCACCATGCCGAGGACCGCCGCTTGTTGATCGATCTGACCCACCGTATGTGGCCCGAAGGTCAGTTGATCGCGAAAATGACCCGCGAAATGCACCGTGTTGGGAAGAGCACTAGCGGTAAGCGTCCGCGACTCCTGATACCCGTTGGAAGGATCGCTGCTCAATGACCATTGCGCCAGACCAGCGGGGCTGAATGCGATCATCGCTTGCATGCGCTGGGATAGAGGACCGCTCCCACTGGTGACACCATTTCCCCAACCCACCGTTCCGCGCACATCGGCCATGACATAGACATGGTCCGCCGCATCAACGGCGATGCATGGGCCTTTGGCGCGATGCACGTCACCCGTGATCTGACCTTCTACCACCGCCTCCGCTTCCCGACCCCACAGGAAATCTCCTACGGAATCCAGCCGGGTCAAGAATAGCCCGCTGGACCATTCCGGACCGCCGAAGACGACATCACCCCACTGCGAAACATCGAACAGGTTGCCCGCGAGGTAGGCATGCCCATCGGAGGTGGCCACCACCGTAGGATCCTGGAAGGTGATGTCCGGTGCGAAAGCCGCGAAGCCTGCGGTACCATCCGGCCTGAATCGAAGCACGAACATGTTGTAACCGGTCCCACCGTAGCCCTGGTAGGCTTGGCCACCGAACGCAAAGCCATCATCATCCACCGCACCGCTCATGTACAGCCCGCCCCAAGGGTCGAAACTGATGCTTCCGAGGTTCCGGACCCCGTCCACGATACGCGTTTCGACATCCTGTCCGTTCCCATCGACACGAACGGCTTTCCCCACACCCCACTCCAACACGGCATACCAGAGCTCACCAGAAGGGTCGATCGCCAACGAAGGAACACCGAGAGCCTGATCATGCGTAGAGGTCAAGTTCCGTTTCCATTCCACCATGCCGGTGGTCAAGTCCACTGCGACGAGGAAGAGGTTGACCGTCCAAGGACCACCATTTTGGATACCACCAAGCACCGATCCATCGCACAGTTCCATGTCGCCCATGAAACGACCAGCGAAATAGGCCATGCCCGAAGACGAGACGGCCGCACTTTCCACATTCACGGTATCGCCCAGTGGACAACTCCACAGCGGGGAACCGTTCAGTGGATCCAGTTGCGCAAGAGCGGCATCCCCATAAAGGTCCGAGCCGTAGATGAACACCCCGGAGTTCTGCCACGCAGCCACCAACCGCTCTGGAGCCGAGGCCACCACAACGTTCGGTATCGATGGGTTGCTTTCATAAGCCAAGGGCTCAGCGCGCAACCACGTGCATTGTTGAGCGTGAAGGGCTGCTGTGCAGCCCACGATGGAGAGTACAAGTAAATTGCGCATGGGAGATGGTCATTGAAAGACCCTGTCAACGCATCCGGCGTTGCTCGGTCCAAGTTCAATTCCTGACGAAGCGGGAGAAAAGGACACCCGAACCGGTCTCCATCCGCACGGACCATGTCCCGGGCGGAAGACCCTTCACATGCAAGATCGTCCCGCCTTCCACCTGCAGTACGGTCGTCCGGCCAAGGACATCCATAGCGAAGACCCTTTCGATCGGCGCGTGCGAACCCGTAACGAAGCAGATATCACTGGTGGGGTTCGGGAAGAGTCGGATCCCTTCCGGCTCCGATCCCTCGATGCCCACATTGAGCACGACCGTGATGGGATCAGACGTCCGAAGGCAACCGTTGCCATCTCTATACTCCACCGAGTAACTGCCATTCGCTTCTGCGATCACGAATGGTTCACCAGCGGTGATGACCTGACCTTCGTAGTACCATAGCCACTCAACACCGCCTTCGATCCAGAGTGAATCGTTGTCCTGCTGGATCGGGAGTTCTGGATCGGGGAATGGCGCAACACGTACCGAGTCGAGGTAGGTCACGCCGTTGGCGTCCGTCACCTCCACGAGGTACTCCCCCTCGCACAGACCGGTGATCGCCTGGGTCGTAGCTCCAGTGCTCCACAGGTAGGACAAGGGGTCTTCGCCGTTCACGAAGGCGAACGCTTCACCATTGCACTCACCCGGACATACGCTCTGCACGCTCGTGTTCACATGGAAGGTGGTATCGATCCCCATGACCATCATCGCATCCGCATTGCCATCATCATCGATGGTGGTGGAGCCGTAGGTGATCGGGCCTGAGTAGTAGCCACCGAAATACAGATCGTGCGGAGCCGCTGAATTCCGGTGGATGGCCAAGGGGATGTCGCGCTGGAAACCACTCGGCCGAGCGGCCCAGACCAAGTCACCATCCTGTTCCACTTTCATGATCAATGCATCCTCCCCGCCCAAGGCCGTCACGCTCGTACCGAACGCATCCACCGTGTTGTTGAAGTGAGCCGAGAAATAAGCACTGCCCTTGCCATCGCACACCACTGACCAACCGATATCGCGTTCATCGGACCCGATCGTCTTCGCCCAGCGCAGTGTTCCTTCTGAGCTAAGTCCCATGAAAAGGGCATCATCATCGTTGCTCACCGAAGCGAGTGTATCATCCGGCAGGTAGAGACTTCCCCACATCCTACCGGTCATGAACAAGTTGCCGAGCGAGTCCGCAGCGACACCAAAGCCCTCGTTGTCACCACCGCCGAATGATCTTGTCCATTGCGGTTCGCCCTCCAAGTCGCAGGCCAGCACGAAAGCATGGCTGGTGGTGTTCGTACTGGTGATCGGAAGCCCCTGATAACTTGCGACAGCGAAGTAGACCTGACCGGTGATGTAGAGCCGATCGCCCGCCACCGCGATGCCACGCGCACTGCTGCGCCCACCTGTGGTTCCGTTCGTGGACCTCGCCCATTGCGCTGTGCCGGTGCTGTCATACTTCACGATCACCGCTTGCCGAGTGAACCCGCCATTGTCCACAACGACCTCACCGAAGCTGTATCCGCTTGAACCCGCGAAACCGGTGACATAGATGCCTCCCTCGTCATCCAGTGCGATACCCCTGCCTTCCGATGTTCCCGGGCTGTTGGCGATGCGATCAGCCCAAATGCAATTCCCTCCCGTGTCATACCGGGCCGTGAACCAATCATCCAAACTCCCGGATCCGGGAAGAATGATCTCGTTGCCGAAGTCGGTCGTTCCCTGGCAACTACCCGTGACGTAGATGCGGTCCTGACCATCGATGGCGACACCGTAGACCCACGCATCGTAAAAGCTCGTATTGATGGAACGCACCCATAGACAGCTGCCATCCGGCGCATATTTCGCGATGATGCCCGCAACGGTATTCGCGGCATTGACCGTGGCGCAGCCGAACGCAGCCGTGCCACTGACCGAACCTACCCAATAGGCGTTCCCCTGGCTATCCGTGGCGATATCGTAACAGAAGTCGGTGTTCCCTCCGCCCCCGGCATCGACCGCCCAGTTCCATTGCTGGCCTTGTGCAAGGGCGGCGAAGAAGGTAACGGTGAGCAATAGGCCGAAGATCCGGCAGTAACGGTGATCAAGCATGGCAGCGCGAAGATCGTTCACGGCATCGAACACGTCGCCCGACGGTCAAGATCGCCGACCCGTCACTTCGCCAAGGGTCCTTGTCGGAGACCACCTTCCTCTTCTTTCATTTCTTCCCATAGCTCTGATGAACCGGCATCCATTGCTGGATCAGACGACCTCCAGTTGGAGGGGAACGACGCTCATGGGGACCATCAACATATCGCTCGTGCCGTGCTCTATCCTGATCCTGACCAAGTACCGTGGATCGTGCAGAGCCGAGCGATCCTTCTCGAAAGCCGCTAACCACACATGATCCATCCGGATAAGCCGAATGGACGAGGTGCGCACCCCAGTAACGCAGTGAAGCCTACGAGGAGATCTCTAGCAGCCATACGCTGAAAATGGTATCGCCATGGATGTTGAGGTCTGAGAGCAAGGGTACAAGCGAAGCTTGGAAGATCACAAGGATCAGCACGAGGCCCGTCCCCCCATGTAGAGGGGGGCAATGAGCCGTGCGCAGTATCCTTTCTTTGTGCCTGATGATCCGCGTGCTGCTATTCGAGGACAATGCCGATCTCGCCGAGAGTCTCGGTGAACTAATGAAGGAAACCGATGATATCCGCCTGATCGCGCACTACAGCAATGCACAGAAGGCCGAGCGGCATGTGGCCTACCACCATCCGGATGTGGTCTTGATGGATATCGACATGCCGGTGGAGAACGGCCTCCAGGGCTTGCGCGCCATCCGAACCGCCGGCAGCGGGGTAATGGTGCTCATGTTCACGGTGATGGAAGACAACGAGAGCGTTTTCCAAGCGATCTGCCACGGTGCCAGTGGTTACTTGTTGAAGCAGACGGCACCGGAGCGGATCCTGGACAGCATCCGCGAAGCCATGGGTGGCGGCGCGCCGATGACGCCGAGCATCGCGCGTAAAGTGCTTGCACTGTTCGCCCAACCGTTCAAGAAAGGGGAAGATCTGCAGAAGTTGACGGCACGTGAGCACGATGTGCTCTCCCTGTTGGTGCGCGGGTACAGCTACAAGATGGCTGCAGCACAACTGGATATCGGCGTGGAGACGCTGCGCTTCCACATCAAGAACATCTACGCCAAATTGCATGTGAACAGCAAGAGCGAGGCGGTGGCCAAAGCCTTGCAGAACCGGATCATTTGAGGCAGGGCACCGGCCGCTTCCCTATTCGCACCACCTTCGCATCATGCATCCCAGGATCCTTCGCCATTGCTTGGTCACCTGCTGCCTCGTCCTGTCGTGCGTTCATCCTGTGAGTGCAAAGGGAACCAGCGCTCTAGCATGCTTCACGACCATCGGTACCCTATCGGACATGGGCTTCGACGAACACAGTTCGGTCGATGCACCGAGTACCGATATTCCTGCACGGCATACGGCCGGACCAGCAGTGAGTGATCTGCAGGAGCTTCTCAGGGCCAATGACGCTGAGCACCGGATGCAACGCGTGCATCTGGTAGTGCTGCTCGGCTTCGTGGTCCTGTTCGCCGCACAGCTCTTCGTTCGCGCACGCACCCATCGCCACATGCAAATGGAGCAGCTCCGCTCCCGGTTGAGCCGAGACCTGCACGATGACATCGGCAGCACGCTTAGCAGCATCAACATCCTGAGCACGGTGGCACGCCGCAAGGCCGAAGCGGGTGACGATGTGGGCGCAGTAGCCTCACTGAGCGGGATCAGTGAACGCACGCAACGCCTGATGCGCAACATGAGCGACATCGTCTGGAGCGTCGATCCGGAACGGGACACGTTGGAGGAACTTTTGGCGCGCATGCGTGAGTTCGGGGCAGCCGTGCTGGAGCCCAAAGGCATTGAGCTGCGCTTCGAGACCTGCGGGGACCTGGAAGGCTCGCTGCCGCCCGCGCTCAAGAGCAACCTCTACCTGATCTACAAGGAAGCGGTTAACAACGTGGCGAAGCACGCTCAAGCCACCGAGGTCTCCGTGTCCTTCAGCCACGCCAACAACCGTTTGCACATGACCATCACGGATAATGGGAAGGCCATGGAAGCCGATCCGGGGGCGGGTAGCGCTGGTGGTGGGAACGGTTTGCGCAACATGCGCATGCGCGCTTTGGAAATGAAGGCCGACCTCCGGATCGAAGGCCCATCACCACAAGGGACACGGATCGATCTGGTGCTCAGCCTCTGAAGGGCGCACCGTCGAAAAGGTTTAGCAACGTGCAGGCCAGCACACCCAGCACGAAGCAGCGCATGAGCAGGCCGTCCAGATAGATGTCGAAACGCGGGTGCTTATACCGTAACACCACACCGGTAAGCAGCGCGACCCCACACCCCAACGCACCGGTCAACAGAACAGTGCTGCTGTGCGGCCAGCGGAGCAGATAGGCCACGAACCCTGATACCACGGTGCACAGAGCGATACCTCCCAGCAGGCTGAACCAAAGAAGCTGATCCGTCTGCTTCGGTGCCGGAAGCGTGCGGAAACCGAACGGAAAATAGAAGAGGGCCAGGAGCGAACCGCCGAGCAAGATGAGAAAGCCGGCTCCCGTCCAGTGCATGATCCTGAACAGGCAGCCCAACATGACCGCAGCGGTGAAGGCGAGTTCGGTCGTTCTCATGGAGGTGCAGACAAAGGAAGGACACAAGCGGCCACTATCCAGCCCACCCCTTCATGGGGGACAACGCCATAAAGATGAAGGGGATGTTTGCGAAGGAAACCCGAACACCATGCAGGCACCCTCGCTCAGTTCCATCCACCGCAGCGCTCCCTTAGAAGAGAATGCCCGTGTGCGCGAAGCATTGAACACCATCCTAGCAACCGCTCGCAAAGAAATGCAGGAGAAGAACATTCCGCCCATGGAGAATGCTTCGCCCGGAAATATGGAGCAAGGCCTGGACTTGGTCATCCTGAATGTCGAACGATCGAATGAGAACGTCTTGGACTGTTTGCGCGAACTGGCCCGCAGGTGGCCCGCAGCGCGCTTCCATTTCTACTCTCTTCATGTTGACGAGCCACACGTACCGGGTGCCGAGCGGACCACTTCCTACGCATCCCTGATAGAAGGCGCTCAACACCTGAAGATCCTCGGAGGATCGCGCGAGCTAATGCACGGAAAAAGTCCGGTCAACACAGACTATGCCTGCCAATTAAAGGCCCGTATGCAACCAGTGCCGAAGGGCCCCAGCGTTTCCGAAGCAAAGCTCACTGATCGCGAAGCGGAGATCCTGCACCTTCTTTCCGAAGGTCTGCTCTACAAGGAGATCAGCTTACGCATCGGCATCAGCGAAGCGGCCATCAAGCAGCACATCCATCGCATGTACGGCAAATTGCAGGTGCAGAACCGTACTGAAGCGGTGAACCGGTTCTTCGGGCGTTGAGCCATGTTCGGCTGTGTGACCACCTAACAAAGGTTACATTGATTCGGAACGGAGGATCGACGTGTTTTGACAGGTCGGCAGAAAGTCGATACCCTCCCCCATGATCCGTAGCTGCGCACTGCTGGCCGTCCTGCTCGCCCTAGCGTTCAACCTTTCGGCTCAACAGCGAGCCCAGCACGTGCCCGGCGAAGTGCTCGTACGTCTGAAGCCCTTCGAGCGCGGGGGCGACTTACGCGCCGAATGGGTCAAGGCCCTGCCTGCTACCATCAACCTCAAAGAGGTGAAAGCACTTGGACCGAAGTCGCGGTACAGCAAGTTGAGTTTGGCGGGCAACGGCATCAGCGACGCGGAAATGGAGAAACTCATTGCGCGTTTGCCCGGCGTGGAAGCCACATCGCTGAACTACAAGTTGGAACATCGGGCCGAGCCGAACGACGAACAGTACGGCACGCAGTGGAACCTGGAGGACATCAACGTGGAACCCGTATGGGAGGTGACCACGGGCGGTACTATGGCCAATGGGATGCGCATCGGAGTGGCGTTGTCCGATGAGGCCATCCAGACGAACCACCCTGACCTGGCCGGCAATATCTGGCCGAACAGTCCTGCTCAAGGCAATGGCGCGGACCACGGCACTGAGGTGGCGAGCGTATTGGGCGCGGTCGGCAACAACAACATCGGCATCGCCGGGGTGAACTGGGACGTGGAGATCCTCTCCAGTGGTGAAACGGAGGATCTCTCCGATGTGATCGAACAATTCGAGGCGGCCACGCTCGTGCGGGAGCAGTTCAATGCTACCAATGGCGCGAGCGGCTTGTGCGTCGTATCCATGACCGCTTCATGGGGCGTGGAGAATGCTGGAACGTGCAATGGTTTCATGGAGCCCTTGTTCACCGATATGACAGCGGCAGGGATCCTGCTTGTCGCCAGCGGACCGAACGATCCAGTGAGTATCGAATCGGGTACCGACTTCCCGGCGAACTGTGCCCTTGCTGAACACTTGGTCGTTACCAGTTACGGCCCGAACAACGAAACGCCTTTCGCTTTCGGCCCCAACACCGTTCACTTGCTTGCCCCTGGCGTTGATATTCCGGTGGCTACCGTACCCAGTACTTATGCGGTTGTTGACGGCAACTCCTTCGCCATCCCGACCGTGGCCGGTGCCATCGCCTTGCTGTACTCTATTCCATGTCCCTCGTTCGCGCAACTCGTCATGGACGATCCGCAAGCGGCTCGTGAACAGGTTAAGAACGCGGTCCTCAACAATACAGCTCCGTTCCCTGGTGGTAGCACGCTTACCATCACCGGTGGCAAACTGGATGTGCACGCGGCGTATCAGGCGTTGATGACGGCTTGCGTGCCCACCTGCTCGGACTATACGATCACCCTGACAACGATCGATGAGTCGGTGGCAAGTTGGACCATTCGCGACGTGGATGATGCAGAGGTCCTCACTGGCAGCGGCAACGCCATCGCGAGCTGTCTCGATGATGGGTGCTTCAGCATTACCTTGAACGGATCGAACGGGCTGCCCATGGAGGCGGACTACATCGTTGAAGACGCCAACGGGGAAGTGGCGATGGGCAATAGTTTCGGCGGCATCATCCAGTTCGGCGTGGGCGTGCAGATCCCCGGTTGTACGAACCCCAATTCTGCCAACTATGACCCACAGGCAAACTGCAACGATGGTTCTTGCTGCTCCGGAGATCTGGTGCAGGTGGTCGTTCTACCCGCGGACCTCGAGACCGAAGGCACCGTGGACATGGTCGTCACCTCGAATGGCAACACGTTATTCAATGGCCCGATCGACATCGCCTTCGACCCCGAGTTCAGCCTTCCTGTCGGCACATGGGAAGGATGCGTGACCGAAGGCTGTTTCAGCGTGCAGGTGAGCAATGCCACCATGCCGCTCGGGAACGCAGGCTACATCATCCTCAACAACGACATCGCTAATCCGGAGCCGTTCAGCACCGCGAATGGCTATTTCGGCGTGATCGGAGGAACCACCCAACTCGAGATCTGCGACGGTCAGGACAACGACTGCGATGGTCTGATCGACGAGGATTTCCTATGGTACGCTGATGCCGATAGCGATGGCTGGGGCGCGAACGCTGCGCCAGTGATCTCCTGCACACCTCTGGCAGGAGCGGTGCAGATCAACGGTGACTGTGATGACACCAACGCGCAAGTGAACCCCGATGTGCCGGACGGCTGCGATCAAGCGGACGGCATCGACAACAACTGTAACGGCCGAGCGGAGGATGATGCCAGCGCTTGGTTCACGGATGCTGACGGGGACGGCTGGGGCGATGTCAACGCCTTCGTCATCGCGTGCACACAACCACCAGCGACCGCCATGGAACCCGGTGATTGCGACGACACGAACAATGCGATCTTCCCCGGCGGAACGGAGGTCTGCGACGGGCTGGACAACGATTGCGACGGCGATGTGGACGAGGACTTCCTTTGGTACACCGATGCCGATGGCGATGGTTTCGGCGACGATGCCACCGCACAACCCGCTTGCTCGCCGATACCTGGGGCTGTGCAGATCGGCGGTGATTGCGATGATGCGGACCCTACACGGAATTCGACCGTCACCCTGCTCGTTGTCGCGGCGGACGGCTTTTCCGAGGGTATTGCGCACTATGTGGCCACCAGCGGCAGCGTAGTGGTCGAGGGAGATCTCCAGTTGACCTTCGACAATGAAGCGGGCGCGAGCCTTGGCTTCGCTGATCTGTGTATGCCGAACGGCTGTTTCACCTTGGCAGTGCAAGAAGTGGATGTGCCTCTAGCACAGAACTGCTTTGCACAGAACGGACCCAACGGCGCCCCGGAGCCATTCCTCCTATCCGATGTCTACTTCGGTAACGCCGGGCCGCTTCTACAGGAAGTCTGTGACGGGCTGGACAATGACTGTGATGGTGCAGTGGATGAAGACTTCCTCTGGTACGTGGACGCAGACACCGATGGCTTCGGAGTGAACGGCACCGGCCTGGTGAGTTGCACGCCCCTGGCAGGAAGGTCCCAGGTCGCTGGCGATTGTGATGATACCAATATCACCGTGTTCCCCGGTGCGCAGGAAATATGCGATGGGCTGAACAACGATTGCGATGGCAACACCGATGAGGACTTCATCTGGTACGCCGACTTTGATGGCGATGGCTTCGGTGACGATGCCACCCAGCAGATCTCCTGCACTCCGGTGCCCGGTGCAGTGCAAGTGGGGGGTGATTGCGACGACAACAATGGGCAACTACATACACCGGGTCAGACATGCGATGATGGCAACCCCAACACGGAGGTCGATGTCGTCTCCAACGACTGTATCTGCATGGGCTATGTCTCGGGCAATTGCCCACCGGGCGAAGTGGAGGACTGCAACGGCAACTGCGCTCCAGTGGAATGGATCGGGGACGGCTTCTGCGACGATGGTGCCTTCGAGCACAACGGCGTGGCCATCTTCTTCAATTGCGCCGAATTCGGCAGCGACGGCGGCGATTGCCAGAACTGCGTAGCCGAGGTCTGCGATGGCCTCGACAACGACTGCGACGGCCAAGTGGATGAGAACTTCATGCTGTACGTGGATGCGGACGGTGATGGCTGGGGCGATGCCAATGATCCGGGTGCCATCATCTGTGAACCGCCACCGACCGGCTTCTCCAGTGAGACCGGCGATTGTGACGACACCAACGCGGCCATATTCCCCGGAGCGGCTGAGGTCTGCGATGGCGTGGACAACAACTGCGATGGCTTCGTCGATGGCTACACGCAGAACTTCCAAAGCGGTTGCACCAACCCCATGGCGTGCAACTACGATGCGAACTCGGTGTGTGATGATGGTAGTTGTGTGGAGGGCAGCATCGCCGATGGCAGCGAAACGTTCGCCACTGACTTCACCGCCACCGATGTGAACGGCAACCCTGTGAACCTCTTCGCACTCCTCGGACAGGGCAAAACGGTGGTGCTCGACTTCTTCACCACCTGGTGCGCTCCGAGCATTTCCATGAAGAACGCGGGCTTCTTGCAAGACTGGAACACGCACATGGGTCCGGACGGCCTTGATCTGATCCGCATCGTCAGCATCGAGATCGAGGACATGGCCACGGTGACCGGTTCGCTCGCGCCCTTCCTCCAGAATGCTACATGGCCGTTCATCGCCAGTGGTGGAGCTGCCATCGCGCAGGAGTACGGCGCGCTGGACCTGTTCAACGGTTTCGTGCCCACACTCGTGGTGATCTGCCCCGATCGCTCGGCACAGGTGATCTACCCACAGCCCGATGAGCTTCCCTACTCCGGCCTCTTCCAGTACAACGAGTCGGCCTCGTTACAACTGCTGAACGAGAACTGCGGCTGTCGCGGAACACCCTGCACCACCAACATCGGCTGCATGGACATGAACGCTTGTAACTACGATCCCAGCGCCACCTGTCCGGGGCCTTGTGCGCAGGCGCCTGAGTGGTTCACCGATCTGGATGGGGACGGCTACGGCACCACTTCGCTGGGAACGGCCTGCATCCAGCCTACCAATTCGGCCAACATTGACGGTGATTGCAACGATAACGACCCCGGCGTACAGGTCGGTTTCGATCTGTACGTCCTCTCTGAAACGGAGAACGACTTCGGCAGCGCGCACTATGTGATCACGCAAGGCCAGAATGTGATCGAAGGCGATATCCAATTGCCGGAAGAAACACAAGGTATCGGTATGTTGAACTTCTGCATCGGCGCAGGTTGCTTCAGTGTGCAGCTCACCCCGAACGATGTGCCGCTGTGGGAGGAGGCGTACATCACCCCACCGGGGAATACCGAAGAGAACACGGTGTTCAACCCAGCCGAAGGGTTCTTCGGATCACTCTCCGGCAGCAGCACAGAAGTCTGCGACGGCCTGGATAATGATTGCGATGGTCAGGTGGACGAGGGCTTACAGTTGGAGTACGCAGACAACGATGGTGACGGCTTCGGTGACCCATTACAACCATTGCCCTGCGATACACCCGGTGTGGCAAACGCCGCCGATTGTGACGATGCCAATACCGACATCCACCCCAACGCACAAGAGATCTGCGATGGACTGGACAATGACTGCAACGGCATAGTCGATGATGTGCCCGATAGTGATGGGGACGGCTTGGATGATTGTGCGGACAACTGCCCCTTCCTGCCCGGACAGATCGGTAGCCCATGCGAACTCAGCCCGGATCCGCTCGCCGCACTTGGCATCATCAACCCCACGTGTACCTGTGCAGTGGCATGCTCCCAGAATATCCTGTTGGACTTGCGCACGGACCTGAACAGCCAGGAAGCGTCCTTCATCATCACCGATGACCAGACCTCCGCGGTTTGGTGCCAAGGCTCAGGCTTCCTGCCTGGCATCAACTCGCCCATCGTGGTGGACTGCTGCCTACCAGAAGGCTGCTTCAAACTCGAAGTGTTCGATAGCGGCGGCGACGGCTTCGTTTCCGGTGGATACCAAGTACGCGAGGCCGGGCCCGATGGCCGAAGGATCATCGACAACTTCAGCAACTTCCAAACCGGCAGTTACAGTTCCGTAGCCGAGCCCACCTCGTTCTGTCTGCCAGTAGGTACGGATGGCACCATCTTCAGCAGTTGTGACAAGCTGGATTGGGTGAACAACAAGTTCATCGTGGCACGAGCGAATCCGGTCGTTTCAGCGCAGTTCGGCGTGACCAACACCACCAGCGGCTACGAATTCTGGTTCTTCGACCCGAACGGCAGCTATAGCTATCGCCGCTTCCGCAGCCACGCGAACAGTGATGGTTTCGGCACCGGGGCCACCCGTGCTTGCCACTTCAAGGTGAACGGATGGATGAACTCACCGAGTACCCCGCACCTACCCGCCAACATGCTCCTCAATGTACGCCTACGCGGGCGCGTGGCCGGAGACAACCTCCCCTTCGGACCTGCCTGCCAATTCAAGATCGACCCTGTGCGCGCCGCATGTCCCTTGGTCCGGCTGCAGGATGATCCATCCAACCCCGAGGACTTCAGCTGTGGTGTGATGCGACAGTGGGGCGGCCCCAATAGCGCCAGCAACCGCATCGTGGCCAACCCACCGCAACCCTTCCCCGCTGTGCCCAGCAATATGGTCCGGTACCAATTCCGCTTCCGCATTCCCGGTGAAGGCGTTTGTTTGGTCAGGCCACCACAAACGAGTGCTCGTATCCACCTGAACTGGAACTCCGGCAGCCCACTGGATTGTAGTAAGACCTACGAGGTGGATGTGCGGGTGAGCCTTGATGGCGGAACCACCTGGTGCTTCGGCCCTCCGACCGCCGCACAAAGTGCAGCATGCGCTTCAGATGGACCATGGGGGCGTATCTGCAACGTCACCATCCAGCCCTGTGGATCACAGAACTCTTCGGCGATGTCCATCAGCGGCGATGACCAGAATGATATGGTCATCTTCCCCAATCCGAACAACGGCCGAACGATGCGCTTCTCCTTCGGTGGATCGGTCAACGCTACGA
>JAEUTB010000234.1 GCA_016787995.1 Flavobacteriales bacterium | reverse complement strand
GGCCGAGCAGGGCCTGAACATCGGCCGCATGATCAGCCTGATGGGCCTGAACACCGACAAGGTGCCGGGCATGACGGTGAACCGCTACTGCAGCAGCGGCAGCGAGACCATCGCCATCGCGAGCGCCAAGATCCACAGCGGCCAGGCCGATGTGATCGTGGCGGGCGGCGTGGAATGCATGAGCCCGATCCCCTTCGGCGGCTGGCGCATCGTACCGAACGCCAAGGTGGGCAAGGCGCAGCCCACGTACTACTGGGGCATGGGCCTCACCGCCGAGGCCGTGGCGCGCGACTTCAAGGTGAGCCGCGCCGACCAGGACGCCTTCAGCCTGCGCAGCCACGAGAAGGCGCTGGCCGCCATCGCCGCCGGGCGTTTCACCGACGACATCGTGCCCTACACCGTGGAGCGCGTGTACCTGGATGCGAAGGAGAAGCGCCAGGTGGAGAAGTACGTGGTGGACACCGATGAAGGTCCGCGCGCGAGCACCCTTGAGGCGCTGGCGAAGTTGAAGCCGGTGTTCGACGCGAAGGGCACGGTGACGGCGGGCAACAGCAGCCAGACGAGCGATGGCGCGGCCTTCGTGCTGGTGGTGAGCGAGCGCATGCTGAAGCAACTTGGCGTGCAGCCGATCGCGCGCCTCCTCTCCTACCACGTGGCGGGCGTTGAGCCGCGCATCATGGGCATCGGTCCGGTGGCTGCCGTGCCCAAGGCGCTGGAGAAGGCCGGACTGAAGCTGAGCGACATCGGGCTGTTCGAGCTGAACGAGGCCTTCGCCTCGCAATCGCTGGCGGTGGTGCGCGAGTTGGGCATCGACCCAGAGATCGTCAATGTGAATGGCGGGGCGATCGCGTTGGGGCATCCGCTTGGGTGCACGGGCGCGAAGCTGAGCGTGCAGCTGTTCAACGAGATGCGGCGGAGGAAGCAGAAGTACGGGGTGGTGACGATGTGTGTGGGGACAGGGCAGGGCGCGGCGAGTGTCTTCGAGTTGTTGAACTGAGCAACAATTTGATGACGGTGAAGAAGGGCATATTGCTTTCGGGCTTTGGACTCATAGCCGCGGCGATCTACTACTTCGTCGCATGCATGGAGTACCACCCCATCAAGGAAGAGTGGCTGTGCTACAACCCATTCAAACTCTCGAAGCAGGGCTTCGAGCATTGCTATTCCGAAGGAGTTACGTTGCGTGATGCCGGGGATACAGTTCGGGCCAATGATCGCTTCCAGAAGGCGCTCACGTACCGAGGCTCCCACAATGAACGCACATTCAACCGATGGTTCACCGACGGCAACGATGCTTGGACATATGCACTTGAAAAGGACTTGAAGTACTCGGCGTGTTACGAAGCACTTGGACTGCTGGATAGTGCGATGGCTGTTCTGCGTGATGGTCTGATCAATGTGGAGAAGTACGATGTCCCGGTGGAAGAGAATTTCTTCCGACTTGCGATAATCAGATATGGCCAGGAAGAAGTTCTGACCGAGATCCAAAAAGGAGTAAAGCAGGTCCAGCCTCTGGACTGCTTCATGTGCCTCGATTCCTTCTTTCTGTTCAAGGGATACCGCGTGGGCATCGTCCCGGGTGCGGATGACACTTCGGACAGCCTTGCTCAACAGGTCATCAGGCAATACCAATTGTGAAATGAACCCCGCGCCCGCCACCAAGCCCTGCCTTGCCGCCTTGTTCGCGGGCAGCTTGTTCTTGGGTGCTTGCGAGTCGACCGATCCACCAGGGAACGACATTCCGCACAACGATGCGCAGGTCGTATCGTCAATGAACACGCCACCCTCACGCCCGGAGAACCCAAAGGACAGCGCGGAACAGGAGACGACGTTCTTCATCCTGGATACGACCCAATACTCCCCCACTTTCCTGAGGGCCTTCCGAGAAAGGAACGGCTGGATACACCGGCACATCGAACTCAGAGCAGATTCCATGATCGTGGAGGGTGATGCGCCAGAGGACGCGATCATATTGCCCACCGACTTGCCTTTGAAGAAGAAGGTCCGCTACGCCAAGGACTGGAATGGCAGGCGCTATCGAATGGAGCTGACCCGGCTGAACATCTCCACCGTGGCCTACCACTATGTGGTCGATGACGTCCGTTCCACGCTGCTCGACCTACAGGGCACCGCGGACCTGGATCCCTCGTTCTACAATGGCTCAGAGGGCACCTTCGAGGTGGGAGAACAGACCTACGGAATGAACAAGTACCATCCCAACGACACGATCTGTTCAGACTACCTGCTCATCGGTGTTGGGAGCATAGCTCGGGCGAGCTACATCCGAGTTCCTGGAAGCGCAAAAGACACATTGCTTTCAATGGGAATGGACAAGCAATGAACCCCGCGCCCTCCACCAAGTCCTGCCATGCCGCCTTGTTCGCTGGCAGCTTGCTCTTCGGCGCCTGCCAGGCACCCGCACCTGAGCCAACAAAGGCCACAGCCCCACGCGAGATCCATACCGCCGCCTACGACCTCCTCATCCCCACCGAGCCGAAAGCCCTGCTGATCCTCTTCCCCTGCTTCCCTTGCGATGCGGCAGATACGCGGTCGGAGTCGCCCATCGCGGACACGGCGGTGGCCAACGGCATCGCGGTGCTGCTGATGAACTTCAACCGCCACATCCTGATGAGCGATGCGGAGAAGCGGGAGGTGCTCGATACGATCGCGGCGGCGGTGAAGGCGCATGGGGTCGATGCCACGAACACCTTCATCGGCGGCTTCTCCTCCGGCGGCAACGTGAGCGTGCTGCTGGCGAAGGAGCTGGTGCACGCGCCACGGCCGGGCATCGGCCTCAAAGGCGTCTTCGCTGTGGACAGTCCGCTGGACCTGGTGCTGCTGTACGAATGCGCGCTGCGCGACCTGGCAAAGAGCAGCTTCCCGGAGTACAAGGACGAGGCGCGCTACATCCAAGCCTTTCTGGACAGCACCCTCGGCTCGCCCACGGACAGCATGGCCAACTACGAGCGCTCCGCTCCCCTGCTGAACTCGTCCGCGAGCGTAGCCCCGCTGAAGGACCTGCCCGTCCGCTTCTACACCGAGCCGGACACCGCGTGGTGGCGCACCAACCGCGACGACAGCTACGAGGAGCTGAACGCCTTCGCCATGAAGCGCATCCATGATACGCTGGTGGCGGTGGGGAATGCGCGGGCGGAGTACATCGCCACGGAAGGGCGTGGGATGCAGCACGGCAACCGGCACCCGCACGCGTGGTCGATCGTGGAGGAGCGGGAGCTGGTGCGGTGGATCATGGACCTCTCCTAGTGACGAACCACCCCGGTTGGAAATTTGTTATGCGTGCATAACTTTATCCCGAACCTGACGTAACACCCACAGAGGCATTTCGATCATCTGATCGTCTGATCCTCTGATCATCTCATCGACACCATGAGCACTGATGTAAAAAAAGCCCTTCAGGGCGGCGAGTTCCTGATCCGCGAGAGCAACCCACAGGACATCTTCATCCCCGAGGAGTTCAACGAGGAACAGGGCATGATCGCGCAGACGGCCACGGACTTCCTGGCCGCCGAGGTGTGGCCGCACCTGGACCGCATCGACAGCATGGAGGAAGGGCTGATGCCGAAGATCCTGGAGAAGGCCGGCGAGCTGGGC
>JAEUTB010000233.1 GCA_016787995.1 Flavobacteriales bacterium | reverse complement strand
CGTAGAAGGTGAGCTCGCGCAGGCGTGTATCGTCGAAGAACGAATAGCTGAAGGGTACCCCATGGGCGCCGCTCTTGGCCTGGCCTTCGCCCAGCAGTTCCTCCACGCTTACCAGAATGGGATGTTCACCTGCATTGCGCGTCATCTCCACGGTGGCTTTGTCCGTGGGGAAGGTATAACGGAATTGGTCGAGTTGTTCCCAGCTGGGGTCAAGACCCACCTGTTCATCGTAGTGCGCCTGGCTCCAGGTGAGGAAGGCCCCGGTGGGCAGTTTCAGTTGCACCACCTCGCAGGGATATTCGATGCCGCCGGGTTGCAGGTCCTTTTCCAGCAGGTGCTCCAACAAGCCTTCGAAGCGGGCGCCTTCGGGGTTGGCTTCGTTGAAGTTGCCCAGGTCGCTGGTGTAGAGCGTGGGCTGCTGATCATGCCGCGGGGTGTAGCGCGCGAAACGCTGCTGGCCGAAAGCGTACCACGACCAGGCGCCGGTGGGCTGGCCGTTCGCGTCGGGTTCGCCTCCGCGCAGGTCGGCGATGCCCAGCACGCGGCCCTGCGCGTCGTAGAGGTGGAATTCCTGGGTCTGCACGCCATTCTTGTCGCTTACGAGCTGCTTGTAGAGACGCTGGTCCGCAGGGCCGTACAAATGGCCCAGTGTGGTGGTGTACGTGCCATCGTAGAGTTCTACGTTATAGGGCAGGTTGGCGCGGCCGTAGCGCGGCAGACGGCACTGTACACGCTACGGCCAGTAGGGGAAGCCAATACGCGCCGCAATGAAGCGCGTGCTGGCGGTGTTCACCGCAACGAATGCCAAGTGAACGGGAACTATAGCGCGGATCGCAGATCCGCGCCAGCAGGGGAAGTGGACAAGTCCGACACGTTCAAGGATGCCGCCATGCTCAAGCGCCTGCACGAGCTGCAAGCCCTCGCCGACAAGGACCGCGAGCACATCCTCTACGCACTCGATGGCCTGCTGCGCGATGCCAAGGCACGTAAGGCCTACGCGTAAATAGCAGGAACAGGTCCGCCGGGTCGACTACGGCAGACCCTTTGGGGATTAGGAAGACCATAGCGCAATCGTGTTCAGCGCAGAAGAACGGTTTCAGTTCCAAATTCCCGTGGCTCACTCTTACAGGCAAACTCTTCTACACCGAAGGGGTCTTTTTGGAGACGGTCGATTCTAAAGAGCTGCGCTAACTGAACGCTATCGTTTGGTAAGATGGCAATCATCTTCTCGTGCATGGTGAAGTACCTCATGGTCTCACGCATATGATCCAAGCCCGTAGAATGTGCGGCGTGGAGGATCTGTTCCAATGAATCCCTCCTTGGACCCACAGCGGTTTGGATCGGCAGCAAACAGGAGAGCTGACTGATAGTGATCGCTTTACTTTTGGACAACCTGACCAGCACGACCCTTGTTTGGGGATATGCTGCCTTCAGAACTCGAGTTAAGTGTTCTTCCAAGCCTTGGTCGAGTATCAGTTCCTTCAGCGCTTGGGTCGAAGATTCATGATGGTTGTATGGTTCAGCCTCCTTGCCTTCCACATGCCGATGGCAGGATACGGTCAGCATGGATAGCACCACGATCATCAAAGATCCTTTCACGGTTATCCTTATCATTTTAGGAAGGTGCTGATGCAATGCCTATTGAGGTCAGGATTGGGGACTTCCTGTTGAAGCACGGAATACTGGCTCAATGTGCTGGTATTCGGATGGTACACGAAGTGCTTTGTGCCATAGTACCCGCCCTTCCCTTGTCCCCAGGCAGCAGCACTTCGATCGCTGCCGGTCAAGAGTGACCACGAACTATCCCAGGGGCCCGATGCACACTGGTTCTCGTTGCGTAGTTCCTTCCCACAAGGATGGCTGTGCAACGTGAAGTACTTCCCGCTCTCTTCGTACTCGGGCATCATGGTGGCCGATGAAGTATACTCTGCGGAGTTGCTCGTGAAGAGGCCGAATGTTCCGCCGTCGTACCCGTTCAACTGCCACTCCACATTCGTATTGTCAGCCATGAAATTGAAAACACCAAGGGCTTGCTGACCGTCTGTCGTGCAGTATCGGCCATTGTTTGCCAAGGATGGCAATAGCCCTTTGTCCTGAACGGTGATCCGCTTATCCGTCAAGTTGCCATCATCGTCCTTGACGATCAATTCATCGTCGCCCTCGGCACGTTCGAGGAATTCAACATTGCCTTCTGAATCGACGGTATACTTATCCAAGTTCTTCCCTGTGGGATCGACGAAGCTGATCGGGTCACCGCCCACGTACAGATATGGGCTCATGGAAGGATATTCAGCCTGCGCCGGATCGAGGCTCAGGAACCTGGCGACATCGCTGTCGTAGTACCTGGCCCCGCGATAGTCGAGCCCTGTCTCCACGTCGCGCTCGTGGTGGGTCGTCAGGTACTTCTCCTGCTGGCCGTTCACGAATTCACGCAGGATACTACCGTACGGGAAATAATCCACCGCGTGTTCCAAGGTGCGCAGGTGGCCGGCGCCATTGCTGCCGTCGCAGCCTACCGTGTAGGTCACGCGGGTATTGCCGAGGTGGTCGTGTACGTAGAAGGTCACATTGCGCAGGCGTGGATCGTCGAAGGTGGTGTAGGCGAAGGGTACACCATGGGCACCGCTCTTGGCCTGGCCTTCGCCCAGCAGCTCCTCCACGCTCACGAGCATGGGCTGTTCGCCGGTGTTGCGCGCGATCTCCACGGTGGCTTTATCCGTGGGGAAGGTATAACGGATGATTCGATTTCTTCGACCTGGGTAAGGAAGGGCACGAATCGCAAATCCGCGCCAGCAGGGGGCCTGCACGACCTGCAAGCCCTCTCCGAGAAGGGCCGCGATCACGGGCTCTTCGCACTCGATGCCATGCTCCGCGACGCCAAGGCACGCAAGGCTTACGCGTAGCTAGCAGCACTAGCGGAGCCCCTCCCAGCTAGCGGGGGCATGACCCTAACGAGAGCCGGTAGAAGTCTTGACCCTTGACCTCGAGTGCTGCGAGTCATCGTATCCCAGAACCTTCGCCTTCTCTATCCATAGGCCACCCAGACTACGGTTCTTCTTCACGCCAATGCCGTAGAAGAAGCATCGGCCTACTTCGAAGTAAGCTTGATTATCACCGAGCAATGCCGATTGCATGTAGTACTGAAAAGCCGTCGCTTTATCCTGCTCAACTCCTTTCCCTTTCTCGTAGCAGACGGCTAAATCATAACTGGCATTGGCAACTGAGTTTGCGCACTTACGAAGCAACTTGACCGCCTTGGTGTAGTCGCGTTTTACACCCTTCCCGAACAGATACCAAGTGGCTAAGGCGTATTGCGCATCATGACTACCAAGCTCTATGGCCCGCTCTAGTAATGCAAGTACCGCGACCAGGTCAGCCTTGTCTTTCTGCGCCTCCTTGGTGGCTTTGTTGTATTCAGCTTTTCCGTTTGCCATTAGTTCTTCTTGGGGGGATATGGACCTTTCCATCCGTCCGGACGTTTGCGTGGAGGATTACGATTTTCATCGGCTTTTTCTCCTCCTCGATCACGCATTCTACGTGCCTGCCCTTCCTCGTGTTTGCCCTTGGTGCTTGGTCTGGCATTCTTGCTATGCTCAGAAGCCATCTCATGGATTATGGTCCCGATCACCAGAGCGTCGGTGGCAATCACAACGAAGGGTATCAGTACGTCATTGGCGATACCTACGCCCGTCACATCATCGGCGGCCAGTGCTCCAATAGCCAGCATGCCGCCCTTCATGATGTTGTTCGTGGGATCACTCTGCTGTTTGGCCCTTAGATCTCGTAGCTCTGGAGAGTCAGTTATCTTGCCATCAACGGAAAGTCGAGCCCGTCCAATCGAATTGAGTTTGCCGTCGGAACCAAGGTTCCTCTTGTCACTATTGACCTCATTCCACTTGGCCTGGGTAACTTGCATTGTCAGCCCGTTGTCAACGCCATCATCACCAAGATATTTGCCGTTCTCGTCTTCATATTTGGTGGCGCTGCGCCCATCCGGATCAACCAAGCTGATCGGATTCCCCATCACATAGTTGTACGGGCTCCAACTCGCATAATCCGCCGCCAACGGATCCAAACTCAGGAACCTGGCCACATCGCTGTCGTAGTACCGCGCCCCTCTGTAGTCCAGCCCCGTCTCCTGGTCGCGTTCGTGGTGTGTGGTCAGGTACTTCTCTGGCCCAGTGCTATTCACGAACTCGCGCAGGATACTACCGTATGGGAAATAATCCACCGCGTGTTCCAAGGTGCGCAGGTGGCCGGCGCCGTTGCTGCCGTCGCAGCCCACCGTGTAGGTCACGCGGGTGTTGCCGAGGTGGTCGTGTACGTAGAAGGTCACATTGCGCAGGCGTGGATCGTCGAAGGTGGTGTAGGCGAAGGGTACACCATGGGCACCGCTCTTGGCCTGGCCTTCGCCCAGCAGCTCTTCCACGCTCACGAGCATGGGCTGTTCGCCGGTGTTGCGCGCGATCTCCACGGTGGCTTTATCCGTGGGGAAGGTATAACGGAATTGGTCCAATTGTTCCCAGCTGGGGTCAAGGCCCACCTGTTCATCGTAGTACGCCTGGCTCCAGGTGAGGAAGGCCCCGGTGGGCAGTTTCAGCTGCACCACCTCGCAGGGGTATTCGATGCCGTCGGGCTGCAGGTCCATTTCCAGCAGGTGCTCCAACAAGCCTTCGAAGCGGGCACCTTCGGGGTTGGCTTCGTTGAAGTTGCCCAGGTCGCTGGTGTAGAGCGTGGGCTGCTGATCGGCCCGCGGGGTGTACCGCGCGAAGCGCTGCTGCCCGAATGCGTACCACGACCAGGCGCCGGTGGGCTGGCCGTTACCGTCCGGCTCGCCACCGCGCAGGTCGGCGATGCCCAGTACCCGGCCCTGCGCATCGTACAGGTGGAATTCCTGGGTCTGTACGCCGTTCTTGTCGCTTACGAGCTGCTTGTACAGGCGCTGGTCCGTTGGGCCGTACAAATGGCCCATGGTGGTGGTGTAGGTGCCATCGTACAGCTCCACCGCGTAGGGGAGATTGGCCCTGCCGTAGCGGGTGGCCACCATTTGCCGGGCGGCATCGGAGAGCAGGTTGCCGGCCGGGTCGTAGGTGTATTGGCGGCCGGGTAGTGCGCTGCTCACGTGGCTGTCCAAGCGCAGCAACCGGTTGGTGCCCGCTTGGTATTTGTAGTACCAGTGCAGGGAGCGCGGCGTTTGCACCGGTGCATAGAGGCCGGTGCGCTGCGCGGTGATGATGTTGCCGACCTTGTCGAAGGTGTACCGTTCGTCGCCCAACCGGAACCAGCTGTTCGCCGCATCCTGCAGGCCGGCCACACGGTCGCCCACGACGGCATCGGCCGTCACCATGCGGCCCAGGCCATCGTAGTGGAAGCCGTAGGTGGTGGGCAGGTCCAGGTAGCCCGGTTCATAGCCCGCCATGTTTTGCAACGCGTAGCTGTGGGTAAGGGCGTTGATGGCGCCGTTGTAGTGTTGCCCCCCATCGATGGTGCCGGCCACCGGGTGCATGGGCAGCTGCCCGTCGTAATAGAGCCGCTCGGCATAGTGGTTGCTGGCCAATTCGGTCAACCGATGCCGGATGTCGTGCGTGTGGTCGATGGTCTCCACCACCAGGCTGATGTGCTCGCCGCATTTCTTGCGGTGGTAGTAGGTTTTGTCCGGCAGGCCGGTGGCCGCGTCGTAGGTGTAGCTGGCGATCAGCTCCCCGTCCGCGCCGCTGTCATCCAGATTGAGGTAGACCGAGCCGAGCCTGCCCAGGTCGTCGTAGGAATAGGCCTGTTGCATGTCCAGCTGGCCATCGTTGTTCACATCCACGTTCACGGTGCGCAGCTGGCCGGCCAGGGTGTAGGCGGGGTAGTCCAACCGGATGAGCTGGCCGCGGCTCTCGGTGGTGATACCGTTGGCGTTGAACTGTTGCAGTTGCCAGGCCGGGAAACCATCGGCATTGTAGCTGTGGAAGTCGTAGTGTACGGGGACCACCGGCCGCTGGGGCCAGATGCGGGCGTTGGTGATGGGGTCCGTGTCGGTGAGCACTTCCGAGAAGAGCCGGTGCGGATAGGTCACCGTATGGCTGAGCCGGCCGAGCATGCCCTGGCGCCAGATGCCGAGGTCCGTGGCAGTGCCCATGAAGAGGGTAGTGGGCTCCACGGGATCGTCCGGGGCCAACGCGGCGTTGTCGTACACCCATTCCTTTTCGGGTAGCGGTGTGCCCAACAGCTCGCTGACCCCGACCCATTCCGGCACGATCTCATAACCACCGGTGCCGTCGTTGAAGTCGTTGCGGCGCATGATGTGGTACCGCGCGAAGCGGTCGATGGTGCTGGCGGAGCTGAAGGTGTAGGCACTTACGTTCCAAGGTTCATCATCCTCCATGTTCTGCGGCCAAGCCACCACCATGTCCCGGGTTTCGTACGCCAGCACAGGTACCGGCCAACTTTTGATGTGGGTGCCGGTATAGGCATGGTCTGCCGGATGGGTTTGCCGTACGCGCTCCTGCCGTACGGGTCTGTTGAAGCTATCGTATACGGTACGGCGGTAGTAGGTGCGCACGCTGGGCGCATCGTTGACGAGGATATTCGGGTCCTCTTCGCCTTCCAAGCCGTTGGCATCCTGCTCCAGCACCACGTTGCCGCTGGTGTCATACATGTATTTCGTGCGGCTGCCATCCACCGTTCTGCGTTCGATCATCCACCCTAGGATGTTGTACCGGTAGGTGGTGTGCTGCTTCTTCGGGTCGATCACGCGCGACAGGTTGCCACGCTCGTCGTAGAGGAAGAGCGTCACGGCCGGCAACGGGCCATCCGGGAAGCTTGCGGTGGCCACTTGCTGCCCAAGGGCGTTGGTGTAGGTGCGGCTGATGTTGCCGTCCTCGTCCTCCACCTCGGTGCGGTTCCACCGGTACAGCTGGTGATCGCCTGGCATGAGGGATCCGATCTCGTAGGGGTTTAGGCGCAGTTCGCAGGCGAGGGCGATGGAGTTGATGCTCTGGTAGGATGTTCTGCGGGTATGGCCGGTGAGGATGTGCTCACCTTGTGCGGCCGCACGGATCGGGCGCGAACGGTGGTCGTTCTCATAGGCCGTGCTCTGGAAGGGAATACCTGTGACGTTCTGTGCGCTGGCCTGCAGGGCGAAGGTGTAGCCCTGTGCCACCGTGGGCCCATAGGCGCGTACGGGTCGGCTCCAGGCATCGTATTGCTGGCGTCCAGCGAGCACCACAGGGCCCGCGGCGGATCCGGTGGAATGGATATCACCAACGGGTCCGGTGAGGGTGGCGTATGCGCGCCCGTTCGGATCCAGGTAGGTGCGGGAGCAGATGCCCGCATTGTTCTCGGGGAAGAGCCGTGTGCGCGTTTCCGTCCAATTGAGTTGTGTTTGCGCGAATCCGTCCGTGTAGGTGGGTGTAAGGTAGTTGCACAAGCTGTAGTCGATGCGTTTGAGCATTTCGCCGTTGCGGTACTCGCTCACGCGTTCGCCATGGCCGTCGTACTCGAAGCTGCGCTCGGTGCCGTTCGCATCCGTCACCGTGGCCAGGCGCCCTTGGTCGGTATAGGTGTAGCTGGTCATTTGCTCGGCACCGGAGCCCACCCCGATGGTGGTGCTGCTCGGTCGGGCCGGATGTTGGTACTCTTCCACCAGGTAGCTGGTGCAGGGATCCACATAGTGGATGTGTTGGATGGGAGTGGTGTATTCCACTTCGGTGATCAACTCCCTGTCGTTCTTCATCCGCGTGGGTTGGCAATCCCAGTTGTAGGCGAGGACCCGTTCGTTCGAGATGGTGCGGTACGGGAAGATGGGCTGCCACATGACCTCGTTGTCCTGGTCCTCGGGCGACGGCATCGGTTTGAAGTTCAGCAAGGGCACATTCTCCACATAAGGTCTGGTGGTGAGGTATTCCTCGGTCAATACCTCGTCGGCCTGCTGATGGGTGGCTTTGTGGAGGAAGGCATGGGTCATCATCAACCGGAACGGCCGCATTTTCGGACCGCCACCGCTTGCCTCGGGAAGGGTGGAAGCCTGCAAGGTGGTCAGGCCGGATTGCTCGTTCCAGTCGGCGTTGCGCATCAGGCCCACCTTGCCTTGCGCGTTGTGTACGAAACGGTATCCAGCTGGTAGTTCAGAACTGAACGAGGACCAGTTCGTCAAGTTCAACTTCGGATGCATGAGCAGTGCTGCGCTCAAGGGCATATCGGGGTCGCCGAGCAACCCCTGGCCATCGGGTGGACCCGTGGTGCAGGGTGTGCCATGCTCCACGGTCACGTAGGTGGGCACGAGGCTCCAATCCCACTTACCGGTGAATTCGTAGTACGTGGAGGTGATCACAGGAGGTGAGATACCGGCCGCTTTGCTCCACACCTGTGTTTCGAAGGGCTGTTTCGTGCGATCGCGGAACTCGGTAAGCAGCTTCACGGCTTCGATCTTCGGCACGATGGTCTGTCCGTCAGGATCGGTGAACGGTCCAGCGATGGCCGGAGCGATCACGTTGAAGTTGCCCTCCGGTGGTGGAAGGGGCTCGAGGTCCACCGCCGCGTGATCCTCCTGCACGAGCGCACTCCAGTGCCTGTCGTACCGATTGCGCAGATCCTGGAAGTAGAATTCGCGTTGCTCCTTGTATGCACCCGGGTATTGGGGCGAATAGGTCCGGGTGCTGAACAGCAACCACGATGGCTCCCATTTCAGTTGGATGGTGGGATGCAGGGTCTCATCTTCCAAGCCCAATAAGGCTCTGTAGCCAGGGCTCGTGGTCTTTCCATCGGGTCCAGCCGTGTAGTAGCTATACTCCGTGACGGTGGTGATGCCCACAGTGGCCGCGACGCATGGGGCGCCGCAGTAAGGTCGCAGGTTGGTGCCGATGCGCGAGAACAAATGGTTCCGGTCTTCCGCCGCTATTTCCAGGGAGCCATCGATCAAGGTGCGCAGCGCAGTGGAGAAAGGAGCTGGACTTGCACCCAGGATGTTGATCAGGACCGAACTGGGCATGCGGCTCGTGTTGTGGAGTAGTTCACTCAAGAAAGCTTCGTCCGGGTAGGTCGGGCCATTCAGGACAAGCTCTTCGATGGCGTCCACGGGCCAATGGAGCCTATTATTCAGGATCACGGCGAATACGGCTGGTGGGATGTGTGGTTGTGCGCTCAGGATGCGCGCACGGGCAAGTGGAGGCATGAGCGTGTCTTTGGCCACGGCTAACTGTAAGCCGTACGTGAGCGGTGGTTGTCTCAGGAAGACTTCCTGAAGGTGTACTGCGGATAAGGGCTGGGCCGGGCCTAGCAGCGAAAACAGCAGCGCAGAGGAGAGGTGGGTGCGTGATGCGAGCACTTCCGCCTTGTCTTCGCTCGATAGTTCGGGCTTGGAGAGCACCTCGCCTAGGATGGCATCGGTCAGTATGGGCTGTGCACGAAGTATGCTGACCCCTGCTTTCATGTCAAGGATCGCCAGTTTGCCGAGCATGCCGAGCAAGCGGTCGTTGGTCAGGCGCGGTTGTGCCCGCAGCACCGAAAGCAACAGTTCGGCTGATCCGGCATTGGCTACCTGTAGGACTTTCTCGATGATGGACTCTTGCAATGGCCCTGCAGCGATCAAGGTGTTGTGGGTCGATGTGTTGAGGCCGACTGCTGTAAGCGCTGCCAGGATGTCTGGTGCGTTCGCCGTGGTATGGCCGTTCGGTCCGTTGCTGCCGTCCGGATTGTACCTCGTCCCAGGTTCCAGCGGAGGTTCAACGCCCCCCGGATCCGCATACGTGTTGCACCCATTCGGGTCGAATACCGTGTGTTTTTGATTTTTGCGCTCGATGAAGTAGCTGTTCATATGGATGTCCGGTCGCACGAAACCTGGAGCAGGGAGTTCATCGATCGCCTCCAGGAAGTGGGGTGTCATCCGCCACGTGTTGGGCTGTTCGAATTCCGGATCGCCGTGGTAGTTGCCCTCCTCCAGATCGAAGTCCGGCATTTGGTCCAGATAGTCGAATGCATGAGTGGTTTGCAGGATCATGCCTTTGCCGGGTCGGTTGGCTCCGTTCAGGTACGCGAGTTTCGGCTCATACTCCGTCGTCGTCCGTTCAAGGTACTGTCCGGCAGGGTTCATCACCACGGATTCCTTCAAACGGCCCCAGAGCAGGTAGTCCCAGTTGTCTTGGGCGGGCGGTGGCCACGGTGGTGAATTGATGATGGAGACACAAGTGGTGCAGCTCGGAGGTATGTTGACCAGGTAGCTTTGGTGTAGGTCGCCATGGAAATAATAGTCTCGCCTTACACGCTGGCCTGTTTCGTTCTCGGGCTCCAGTACCGTAGTGTGCAGGAAGCCTTTTGTTTCACCTCGGGGCTTGTTGACGGTGTAATTGCCGTTCAGGAGGAGACCGGAGACCTTACGGCGCGGATCTTCATAGGTGTAAGCCGTTGTCCTTCGTTCAGTGGTGCCGGCGTCGGTGCGAATGATGGCGCTGACGGTCGGGGTGATCGCTCCAGTGGCGTTCACCATGCTGAAGTTCTGATCGCAGATGTCCTCTTCCGGGTCGTAGCCGAACGTGATGCCCATCTGGCGACCGTCCAAGCTCGTGTAGTGCGATACGTCGGCATCCAATGGGTCGTTGTACTCCAACGTCATCACCTGTCCCATGGGGTGATTGACCTCGTATAATAATCTACCCGTTGCGACGATGGCCCGCAACGGTTGTGGGGCCAACACATCTCGCTCATAAGCGGGGTCGTTCGGATGTTCCGGATCTTCGCATACCACTACGGCCTGTGGTAGTGCATAATCTTCGGCATCGGCATACAGGAAGCGTGTGGATATGCTCTGCTCGTTCGGGTTGTTCAAGAGACTGGCATTCTCCAAGGGCATCCGCTCAATGGATGTAAGCTCATACACGCTCCGTTGATAGGGTTCATAGATGACGGTTCCGGTGTAGTTCGTGGGTTGAACGGGAACAGGGATCTGCATGTCTGTTCGTTCGTACGCTAGGTTCACCTGAGCATACAACTGCCAGCCGCCATCGTTGGTGGTTTCGCCGTTACGGACGTACTTCTTCACGTGCATCAACATCCACGGCCGTTTTCCGTACCGGATAAGTTCTACGCCCTTCAACTTGCTCGTAGCGCTCAGCGGTGTTGGTTTGTTGGGCCAGTCCATTTCATTACTCCCGTTGCTCCACCAGAACCCGAAATGGGAATCGCCATCGGGCGTCTGAATGCCATTCTCGTTATATGAGATGGCAAGCTCGTATTTCCGATGCACCGGGAGCATGGCCGACCACGGCAGCCCTATACCGAAATTCTGGGGGATCGGGTCGTGGGAGAGTAGACCAAAGGAGGGCATGCCGGCGGGGTCTGTAACGTTCCGGAGTTCCCACCTGCGATGAGGATAGCTCCGGTATGCAGAAGGTAAGCCCGGTGCCTTTTGCAGGTCGGTCAGGTCGAGCGTACTCCCAGCCATGTTGAAGTTGTTGTCGCTGTTGGCCGGTCCCACTTGGATCCGGATGCCATTGTTCGAGAAAACTCCAAGACCATTCGGTACGTAAGGCATGGCGAACACATTGGAGGTCCGCACGATGCCGTTGGTCCCATACGTGTTCCATTTCAACATCCGATCGAACGTGCTGAACAGGGGTTTCAGCGGTCGATCCACGTTCGGCTGTTCGGGTAATTCCAAGCCGATGTTGATATCGAAGTTCACATTCGCGTTCGCAACGAAGCTGGTCCTAACCTCCCAGAGGTCGCCGGGGATCACAAGGTTCGCCAAGATCGGTTCCGACGATAAGAATCCGTGATCGAATGCAAGTCCATTCGCCGCAGTACCATTCACCGATTCCCGTGTGTAGAGACCGTTCTGTGGGTTGCGATAGGGGTCCCTGGCGTTCACCGACCATCCGTTCGCACTAGGTTTTGGAACATCATCGTGCGCATAATGCGGACAATGTTCCCAGTCGATGAAGTCTTCGCCGATCTCGCCATCCACGGTGCCCCAGCGCTGCACGACCTCGCCCATGTATAGCGGGTCCTCCTCAGCGTTTGGTGGGATACCGGTGGCCCCGTTGTAACTGCATTGGTCAAGGTGAACAGGCACGTCATTCCCGCCACCAGGGGTGACCATGCTGGGACCAGGTACCGCATAGTCGTGTTCAAGAACGATCCGTTCATGGGTGGTCAGGAGCGAGCCTGCGGAGATGGATCGGAGGAGTACATCCTGGTAGGTGCATGGTAAGCTGGGTATGCTGATGTTCGTAAAGGGTGTCACATCCTCACTGTCATTGAAGAATACCTCAGCGATCTTGACATGGAAGGGCTGCTCGTACTCTTTGAACATATCCCACTGGCCGTATCCTTCATAGTTGAATTGGATGGATTGGTTCGGTCCGTGTACCGAGTTGACGATGCGCGCGCAGTACCAGGTCAGAACGTGTGCCTTGGGGAGTATCGCGTTCCGGATGCTGTTCCTATTGAGCGCCGCATGCGGGTCATCATACCCCAACGCGATCATGGAGGTCAGTCTGTCGTACTTCAGCCAACGTTTGTTATCGGGCATTTGGACCGCCGACATGGTGGCGCCGAAGTAGTAAACCCGGCCATCCGCGACCGTCACCTCCCAACTTCCTTGGGAGTACAGCGCCTCGATCGGTTCTTCAAAGGTGTTCAGCACGAAGACCGCACCGTCGGCCGTGTGCTTTTGGAAGACCAATCGCCCTGAAGCCACACCAGGTATGCTGATCTCTGGTTCGTACCACACGCCGTACCCGTCAGTCGCTCCGTTCACCTGTGCTTGCTCATCCCCTGGTATATGGTCATAGGTTACCGGGTTTAGCGGATCGAACTCGTTGGCCCCGGCTTGGAGCTGAATGTTCGAGACATCGGTGCTGCTCAACCTCTTCCAGTAGGCGGTCTTCACCGATATGGTCGGAAGGTTCAACGACCAGCCCGATCCATAGGGGATCCCTTCATGTACCAGCGGTGTGGCCCCGCCGATGATGGTCGGTGAATAGTTCAGCGCTAGTTCGAAAGTGAGCCCCGCAGGTGTGCTCACACTACCGAGCGAGTGGCTTGCCGAATAGGTGCCGGTGAACAGATCGACATCGCCACTCAGGACGTTCGGCTCCAGGTTCGGTGCCTTGGCTTCCGTGGGCGACTCGCTTCCGCTTTGTGTGCCTCCCAGCCGTTGCGCATGCAGGTATGTGGGTGTGCTTGCCGATAGAGCCAGCAATGAAATGATCAGGTTGGGCAGGAGGGGGCGTCTCATGGTGGTGGACTCTGGCTTCAAACATACATAACGAGTATTAAGTATGCAACGTGTGGTGATCATATTATTAGCAAATTAATAGGGTCATAGTGTGATTGATTTACTTAGTTAATGAGAAGTAGTGCCATCCTCACCGCACCACCCGCTCCTCAACCCCCTCGCGTTCGATCACGACCGCTTCGGCGGTGGCCGACCTCACCGCGATGCCTGCTGCCATTCCACCGATCGCGATCACTTCGGTGCGCCCATCGATCCGCAGGATGGCACAGGCCTTGCCCGATGGACCGGTGCGCTTCAAGAAGCCGAGGTACTCCACCACGCTGTTCTTATTTGCGCTACTCGGCAATGGCGTTGATGGGGACTGAGCAGCACGGTGTGTAACAGGACCCACCTGGGAGGCGTGGCTTTCACGCGATGTGTAGGCGGCTGGTCGTACACCATCGCCGAGAAAGGGATCGCGCGCGAGCGTGAACGCGATCGTCGTGCTGGTGTCTGGTCCGTGGGAGTCGAGGACCTCAACTGTTCCGAGGGGCGACGCCATGTTCTGCTCCGCGGGTCGCCTCACCGCGCGTGCCACCACGGCGCCCCATACCGCGAGCACGAGTGCGATCAATGCGATGCGGACGACGCGTTGTTTCATTCCACCGTGAGCGTGCGTGTTGCACTGGACGTTCCGTTGCCTGCTGCATCGATCGTGCGCACATACCATTGGTATTCACCGATGCCGAGTGAGTCGCTGTGCGCGGAGGTGGTCAAGGCCAGTCGCCGCACCGATCCTTGCTGTACGTGATCGATGAAGAGGCTGTCCACCGCGCCGGCGCCTGCATTGCTTCCGCTCTGCCATTGGAAGGCGATGGTGGTGTTCGGTACGGTGGCGGCATTCGCCGGGGCGAGCAGCACCGGCGCACCGGGTGCCGTGCGGTCCACGGTGAGCGTGCGGTAGGTGAACAGCGAGGCGCTCGTGGTGTTCTGGCCTTGGATGCCCCAGGTGTAGCTGCCTTCATCCACTGCTGCGAGCGTCAGGCTCGTGCCAGCCACGATCTGGGCGTTCACCAAATTGCCGCTTTGTCCGCCGCTGCGGAGTTCGAAGCGGTAGTCCTCCGCGCCATCGAGGGCCTCCCACGCGAACGACACCGATGGGCTGCCGGTGATGGCCCCGGAAGAGGGCGATACGAGCAAGGGCGTGAGGCCTTCCAAGGTGGTGGCCTCCTGCACGGTGAGCGCGCGCTCGTGGTAGTCGGTGCTGCTGTTCGGGTTCTCCGCTCGTACACGCCATCGGTAGTTGCCCGGTGTGAGCGATGTGCTGAAGACCGCTGCGGTGATCAACGAATCGAGCGCGTAGCGGACCGGATTGGCGAAGTCGGGTGTGGCGATCTGTATCCTGTAGCGTTGCGCGCGCGGTACGGCATCCCACCGGAATTCCACCACGTTGGCGCTGGTGGTATGGCCGTCCGGTGGCGTGCGGAGCACCACACCGAATCCGGTGAGGTCTTCTTCCACCAGGTCATTGCAGGCGCTCAGCAGCACGGTGCATGCGAACAGCACGAGGAAGTGTGGGGTCATCATCGGGTCAGGGTCTGTAGGTAAAGGGTGGCGGTGAGTTGCCGTGGACCGTCGTGCCCGATGGCCTTGGCGTGCAGGTCCACCGAAAGCAGGTGCGCGCCGCTGGAGTCCTGCTCCAACGCTGCGATGGTGTTGACCAGATCAGCGGTACGGCCTTTCAGGCTCAAGGGCAGCGTGCGGATGGTGGTGCCATCCAGTTCGATCACGTGTTCCGTGCTCACGCCGGCAAGCGCCACGCCGGTGGTGGCTCCGCGGCGGTCCAGCAGGTCCAGCACGGCGCGCCAGCCGGCATCGGAAGTGCCGGTGGATCCGAACACACGGTCCAGCGCCGCACGCTCGCGCAGCAGCCGGTGCTCTTCCGTTCGCAGCTCGTCCAGGGGCACGGCTTCGGCATTCCAGCTGCGCTGTTGCATCCACGAATGCACCGCGGGACCGAGCTTCTTCTTCCACAGCAGGGCCATGACCAACGCGGCGCTGACGCCCAGCAGCAGCAGGCGTTTTCGGTATCCCGTTGGCCAGGTGAAGTTCATGTTTCCAGGTCCAGGGTGAATGTGGGCCGTGGTGTGCGGGCGTCGGTGACGTAGCCGCTCAGTTGCACATTGCGCACACCGGGTAGCTGTCGAATTTCGTGCATCCACGCGTTGAGCACTTGCCCGTCCGTGCAGGTGCCGATCACTCGGATGCGTTGGACATCCACCGCTGGGCGCTCGCGTTCGCGTAGGCCTGCTCGCAGGGGGTCGATGCTCACACGGTCCAGCAGTATCCCGCTCGGTACATCGCCGAGGATGCGCATGGCCCGCGCGGCCAGGAGTTCCTTGCGGCCGAGTCCGAGCTGGGTGGCCAATTCGGTGCGTGTGCTCACTTCTGCCCGTAGGCCTTCGATGCGTTCGCTGATCGCTTGTCGCTCGCCTTGGGAAGCACCGGATGCGGCGTTGGCTGTGCGGAGATCGGCTTCCACGAGCACGTGTGTACCCAGCATGAGCAACAGAACGACAGCCACTGCGACCAAGCCGCGTTCGTACCACAAGCGCATCCGTTCTTCGCGCTGGTCCTGGCGGATGCCATCATCAGCGAGTTGCAGACGCTGGGCGGTGGGCACCAGCTGTTCCCATGCGGCTGCGTAGGCGAGGAGGTGCGTGTCCGGGATCCGGTCGTCGCCGATCTCGACCGCCAATGCCGTTGTGTCTTCCTCCAGGTAGCCGGTCAAGCTTCCCGCCTCCAGTTGGAACCGATGACGGCCGATGCTGACTTCCTCTCCGTTCTTGCCGAGCAGCGGTGCCAGATGCAGCAGCCCCCAAGGACCGATCGATCGGGCCACGATCCGGTAGCCGGCCGCGCGCAGTTCGTCGTTCATGACCGCCATGGCGCTACGACGCATCATGCTAAGACCAGCAGCGTTGCCATGCCGCCATCCGGAGGCGAGGAGCTGCTCGAGTGGCGCTCCCGGAAAACCTTGCGCCAAAAGCGTGACCAGGTCGCCTTGTGCTGGCACCACGCGGTGCAAGGCCCTTGCGGTGTGCACCACGAGGGCCACCGGTGCCCGTGTGCCGCAGGCTTTCTTCAACGCGGCCACGTCCTCCGCTTCACCCATCGCCACGATGCGCACTTCGCGCCGGGTGCGTTTCAAGCGTACGTAGTGCAGCACGGGCCGTTCGCCATCCGTTGTGATCGAAAGGCCAACGACCTCGCCGTGCAGGATGAGTGTGGTACCACCTTCCATGATCAGTAGATGATGGTGGGCCGGATGAAGACCGTGAGCTTGCTCTTGCGCGACTTCGACGATCGGGATCCGAAGAACCACTTGATCACCGGGATGCGCGAGAGGAAAGGCAGGCCGCTGCCACTGCGGCTCACCTCCTTTTCCTCCAGACCGCCGAGGATGATCATATCCTTGTTCGCCGCGCGCACGATGGAGCTGAACTTGCGTTCCACCGAACCCGGTGGCGCGGTCTGGGCGATGCGGGTGGTGAAGTTGCTCTGGCTCACCTCGATCTCCAAGGTCACCATGTCCTCGCTGCTCACCACCGGCAGGATCTTCAAGGAGAGGTCGGCTTTGATCGGTTTGTAGATCTGTGAGGAGGTCACCGTGGGGTTCTGCGTGCCGATGAGGTCGTTGCGGATCTCCAGGTAGTATTCCGTTTGACCGATGCTCAAGGTGGCTTCATGCCCGTTGAGCGTACTTAGTTGTGGCGTGGAACGCAGCCGCAGGGTGCCGTCGGTCTCCAGCGCCTGCAGGCTCAGGTAGAAACCGGGCGCCACATTGCCCAGGTTGAACACCCCGAAACCGTTGAAGCTGTTGATGAGGTCGTTGAGTGTGGTGCTGTTCATGTTGTACTCCACGCCCGGCAGGATGGTGCCGCCGCTGTTCGCGGGGCCGCCGCCCAATCCAGCCTTCAATCCCGTGTTCAAGGTGCGCGACCGGTTCACGTCCACGATCATCACTTCGATCATCACCACCGGCACCACTTGGTCCACCGAGCGCAGGAAGGCCTTGATCTCCTCCATCCGCAAGGCATCACCGCTCAGCACGATGCCATTCAACTCCACGAATTCTGCCAGGGTCACGTTCTTCTTGATGCCCTCCGGCACCGCGGCCAGCACATCCTTTACCGGGCGGTGGTGCAATCGGACCAGCTCCGTGCGCCGCAGGCCTTCGAGGTCGCGCTTGCCGATCAGGTGTACCCCCTCGCTCACCTGGTGCGTGTATTCGGTGCCTTTCAGCAGATGGACCATCAGCTCCGTGTAGTTCACACCGGTGCGGTGCAGGGTGGCCGTGGTGGTGAGCGCATCATAGAGGTAGTAGTCGATCCCCAGCGCGGCCGAAGCCTCCTGCACGATGCGTTCCATCGGTGCGTTGCGCGCATCCACTTCGAGCGTTCCATCGTCGCGCACCACGATCGTCAGGTCGCCACCCGCAGTGGCTGGTCGTGCGGTCTTCTCGCCGCTCTTTCCGGTGCCCTCCGTTTCAATGGCCCGCAACTGGTACCCGCCATCCTTCGTGCGCTCGGCGATCAGGCCGTTCGCGAAGGCGAGTTTCTCCAACGCGTTGGGCAAGGGGGTGCTTTGCAAAAAGACCGAGACCGTGCGCGTGCCGATCGTCGGTGCCAGTACCACGTTCACCCCACTGCTGCGGCTGATGGCCCGCGCTACGGCCTCCAAGGTGTCGTTGCGCAGGTCCAGGTCCACCAAAGCACTGTCGGCCTGGTAGCGCACGATCGGTTCGCGCGGTGCCTTCGGTGCTTCCGGTGGCGGACGGTCCGGCACGTAGGGCTTCAGTGCGATGATGCTGCCGATGAACTCGATGTCCAGGTCGTAGCGTTTGCAGAGGAACAACAGCACGTCCACCACGCGCGCATTGGAGAAGTTGTTGATCACTTCGCCCTTCACCGCAGGGTCGATCGTGAGGTTGAGCTGATGGGTCACGCCCAACCCGCGCACGAATTCGGTGACCGGTGTTCCGCTCACGCTCAACTCCACCGCGCCATCCAAGCCGGGATGGTCCACCACCGCAGCTTCCAGCTGTTGGGCCAGCTGCGCGAAGCGGTCCTGCGCCGTGGCGGTGACCACCAATAGGCAGCAGAGGAGAAGGAGCAACGCGGTGCGCATGGGTGTCAATGGGCGGAGAGGATGGGATGTACTTCGTCCAAGCTGGTGCGGCCTTCCGCCAACAGCTCGTACGCGCTGCGTGCCAGCGTGCGGATGCCTTTCCGCTCCAATTCCGCGGTGGCATCGGTGGTGCCACTGCGAAGAAGGTCATTCAAGGCGCTGTCCATGGCCACGACTTCGTACACCGCGTGACGCCCTTTGTAGCCGGTGTAGTGGCACTGCGGACAACCCACCGCCACCCGGTGGTGTGCAGGGGGCGCCGACAGGTGTATGTGCCGGTCCAAAGCGGGCGACCACGCCTCCTGGCGCGCGCAGTGCGGGCATAAGAGGCGCACCAGGCGTTGGGCCACGCTCGTGTTCACCGTGGCGGCGAGCAGGAAGGGCGGCACGCCCATGTCCATCAGGCGGCTCACCGTGCCCCAGGCACTGTTGGTGTGGATGGTGCTCAGCACCAAGTGGCCGGTGAGCGCGGCCCGCACCGCCATCTGTGCCGTCTCCGCATCGCGGATCTCACCGAGCATGATCACATCGGGATCCTGGCGCAGGAAGGTGCGCAGCGCTTGGGCGAAGGTGAGCCCGATGTGCTCGCGCAACTGCACCTGGTTGATGCCTTCCAAGGTGTATTCGATCGGATCCTCCACCGTAAGGATGTTGCGCCGCGTCTCGTTCAATTCCTTCAGGGTGGCGTAGAGCGTGGTGGTCTTACCGGATCCCGTGGGGCCGCTGATGAGCACCAGGCCATGCGGCATGCGCACGCCGCGTTGGTAATCGTCCAATTGATGCGCGTCCATGCCCAGCGCATCCAGCCGCAAGTGCCCGGCATCCTGGCCCAGGAGGCGCAGCACCACTTTTTCCCCGTGCAAGGTGGGTAAGACGCTCACGCGGATGTCCGTTCGACTGCCGCCCTTGTCCAAGACCATGCGACCATCCTGCGGCAACCGTTTCTCGCTGATGTCCATGCCGGCCTGCACCTTCACCCGGTTCACCAGCGCGGGGTGGTCTGTGCGTGCATAGCGGTGGCGTTCCACGAGCAGACCGTCCAAGCGGATGCGCACACGACCGTGGTCCACGAAGACTTCGAGGTGTACATCGCTGCTGCCCAGCTCGCGCGCCTCGTGTACGAGGTCCTGCAACACGTGCTCCGCCGCGCGGGCGCCCAGGTCCAGACGTTTGCTGTCGTTGCCGGTGCGCCGGTAGTGCCGCCCCAGCGCACGTTCGATCAGATCGCTCGCCGCGGGTTCCAAGCGGATCCCCATCCCCAGCACCACCTCCAATTCGATACGCAAGGTGTCGGGCGTGGCGGTGGCGCAGAGGAAGACCACCTCGTTACCGGCGCGCTCCACCGGCACCACCCGGTAGTGCCAGGCTTGTTCGGCGGTGAGCACGTTGCGCAGGCCTGCGGGGATGTCCAACAGCTCGTTCATGGCATCAAGGCTGCGCTGCGGTGAACCAACCGGTGAACGGGTCCATGGGCAGGTGAGGTGCGGCCACCAGCCACACGATCAGGTGCAGGGCGAGGAGGCCCGCCAGCGGGATGGTGGGTGTGCTGCGCGGCCGCAGGGCTGTCCGCGCCAGGTACCACAGGATGCAGAGCAGCAGCCCGCTCAGGAGGAAGGCCACGAAGTTGGGTGGAGCGAACCCGGTGGTGAGCGCCGCACAGAAGAGCAGATCACCCGAACCGATGGAACGGTCCACGGGGTTGCTCCAGTCGCCCCGCCGGACGGCTAGCAACAGCAGCGCACCGCCGAACTGCAGCACCAGGAACAAGAGGTTGTATCCGATGCCCGCTACTAGGTCGTGGTCGGGCTGCGCCACCGCGAGGTGGGCTGCCAGCGCTATCCCCACAAGGGGTGGCCACCACCAATGGATGCTGCGCGCACGCAGGTCTTCCCAGGCGATGATACCCAGCACGGGCAGGGTGAACCAGTGGATCGGGTGCATGCGCTAATCGGGGACCACTTCCTTCAAGGCCTTCTCCTGGTCGATCTCCCACACGTTGAACTGGCCATCCTGATCGAAGTCGGCCAGGGCGGTGGCGCGGGCGAGGAACGCGCTTGGTGAGGCGCTCACCACTTCGATGCGGTAATTGGCGTTGCCGCCCTCCTGCACGGTGCGTTGGTGTTGGAAACCGATGGCCTGCAGGTCGGCGTTGTAGCTGCTGCGTTCATAGAAATGCGTGGTCTCCAAGCTGTACAGGTGTTCCAGCTGCAACTTGGCTTCGGTGGCTTTCGCGTTGGCCACCACTTGGCTGTAATCCGGTAGGGCGAGGTACACGAGCACCCCCACGATCACCAGGGCGATCAGCAGTTCGGTCAACGTGAAGGCGGGGAGGCGGTGCGTTCGACGAGCGGGTCTCATGCCCGCAAGATACTAAACTATGGTGTAGTATGTCCAGGGCGCAGATGATGCGCTGGCGACCCGATCATACAATAGACATGCCTTCCCTCACTTGTCGCAGCGTTCGGGATACTGATCATCAGTGAAGTATTCGGGTTGATCAAGACCACCTTGTCGATCCGCTGATGGGCGCGTTCTTCCATGCTACCTCGCTATCGTGCCGACGTGGAGCGTAGCCGTTCGCTTCACCCCTTAATCCTTGACCAAGCGGAGGTGCGCAGTCCCAAGGCGACCCACCGCACGAATGGTATAGGTGCCGGCTGCGAGACCGCTCATGTCCAGGATGGTACTGTGGCGCCTCATGGGTACCGAAAGGAAGTTCGAGGGGACCGGCACCGCGCGCCCGTGCATATCGAAGATGGATAGTTCGATGGCCCCGGCCTCTTCCTGGTCCATGGTCACCTGCACCAGCCCATGCGTCGGATTGGGGTGCGCGTAGAGAACTGGTCCTGCGGATACTTCTTCAAGACCGACATTGATCCCTGTGTTGAACCGAGCCACGAAGGCAGGATTATTCTCCGACAAGTTCGAGTAGCCGTATCCCGCTACATAGATCTTGTTGTCACTGCTCAACGTCATCACTTCTGGAGATTGATATTGAGCACCCCAGAAGTTCGAATAGGCGAAGCCTTCCTCTCCGAAACCCTCGTCCACGGTCCCATCAGCCTCGTACCGGGCTAGTACCATCGGGAAATCGTTGTAGGCGCAAACGATGAGGCGACCGGTGGGTTCCAGCACCACCTGCCTGGCATAGAGCGCATCTTCGTTCCAGTCGAAGGAGCTTGGCGCCAAACTCACCACGGTGCCGCCATCGCCGAAATCCGGGTCAAGTGTTCCATTAGGCAGGAATTGCGCCATCGCGATGCCTACCGTGGAGTTCATGACGGTGGAACCTACGATGACCATGCGCCCGTCGGGCCGAAGGGCCAGGTCCATGGCACCGTATCCATCTTCGCCAATGGTGGTCGAAGCGATCCCAGAGACCCCGAAACCGTTATCGAAGCTGCCGTTGGCGATGAATCGGGCCACAGCGAAAAGATATTCGCCCCCTTCGTATGCATCAGCCACCACCAGCAATTTACCATCCGGCTGCACGGTCATGGAACGCACAACGCAGTTCGATCCATTGAAGGTGAAATCCAAGATCCCATCGCCTCCGCCGAACGTCTCATCCGGCCAGCCATTCGCGTTCAGGCGCACAAGCACACCTCGCACGGGAGACTCACCCTTCTTGCCCGCCATCATGATCTTGCCGTTCGACAGGATAGCGATCTCGTTGGCGGAGGCCAGCAAACCTGAATTCACGCTTATGGTGCCACTTAGACCGAACGACTGGTCCAAGGTTCCATTGGCATTGTAGCGCACCACGCGTATCCTGGTCGAAACACTGTTGCCCTCGACCCCGCAGACCACCAGTTTTCCATCACTCGAGCGCGCGATGTTGAGGTATTCCAAGTCTTCTTCGGACCAGCCGAAACTGCCTTGGAGCACGAACCCCGTTCCGTTGAAACTCGGATCCAACAAGCCACTGGGAAGGTACCGGGCGATCACGCCCCTCTTGCGCTCGTTCTGATCGTCGTAGCCCACCACCACCACTTTACCATCCGGCTGAACCACCAGTCCTTTGTGTCGGCCGAAATACTCATCCGCGGACGAGGCGAAGCCGCTAGCCCCGAAGCTCGAAGAAGGCGATCCCGGTTGGGCACTGCTGATCAGAGCCAGCCCGATGAAGAAGGAAGTGGATAGGAATAGTGTTATGCGCATAGGGTTGTTTTGAGAGCAAGATATACTACTGCGGTCACAGATCGAAAGTGGCAAGCTTTCAGCAACAAAGTTGGTGTGCTGGGCCAAATAGGCGGTTGCAACTAGCGAGTTGTGAAGATGAGTCTAGCCTCCACTAGCACATGGCCGAACTTTGGGGAAGCTTACACGGGCACCGTCCGGGGTGGTTCATTCGCATTACAAATATTGAGACAGTAAACCAAAGAACTCGTGTGAATACATCTTAAGCACAGCTCATTACGAAACATCGAAGTGGTCATTCCGGGTTCGTTGTGGTAGTTGCACGGAGCCCCGCTATTGGACACCATGAGGAGGCTGGATTACTCGCCGCCGACGGTCATCCGATCCAACACCTATGTCCCTGGAGCCTCTGGAAATGACCGGCCCGAGAACAGGACAAGCTTACAGGGGATTAAAGCTCCTTAAAAAAGAGCAGTCCATCATAGATCTGTCCCCAAGGGGCCTTCAAGTTCTTCTTCCGAAAGGTAGGACTCATGATCCAAGACCCCTCGTCCTGTGAGATGTCAATGAAGCAAGGCGTTTCCGTACACGTGCGCGACAGTTCGTGTTCGATGGATGCTTCGCTCCGCCCACTTTTCTCTGCGGGAAGGTCGTGGATGCGTTCATGCATGTCCTTGTAGTTGATCGTCGCGATCGAGTAGATCTGGTCCCCATACTTCTCGAACAGCCAATCGGCAGTGGTCTTGATCCTTGACTTCTTCTCGCCGATGCCGCTTTCGATCGAGGTTACGTTCCGCATGATGTGGTAATTGGACATCAGGATCACGAACTTCGTTTCCGGCTTGGAGGTACGTATGAAGTATTCGGCATTTGAGGCCATGGTGCTATCCCTGTAATTATTCAAACTTAATGTCATTCGACGTTGTTTTATCGCTCTTTGCCAATAGTTTACATCGAAGTATAGATTATCAGATGTTGATCGTATATATCTATGTATATATTCCAGATCGCACACTTTATTGCCAATTTGGTCTATATGATGGTGTAGCTTTTCGCATGCTACAAGATATTCTTTGATAGAACTTTTAGTCCACTTGGTGGTTGGTAGCAACTTGAATTGAGTTAGCCAAGCATTCCAACTTGGACTACTCACAAGAGCATCAAAAAATCCACATTGTTTAGCTAAGGCGATAATATCCTTGTCGCTTCGGATACTGATAGCGCAGTCCAGGCCGCTGTAGGGAGTTTTACGCGCTCTCGCTAGATGTTTCAACCACTCACCTTCTGCAGAGGCCCTTGTGGTGTCCATAGATCGGTCTGCATCAACAATGAACGAACTTGTGTAGAAGGCGATCTCACTTAAGATGAAAATATCTTCATTCTGAGCAATAAGAGCCTCTACAAGGGCTTTGTGGAAGTTGCCAGTGACGGTATCAGAATGGTGGCGTTCACCGATCAGAATGATCTTTTTATCCTCGATATGGTCAAGGATCTGGCCAATCACGCCAAGTCGTGAATGCGAAGGAAGTGGGAGTTCACTTTGACCGAAACTACAGCTCGGAAGTAAAAACCATACTCCAAGTAGGAGTTCCAAAAGTGCACGGAATCTCGACGGTTTCATCTGACGATCTTGAACTTGTCGTCAGTTGCCCATGCGGGTTTCTGTGCTTTGCGCCAAGCTGGCATACCTAAGAATCCTTGTGGTACAAGAACTGGAACTCTAAGGCTCGTAGCATGGATCGAGTAGTGGGCGCTCATTCTAGCTTCTGCATCCTCATTACTTAGTTCGTACGGGTCGCCCCCAGCTTCCTCCCATAACCTTCGCGCCACTTCTACATCCGGAGACGGATAGTAGCTAGCGGAAAGCTTTACTGAAACAGTATTTAATGGAAGCTTCATGCGTCTGCTTTGTAGTGCAGTTCCGTTCACAACCAAATAGGTCACATCGGGGAATTCTCTTTGTCCAGTGATGTAGAGTGAAGCCCGCCACTCCAATGGCATTCCGATTTCAATCGGAGCTGATCCTGCATGTCCCTTGCTGACGTTCTTCCTTGTTCCTTCAACCTTACCACTGATACTCCACATTATCCTTGCCTGCTGTTTCACCCTTGTTTCAACCTCATAGGGTCCGCCAACAGGCGTGTATTTGTCGTCAAACCTGCCCTTATGGTCCTGGCTGGCATCATATAGTGCGCATTCAGCGCTCGGTCCTTCTTCAGTGCCAGTAGAAGATCTGAATTCTCGGACCTCAGGGGCTTTCTTGAGCTTTCTATATTCTGCCATTTTCTTGGTTCTCCTGGCTTCTCTACGGATCGCCCGTCGAGCTTTCCTGTCCCCGGTTATCTTATCCCCAAGTGGATCATTAAACACAACTGGGTTATTGTCCATCGAGCAATACGGTGATTGATAAGGCTGTACAACCGGGTCCAATGAGATCCACCTTCCAATGCGCGTATCCAACGAGCGGTAGAACGTATTGATCGTCACGCTCTCCCCACGGAACTCATTGTCGGCCTCGCTGCCTTGATATCGGTAGCGGTACCCTCCCATATCCCCCGGCACATGGCGTTTAGGCATCGGGCTCCCGAACGCATAATAGTCCGTCCTGCTCACCACCTGGGCCAAGAAGGTATGCGGCTCGTTATTCATGTCCAACGAAGATAGCTTCACATCGCTCACGACAACACGCACGTTCCCCAGGTGGTCGGTAAGCTCGTAGTGCTTGCGGCCCAGGTGGCGGTGTGCCACGCCCTGCTCGGCATGGGCGATGATGGGTTGCAGCGCCACGTTGGTCTGCAGCGGGTTGTAGGGCCCGCCGGACCAGGTGTAGTTGGTGGCCATGCTGGCCAGCACAGCGGGCACGGTGGGGGCGTTGGGGGCGCTCAGGGTGCGCACCTCTTGGCCGCGGGTCACCAAGAGGTGGCCCTGCACGGTGCGGCGCACCTCAGTGGCGCCGTTCAGCACGTTCTGCGGGTTGGTAAGCCCCGGCAGGCTCAGGCGCCGCAAGCGGTGCTGGATGGTGTTGGGTGTTTCAGCGCTGTTGCCCGTGGTGGCGATGTAGTAGAGGTAGACGTTGCCAGGGCTGAAGTCCAGGGATGAGATAGTGGCATTGGGTGCCGTGAAAGTGGAGACCAGCTCCAGGCCGCCGGTGGCCCCGATGATGCGGTAGAGGCGCAGCTGGCCATGACCTGCAGCGGCCTTGCTCGAAGAACATCGAGTATGATCAGAACCAACTGACCGGCAGATCTAGATCAGCCCATCTGTATCCCAAGAGCTCAGAAGAAGCAGCTAGCCGATGCTATGCTGGCCCTCCGAACAGCCACTTCGAAATTTCGAAGCTCTTGTTCCGGCTTTCACGTAGGACTAGTGGGGCTAACCTAAGGTGTCAAGCAGATCACATGACCAGTAGGACGCATGATCTCACGGATAGGATCGATGCTGTCCATCGGCAAAACATACTCGGCTAGACCTGCGATCTGGCGGTTGGATGTTGCGCCATATGCTAGCAACACATCCTTGAATGTTCGACTTCCCACAGGCAGAGCAAGGTGCCTTTCGTTCAAATAATTCACTGGATATATATCGCGGATAAGATCCCCGAGAGGCTTTCCACTCATTGTGAAATCCTGCCATAAATCTGTCTCGCTTTCAGCCGGGCCGATGAGGATATATCCTTCAGGCCCTTCGTCCTTCGGCATGACCAAAGAGAATCCGTAGTCGAATCTTTCTCCATTCAATAGCTCCTCAAGGAAGTCCTTATCCGTGAGTCGTTCTGTGTACGCTTGTTCACAGGTGATGCTTCTTGTTCGACGTGTCTTTGGCTCTTGGGTCACATTCAAGTGTACCGCCCAGTCAAAGGCAGGTGCATCACTTCCTTTAGGACAAGTAAGTAGTGAAAGGCTGTCAAAAGAGCCCTTTGTTGCCTTAGCGAGTCGCTTCAAGGCTGCTTCCTTGCTAACCAGTTTCCCCGAGGATGCTGGACCGCCTAATCCAATGTGATTTATCGGGAGCCCTATCCGCTCCATTAGTCGAAGAAGACGATTGGCTTCCGAAGAAAGGTCTAACTCCTCTTCTGGGCCTCCATACAAACAAATCGTCAAGCATATGTTCTCCATTTGGACGAGCTGGTGATGTGTACTATCATCACCAAAGATAAGCAGACTGCATCTACTTTGAAAGTACAGTCTTAGAACGCATCATTTGACGGTTTGAATGTAGGACCTTCCTGAATTATCTGACCGCCTTGGTCATTCGTTTTTCATGCCTTGTTAGGTTCACATTATGATCTTAGGACCTTGTTTACGTTTGTGCTTTATCGATTTACTACCACGATCTCCAGTAGGTCTTTTTGGTTTATGTACTCTACCGCGCATCTCTGATGGAAGACTTTTCATCGCTATTTGATTTCGTCTTACTAGTTCGGTGTAGTCATCGCTGTTCGACATAACCTCAAAGGCATCTATTTTGCCATTGGTGTACTTGACCGCCACGTCAGGTCTTCTATTTGGCGATATGCTCCCTGGTGGAAGGTCTGCAATACTATTGTATCCTCTGTCGAGGTAAACTGCGGCAACATCTGGGCGCTTCGCCATTTCAATGGCGATTCGGTAAGATGCTACTTGATGCCCCTCTGTTCCAGTGCTTTGCGCTTTTCCATTAATTTTCTCCTTCCAACTGCGATCGGCTTTGGGTTTTATCTTTCCCGCGTCGCTTATAAAGTCTTTGATGACCTTTACTCCCAATATGCCAACGGCCATTCCTCCTGCAGCGTACATATCCTCCTTTGAGGCGGTACCGTTTAAGACTCTTTGAATTACCCCTGCTGCGTTCCCTACTATACTGCCAAGTGTATTGATTGGGTCCTCGTAAAGGGCTTTGAGTGCATCAATGGTCTGTGACCGGAAGACTGGGTCTGTAATTAGATCGTATGCAAAGCCAGCAGCGCCTACCATTGGAAGATTATCTACGAACGCATCAAGCATACCTGCTGCTAGTGCGGGGAGATTTATTCCTAACCTTGCGAGTGCTGCGGATGGCTTGGGGTAGTTACCGCCGTCATCGATCAGAATTATCGGCATGTTAAGGGCGTACTGGTACGGGCTATAGGCCGCGAAGAAGCTCCCGTAAGGGTCAATGGACGTGAAGCGCCCGATCCGTGCATCGAAGTTCCGCGCATCGAAGTCGTAGTGACCGGTCTCATCGAGTTCCTTCCCGTTGAATCCGTACCGATAACCATTCCCTGGGTAATGGCGACCAGGCATCGCAGATCCGTGTGCGTAGAAGTCCGTCCTGCTCACCATATCCGCCACGAACGCGTAGGGTTCGTTGTTGCCATCGAGTGTCGATAGCTTCACATCGCTCACGACAACACGCACGTTCCCCAGGTGGTCGGTAAGCTCGTAGTGCTTGCGGCCCAGGTGGCGGTGTGCCACGCCCTGCTCGGCA
>JAEUTB010000215.1 GCA_016787995.1 Flavobacteriales bacterium | reverse complement strand
GAGACGCAGATGGAATCCATTGATCCCTCCCTTGGCCTTCCGTTCCAGATCGAGGCCAGCGTGGGCACCACCTACCACCTTCAGTGTTCGGTCCACCGCAGCGACGGCATCTTCGCCGTCCAACGGCACAGCGCTCCGCTCGGGCGTATCAAGCACGCGTTCGCGCAAGGCACCAGTGAGCACGGAGCCCAACGTACGTTCGTTCTCTTCGACGATCGGCACCGACCGCTCTGGGGAACCATCGATGGTCGCGAGCTGCTCGGATCCCAGTGCTGGGGCCTGCTCAGGTTCGTGCACGCGCGGGGCTTCCTTTGTCGGTGGGTGCTCTTGGGCCATCAAAGGGTCGCCATCTACGCGAACGGGCTGTGGGGATGTTGAACCCTGCGAACCCGGTGATGCCATCGGCTCCTGCTCGGAGTTGACCGGTTTGGTTGGGCCGGAACGGTGATCGCTTGGCGCTCCAGCGTCGTTCAGCGAAGTGCCGGTCGCACGCGCTCCTTGCGTCTCGGTGGTGGGCGCTGTCTCCGCCTTCGTATTTCCTTCCCTTTCCACTTCCACCGTGTCGGGTGTGTTGGGTACACGGGCGAAGCGTTCCTCCACCCCATCAGGACTGCGCAAATACCACAAGCCCACGGCGATGAGCGCGGCGATGGACGCGGCAGCGGCCATACGCACGTACCATGAACCGCCCCCGATGGGGATGACCCGACCTTCGCGCTTCTTCAGTGCTTCCTTCCCCGCGAATCGGACCGGTGGAGCCTCGATCCGCGTCGCCTGCACCAATGACCAATTCCGTTCAAGCGCTTCATTCCGCCGCAAGAAACGATGCAGCTCTTGCTCCTGATCAACAGAAAGGTCGCCCTCCAACCGGGCGATGAGATGATCATCCAACGTGTGTAGCGTCGGCGCACCCAGTGGTGGGAAATGGCGCTGCACGTCGCGCTTGGCACCGAATGCGATAGCCTCGGGTACCAACTTGGTCAGGACAACGATCCGTTCTGCCTGCCGCCACTCGGGATGTGCGATCAAGTAAGCGCGCAAGGCAGCCAGCTGTCGCCCGTCGAGGTCTCCCTCGAGCCGGGCGATCAAATGATCCTCCACCGAGGAGCTGCTCACCAACCCTACCGGAGGGATTGAACGCTTCAACGCCTCCTTATCCATAGCGCCCAGCGCAGCCTTGATCACCGGCACCGTGGGTAGCGCCGCATCTTCGGGCGCCAAATGCGGGTGCTGGGCCAGAAAGGCATCCAGCTCGCGCTCTTGCTGGGGCGTGAGGTTGCCCTCCGCTCGATCGAGCAGCCAAGCTTCGTAAGTGGTATGGTCGAGCGGTGCGGTCAAATCACAAGGTCGAGTTGGCCGATGTATTCCTTCAATGCGGTGCGTCCGCGGTAGATGTACACCTTCACTTGCGCCAGGTTGAGCTGCGTGAGCTCGGCGATCTCCTCGTAGGTGTAGCCCTCCAGGTCGCGCAACAGCACCACGCTACGTTGCACGGCAGGCAAGGTGGCCAGGGCGGCATCCAATACCTCCTTCAGATCGGGTTGGTGCTGAGAGGTATGGTTCATGTCCTGGTGATGCTCTTCCATACGGGTGCTCCGTTGGCCTTTCCGCACCTCATCCACCATCACGTGGTGTGCGGTGGTGAACAGGTAGCTTTTAGCCTTGGAGCCATCCACTTCGTCCACTTTCGACCACAAACGGGCGAAGCTCTCCTGCACCACGTCCTTGGCGCGGTCCGCATCGCGCAAATGTTTCAGCGCGAAGCGGTAGATGCCATCGGCATGGAGGTCCACAGCGGTATTGTAGTCGGCCAGCGTCATCGGGGGAGGGAGCCCGTTGTACACCTAGGACGCCCTGCTCGCTCGGAAGTTACAGCCCGAGACGGTATCAGGTCCCTGGAACGAAGGTGCGCTCGGGGAACCGGAGGGTGAACGTGGTTCCCTGCCCCACGGAGCTCCTCACGTCCAACAGTACCCCGTGGCTGTGCAGAATGGTGCGGGCCGTGGTGAGGCCCAGGCCAAGACCACCGGGGCGGCCGCTGTAGAAAGGCTCGAACAACCGTTGCAGGTTCTCGGGGGATATGCCCTTGCCGTTGTCGGCGATCTCCAGGATCACCGCGGAAGCATCACGGGTCACCGAGAACGTGAGCAAGCCCTTCGTGGGCTCCATGGCTTCCACGGCATTGACCGCGATATTGGTAAGGGCGAGGTTGATGAGTTCACAATCAGCCATGACCTGCGGTAGATCAGGGGCGATGTCCACCACCCCCTTCATGTTCTTCAACTCGAGACGATCGTTCACCACCTTCAGGACATTGTTCACGATGTCATCCATGCTGCAGGGGGCCAGGTTGAGTTCCCTTTTGCGCGAGGATTCGAGCATTTCCTTGATGAGGGTGCCGATCCGCTTCAGGTTACGGTCAACGATGGCGAAATAGGGCTGGACCGCATCGGCCTTTTCGGCCACTTCATCCTGGATCTGCTCGATGGCCAGATGAATGTTGGTGAGCGGATTTCGCACCTCATGGGCCACCGTTCGCGTGATCTGCGCGGTAAGCTCCAAACGGTCAGCCTCCTGGTTCACCGACTCCGCGCGTTTCTGTTCCGTGATGTCGCTGAAAGTGACCATGAAACCATCCTCGAGCTTCACCGCGTGGTGTCGGAACCAACTATCGAGCCCTGAACCTGCATAGTGGAACTCCTTGACCGAGGGTTCTCCCTGTTCCACGGTATGCACGTACCCATCGAACAGCCCTAGGGTCCGATTCTCCGGCATTTCCTCCAGGAGTCGTTTGCCTACGAGGTCTTCCCGGCCCACCGAAATGTTGGCCATTCGATTGGAACTGAGCCATTCGAAATCCACGATACGACCATGTGCGTCGCGGATGGACCGGAAGGACATGATCCCGCTCGGCGATACATCCAACACCTGCTGTAGCTGTTTCTGTAAGCTCGTGCGGTGCACGACTTCCATATCCAGATCCCTCACCTTATTGCGCAGGGTGAGCCGTACCGCCTCATTCCGCAAGAGCGTGCGCGTAAGGCGCCAGAAGAGCACGGCCGTGGCCATGATGGCCAACAAGGAGTAGATCACGAGCATGAAGGGGGCATCCACTCCTTCCTCGCGTTCCCGGTCAAGCAGGGCATCCCGACGGGCGATCCGATCGTTCACCACCTGGGCGTGCTGTACCCTCAAGGTGTCCATCAACCGTTTGGCTTCGAGCAGGTCGTAGCTGAGCGAAGGCGACGGCACGATGGGCTTGCCATTGTTGTAGACCATGGTGCGCCACCGTGATTCCAGATCGGCGGCTAGTGTGCGCAACCGCTCAAGGGAGCTACTGTCTTCGACTGTCATGGCATACAGTCCGATGCGCGCAGAGTGATCATACAACCTTCGATTGGCCAACCGATAGGGTTCGAGGAAGGTGGTGTCGTTGGTCAGTTGAAATCCACGCACGCCGGTCTCCGCATCACGCAGGCTGGAGAGCATACCCTCAAGCTCCAGCAGAGCGAGGTTGTGCGACCGCACTTCATCCACGGTGCGGGCGTACTGCCGGATGTTCGTGTAGGTGGCATACAACAGGATGAGCATGATCACCATGGTGCCGATGTACAGCATGGTGGTGAGCCTGCGCTCGTGGCGGTCCTTGCGTAACTCGACCATGGTGGGTAGGTGGATCCGAGGATCGGCCCGATCGCGGGTTAAACTTCCAGTCCGTAGGACTTCAATTTGTTATATAGGGTCTTCCGATCGATATTGAGCTGCTCGGCCGTCCGCGACTTGTTGTACCCGTTGCGCTCCAAAGCCTGCAAGATGGCTTCGCGTTCCGCTTGGTGGGCCACTCCGCGCAGACCATCTCCTCCACTCGCTGGGGGTGCCGAGGCGGAGTGAGCAGCCTCTGACATTTCCGGACGGCTAACAGCCCCACTGAGGACCACCGCAGGAAGGCAATCCGACGTGATACGCGGTCCGGTGCTGAGCAGCACAGCCCTTTTGATCACATTACCCAACTCGCGCAGGTTGCCGCTCCAATTGTGGTTGACGATGTGGTTCATCGCGCTATCCTCGAATCCCTCCACCTGCCTGCCTAAGCGCTCATTGGCCAATGCGACGAAATGCTGGGCGAACGTGGGGATGTCCTCACGACGTTCCCTCAAGGGCAGTAGGTGGATGGTGAACTCCTGGATACGGTGCAACAGGTCCTCACGGAAGCGGCCTTCCGCGACCGCCTTGCGTAAGTCCTCATTGGTCGCGGCCAGGATGCGCACGTCCACTTCGATATCCTTGGTGCCCCCGATACGTTTGAACTTCCGCTCTTGCAGCACCCGGAGCAACTTGATCTGGTTCTCATAGGTCAGATTCCCGACCTCATCCAGGAAGAGCGTTCCCCCATCGGCTTGTTCGAAGCTGCCAGCACGATCGCTCACTGCCCCTGTGAATGCACCCTTGGTATGACCGAAGAGTTCGCTACCCGCGAGGTCCTTCGGCAGGGCACCACAATCCACCGATACGAAAGGAGACTTGGTGCGGGAGCTTTCACCATGGATCCGTTTAGCCACGAACTCCTTGCCTGTTCCGGTCTCGCCCGTGATGAGCACGGACATATCCGTTGGGGCCACCAATGCGATATGCTTGGAGATCAATTGCGCGGAGGGGCCTCGACCATCCACATAAGGGGTCGTCTTCTGCGCGGTGCTTTGTTTCACGCGCTGTTCAGCACCAATTGAACTGACCGCAGGGTCGCCTGCGGAAAGGGCATCCTGCACACGCATCAGGAGCTCGTCGGGGTACAGCGGTTTTCCGATGTAGTCGAAGGCCCCTTTCCGCATAAGCTCAACGGCCAAGCGTACCTCCGAATAACCCGTGATGATGATCACCTGGGTACCCGATGAAACGGAGCGGATGTGCTCGAGCATGCGAGGCGCATCCGTGTCCGGCAACCGGTGATCACAGAGTACCAGATCGAAGCGTTTGTTCGCCAGCTCCTCGCGCGCCACGGCTCCGCGGTTCGCCGTGGTGACCGCATAGCCTTGTTTGGTGAGCAAACGTGCAAGGAGTAGACACAGGTCCTGATCGTCGTCGATCACAAGGATGTTCGCAGTGGGCATTGGTGGTGGTTTTCGTGGTGTGGTCGTCAGGCTTGAAATCCGAGTGCACGTATACTGGAGAAGATGATCTCTCGATTGAACGGCTTGGGGATGAAAACATCCGCACCGGCCGCCACCGCCCTTCCACGCTCCGAATCCATGGCGCTAATGGCGATACACCTGGCTTCGGGGGAAACCGCTTTCACCTCCGGGATGAGCTCATAGCCGAGACCGTCGGGAAGGTTCACATCGACGAAGACCGCATCGTATTTGACCTGCCCAAGCGCTGCCCGACCTTCCGCCAGCGTGTGAGCGAAGTGGCACTGCGTTCCTGTGCGGCGCAACATCGCGCACAGTAGCTCGCAGATCTCTTGCTCGTCATCGACTAGTAAAGCGTTCCTCATGACTCTTTCGTTCTCCATGGCCGTTGCGTGCTACGGCCCAAATTATCAGGACGTTCGTCACCGAAGTGCCAGTCCTCGTATGATCCCTTGCACACATCGATGCTTCAACACAGGCCATGCCGATCGGGAATTGGCTGGATCCTGCTTCGTTCTGCGCTGGTACAACAAGATACATGTGGGGAAATATATCCCCGGTCCTGTGGAACAAATTCTCAGTCACAGGTCTCAGCTTGCCAACCCGAAAAGCCGCGCTGCCGTGACCGATGCGATGTACGGCACTTGGAATGCGGCAACGATGGTACCTGGGAAAGATCCGTACGAACCCCTTGGTAGGATATCACCATTGACGGTCCGGCTAGATGCACTGGGCATCCTCCCTGGATCGCGTTCTTCACCTCCGTGAAGCTCGAGGTCGGGCTATTCGTATAGCCAACGCCGGAACAAATGCGGTCCTGATCAAGCGGTGTACCTATGGTATCCGTAGGTGGACCGACCGGATAGCTCGAGGATGCTCAAGCACTACGCGTGCTCCGACGTACGATCACATCGGCAGCCGTTCAGAGCAAAATGATGAGCAACAAAAGGATGATGATGATCCCCGCCGTGCTGATGTAGATCACCGTGCCTCCGGCATTGTGCTCCTTCATCGCCCGCTTCACCTCCTTGTACTCGTTCCGAAGGGCCCGACGTTCCTCGCCGGTGAGTTCCGTTCGGTCGACCGCTAATATGGCCTCCAAACGTTCTTGAGTGACCAGAATGGCTTGTTGCTGCCCCGCATCCAGTTGGTCGAAGCGCTGTCGATCGATCACGACACGCCGCTCTCCGATGGGGGCAGCGTGGATGGTGCCCAGGGTGAACGACAGGGTGAGAAGCACGAGTAACCTGTTCATGGTGTTCATCTTGATGGTGGTTGATGATGGTATCAGTTCGCCAGCCTTAGTCGTATCCCTGCGCTCAGGTTGACCTGGTTCACGCGTGGATCAGTTCGGAAAGCCTCCCCTTGGAACACGTCGCTCATGGCGACGTTATAGCCACCTTCCAGAAAGAGGAAGCCCAGTTCCAAGCCGGCTCCAGCACCAACGAACCACTGCGTCCCGGTCGTTCGTACATCGAGCTGATCATTGTCGAGGTCCGCGCTCAGGTTGAAAAGTGCTGTAGGACCACCGATAACGTAAATGTTCACTCCCGGGTCGTCGTCCGGGTGCATCAAGCGACGACCGACGAGCAATGGCACCCGCAATGACCGATCGGTATATCGGAATTCGACATCGTTGCCGAAGGGTGCACCGTTGCTATCGATCCCGGCAAGTGTATAGTTGAGGTTCCGCACCTGCAGATGCGCACCGGGCCGAATGAACCAAAGTCCTCCGAGCACCAGATCCACACCCGCATGATAGCCTGCGCGTCCGACCCACCGCTCCTCGCCTGCATCGCTGACATTACTGCCCGAATAGCCGCCTCCGAACCTGAACTCTTGTGCGGATGCAAGGGCCGGAAAAAGCAGGCCAGCTGTGATCAGAATGACGTTCCTGTTCATGGTTCGTTGTTGTGTCGCAATTAGCGTCCAGTTCCATGCCAACCCATGCCGAAGGGGCTACATGTTGCCGGAAACGCATGATCTTCCCCGATCCACCGCCCAGGTGTGCAAACCATGCCCCAGTACAAGTGCCATGATCCACCCGTCTGATCAGGCCAATGAAAACGAACGGTAACTCGGAACACGACCAGTTGTCAGCTGAACCATAGTCCAGAAAAAGAAAAGGGCGTCTCCCATGAGCCGCCCCGTCCACACATCGGTCAACTTCACTTGGTAGGAATACCCAGAGCGATGAAAGCCTGAACACAACGATTCTTCGCATCACCCAGCAGAAGATCCGCAGCGTCGGAATCAGCTACGTTGGTCAGTCCATGCAGGTAGCGTACACCGACCTGCACCGGGCCGGCATTGAAGGCCACACCGCCGCCCAACCCTAGATCCATGGAAGCGAAATTGTCCTTTTCCAGCTCCTCGGATGTGGAGCCGAGGTCACCGGATGTGCTGATGTTAGCGTTGAGCAGATAACCCGCATAGGCACCTGCTTGGAGATCGACGATCCCGCCGACACGGAACGAAGCCATCACCGGCAGCTCGATGTAATTCAGGTTGAAGTCCACCTCCTGGTCGACGAGTCCGAAGAAACCAGAGTAGGTGGTGTTGGACCCTTTTCCCGAATAGAGCAACTCGACCTGAAGGCCGAAAGGCTCGTCCGGCATGGTGCGGATAAAGACGCCTCCATTCAGGCCCAAGCGTGTTCTCTCATCGTCTGCCGCGTCGACGGCGAGACTGGAAAGGTTGAGTCCACCCTTGACCCCGAAGGTCGGCCCCTGTGCGAAAGCGGCGGTCGCGGTGGTGATCGATAATGCGGCTAGGAGGATGCGGTGTTCCATGTTGTTCGTTTTCCCCTTCCACCCCAACCGTGTGCCGATCATTTCCGTGCGCGAAGCCCACTTCCGATGTGGCGTGACTTGCACATATCGCAGAATGGATCCCACTGCATATCAAAAGAACGAGAGAGCCGCTCCCGAAAGAGCGGCTCTCTCATGATGTCAGCTCCGACCGATCAGCGGACCTCGGCCACGAAGTAGTGGCTCAACCTCCAGAAGGCATCGGGGTCCTTGATCTTCAGGTAAGCGAGCTCATCCTTTTCCTTCACGATCTCATAGGAACCCGCTGGGTGTTCGGTCACCAATTCCACCTTCTTGCCTTCAAGGGGAATGCGCTCCGTGTTGCGCGTGTCCACGGTGTTCAGTGCGTTTCCGGCCAATCCACTGTTGAGTTCGGAGCTTCGGCCAATGCCCAATACACCACCTTCACGCGTGACCACTCCTTTCGCCTCCAGGTCCTTAGCGGTGCCCACAGCGTACCACGCGGTGTGCAGCTCGTTACCCAGCTGCTCGATGGTGGCTTCGCGACGGGCCATTTCCAGTTCGAAAGCGTTCAGCTTCTGATTGACCTCATCGATCTTGAAGTCCTTCGCAAGCAGCTCCTCCTTCATCAGGGTGATGGACGAATCTCGCGATGCCAACTCGGTATCCAGCGCCTTCAACTTTTTGCGCAATGAACCCGACTCCACCTTCGACTTGTCGAGCTTCTTCGTCAACTCCGCGATCCGGTCGCGGCTTTCCTGCATGAGGGAGTTCATCAACTGTATGTCGCGCATGATACGTTCCCGTTGATCCACTGTGAGCTTCGCCTCGTCCGGTGGCAGGAGTTTCTCGCGATCCTCGATCATGGCGAGGTTCTCTTCAATGTCGCCGAAGGAGCGCGTCATATCCGCGATCAACGAGTCACGTGTCATCACTTCGGACTTCAATCGATCGTTCTCGGAGCGTGCGGCGATCTCACTTTCGGAAGGGCCGCTCTGGCAGGCAGCGAGGCCCAGGATGACGAAGGTGGATGCACCAACGTTCCTCAGGGAGGTTTTCAGGGTATGCATGGTCGTGGTATTTGAAGGACGGAAAGCCGATCCGATGCCGATCCGTTTCGAACTTGCCAAAGCACCGCTGATGGGGAGCACGAACCCCAACATGTGGACAGTCCTACCTTAAATACCGGTCTCAGTCCCGCCCTATCTGCAACGAACGCGCGACGAACCCTTCAATGCGCTGTAGGCCATCCCGCATAGGTTGAAGATGGGCCTTGACGACCGCCATGTCGGCTGCCTCGTCCAAGAGGTCCATGTGCAGGTGGAGCACCGTAAGCGGGTCCCGCACTTGACTGGTGATGCGATCCTTGTTCGAACGCTGGTCCTCCATCAACATCCTCAACTCCACCTCGCGCAATGCGCTCTTTCCGAACTCACGCAGGACATCGATCTCCATGGCCGTCCATTCACGTGGCACGAAGTCCACCACGCAGAAAGACCCGATCGGTTCTCCGGTGGAGAGGAACAGTGGCATGCCGAGATAGGCGGCAACACCGAAGTCCTTCACGGTGGCGATATCCCTGTACAATGGATCATTCCTGGCGTCGGTCACGGCCAGTGGTTCGTTCTGAAGGATGGCCATGTGACAGAAGGTCCGGCCAGTCACCCGCCTGACGGTGGCCAGCGGCTCTGGCATTCCATGACAACTCTTGAAGAGGTCGTGGTCGCTATCCACCACCGAGAAGAAAGAGATCGGTGCATGGGTCACCAACGCGGCCAACCGTGTAAGCCGATCGAACACCTCCTCGGCCGGGCTGCCGGATAGGCCGGTCCGTTGTACGGCACGAACACGGCCTTGGTCATTGACCAAGGCCGTCGCTCTTTCGATCGCATCCACCATGTCCGAAATATAGCTGAGCATCAACAAGGCCGTTCACGTCACACAGCCGATGGACCGATGCCATCTGGACGTGACCCCTCACAGCTCGCCTCGCTCAGCGGCCTTCTTCATCCTGTCGTTGGCGTAGATGGCGATCTCGACACGCCGGTTCTTGGCCTTGCCCTCCGCTGTGGTGTTCTCCTCCACGGGCTGTGTCTCACCATAGCCCATGGTCGTGGTACGTCCTGCTTTAAGCCCTTGAGCGACAAGGAAACGCTGTACGCTGCGCGCACGGGCCTCGCTGAGTTCCTGGTTGTGATCGTCAGCACCATCGGCATCGGTATGCCCTTCGATCAACACCTCGGTATCGTCGTACTTGTTCAGGGTAGTGGCCAACTCTTTGAGGTTCGATTCTGATGCAGCGTTCAGCTCGCTTTTGTCCACAGCGAACAGCAGTCCACTGTCGAAGGTGATCTTGATGCCTTCCCCCACCCGCGTGACGGTCGCACCTTCCAAGTCATTCCGCAACTCCTCCGCTTGTTGATCCATGTGCCGACCGATGAGCGCCCCCGCAGTGCCTCCCACGACAGCGCCGATGATCGCCCCTACCGCTGTTCCATCCTTTCCTCCGACTTGATCGCCGATCACGGCTCCGATACCTGCACCCGCTCCGGTCCCGATGGCCCCGCCTTTCACGGCACGCGAAGCATTACAAGCTGAAACGAGGCCTGCTGCAACGAGCAGCGATCCCGCAGTCTTTACTATCTGTCTCATGTTGGTGGTCGTCTTTGGACAACCTCTACACGATCCTGTGCCAGGCGTACTCGTGCTGATGAAATGCTTGCAGATGTGGCGTGCTTTCCACGCGCTGAGCAACGATGACCTCGTTCCGGCGAACGACTCAACGATCGAAACGGAACAAGGAAGAACTCGGGTTCCGCACTCCAAGCATGGTATCCCTGATGATACCAGCCGCCACGACACTGAACGCGATGCCGTTCCCACCCATACCCAGCGCGAACCAGATCCGAGAACGCTTCGATGCACGATCAATGTACGGCAATCCATCCTTCGTGGACCCGAAAGTGCCACACCAACTGAACTCCCGATCAAGGTCGAGTTCGGGCATCAAACGCCGAACGTCCTTGAGCAAGGCCTCGCACTTCCGGTCCAGCAGGGCATCGCGCATGGCAGGAGCACGAAAGGGAACATCGCGCCCGCCTACGATGAGGCGCTCGTCAGGCGTAGTGCGCAGGTAGAGGTAGGGTCGTGCCGTCTCCCAGATCAACGCCCGCTCTGGCCAAGGCTGCTTCGATGTCCCAGGTCCACTGGCGAACGCATAGGTACTGTGCAAACGAACGACATCTTTGGGCAGTGTGCCATGCGCTTCATACCCAGTGGCTAGGATACATTGCTTCGCTCGGACGCTGTATCCTCCCTTTGTGCGTAGAAGTACACCCACGCTGTTCTCCTCCACCGACAGCACCGGTGTACGTTCAAAGATCCGCACCCCACGCTCGCGATCAAAACGTTGCAGGTCATGGGTGAATCGCCAGGCATCCATTTCAGCCGCTTGCTCGGTTCGCAGTGCAGCAGGAACATCGAAGGGAAGCCATGCACGGCAGCCGCTTCCTTGCTCGAAGGTGGTCATCATTCCATGAACGCTCCGCAACAACGCCTCCTTACGCAAGTCCTCCACATGGCGATGCCGACTGGCGTATTGGACACTTGGCCTCCGTTCTAGCCCACGGTGGCCAACGCGCTTGGCGATGGCTTGCAACTCATCGATCGCATCCCAACAGGCTCGGTAGCTACGCACAGCATGAGTGGTACCCACGAGCTGGGTCAACTCGTGAAGCGGCGTATCGATCTCGTACTGCAATAGAGCCGTGCTGGCACAAGTACTGCCCAAGCCTGCACCCCGCGCATCGAGCACGACACACTCGATACCGGCCTCCGAGAGGTGGTGTGCGCAAAGTGCACCGGTGATACCACCACCGACAACAGCCACGTCGGCTTTTACGTCGGCGTCCAGTGGAGCATGTGGCGGCTCGATCCCGTTACGGACGAGCCAGAAGGGCACTCCGCCATGTAGATCGTAGCGATTCTCTTCAGAACCGACCGGCCTGCGCAAGTCCATTGTGCTCATAGGCAAGATATCGAAGGCCGCTAGAGAAAGATCACTGAAGAACGGTGACACACCACGCTCAAATCCCACATGGAACCGCTTAACGGTCGCCGGTGCAATGCGGCGTTCCGCCCGATGATGGCGTCACTTCATCGCTCCCGAGTTGGCACGCATGGTCTTGGCCGTGGCCTGCGCTTCTTCCTTCAGCTCTTCCAAGAAACTTTCTCCTTCCAACAGCACTTCCTTCAGCCGGTCCTTTAATGCGCCACCCTTCCGCATGAGCTTACTCCGGTTTTCCGCCCCGGAACGAGGAGCCAACAGAACACCGAGAGTGGCACCGGCGGCGAGAGCAGCAAGTGCGATGGCCAATGAACTTCTAGTCGACATGATCATCTGTTTACATCATGGTGGACCACCTTCATGCCAGGATCGAAAAGCCGCATCCCGTCCTAGGTGCCTGAACACGACATTGTCCCTTCCCATCCCCGATCGGGCACGTTGTTCCCCAGCAACTACACCGCTTGCGCTCAAATGATCGTGGCGTAGAACATGCACGGTTCCCTTTGAATACGCTCATGACCACCACCAAGAAGTTCCTGATCGGCGCTATCGTGACGAGCATCATCCTGTTCGCCATCACCATCCACAAACGGTCCGCAGAGCGTGTTCGATTACGCGCGGACGAAATGGAGCTCTCCCACATCACGTACGGACTGTTCGATCCTTCTGCATGGAAGGAAGTGCTCGCGCGTATCGTTCAGGTGAAGGTGATGGAATTCGAATTGGTCGGAGCCGACCGTGAGCAGGTCCGTAAGCGGACCATCGACCTGATGAACGGGCTGCTCTCCGAGGTGGAAGTGGTCCTGAAACAGAAGAACCGGGAAGCGGGCATCGGCGGGGCCGTGAAGAACGCGGTGATCGACCTGATCGTGGACATGGATGCCATTCGTAGCGGCGTGCCACGGTATGCCGATATGGTGGTTGAATACGCCAACGACCCGGTTAACCGCGAAGAGATGCAGTGCTTTGTTCTGGATAAGTTGCACGAAGTGGGGTCGACCACGGACGGCAAAGTGGACAGGACCTTGTTCCAAGCGGCCATAACGAGGTATGAGTGCCTGAACAAGGAAGCGGCCATGACCCTCATCGAGCGGCGCATCGCCACCATCGATGACGCCCTTCGCACCTCCCTTGTCCTGCTGGCGTTGGCGTGTGTTACGTTACTCGTTCTCGCATTCACCGCACCGACAGGCTCACGTGCAGCGCTCATCGCGATGATCGTTGCGGGGATCTGTCTACTCGTGTTGGGGTTGCAACTCCCGATGATCGACATCGAAGCTCGGATCGAGGAATTCGAACTCGTGTTACTCGGAGAACCCGTGCGATTCAGCGATCAGGTCCTTTTCCACCAAAGCAAAAGCATCCTGCAGGTGGTACACGTGCTGATACAGGAGCGCAAGCCCGAGCTCATGCTCGTTGCAGCCGCCGTGTTCGCATTCAGCGTCGTTCTTCCCACAGTGAAAATGGTGCTCTCCGGTGCCACACTGATGCACGGGCGCGAATACCAAAGCGGGTTCATCAGGTTCCTCGTGCATCGATCCGGAAAGTGGTCCATGGCCGATGTGATGGTGGTGGCGATCTTCATGGCCTTCATCGGTTTCACAGGTGTCGTGGATGGACAATTGCAGGCGCTCGAGGAATACGCCACATCGGTGCATGTGCTCACGACGAACAACAGTGCCCTTGAAGTGGGCTTCTACCTTTTCACCGGGTATTGCGCTATCGGCTTGATCACCTCCGCGCTTCTTCCGAACGCGCTGCGGCGGGAACGCTGAACAACAAGCTGACTCGGGTCGGATCGACGCTTTTCCATGATCAGAACGCCGGTCCATCGAGGTCGCCACCTGGGGTGGGCGCCATTTGACCCGTGTGTCGATCTGCGTCTCTGCGCATGCGATAATGGATGTAGCACCTGAATGGGGCGGAAGGTCTCCGCTCAATTGCCAGGCAACACGGACTTCTTCTTACGCTGGAGCCAACGTGTACCGCGCTCCATCGCCTTTGGTCGCTCCCTCAGGCGCTGGGCGAACACCAAACGTACGAGGCCCACATCCCACACGAACCGTTCTTGCGCTCGTTGCCTGTAGCCCACGTGTTCTTGGCTGAAGACGATACCCACGTAGTGCGATCGCGTATTGTAGCCAGCGGCGGCCTTCAGCTGGGTATGCCACCCTGTGCCCAAGTAGGTGGTGGCCGAAAGGCCATTCCCGTGCTCGCGCCGAAGCACTTGCGCACTGATCCCAGCACCCACGGCCCCGCTCACCGAAGCGAACCATTTTTCTCCGAGTACATGGGTGTAAGCATAGCCGATCATCGGCCCGAGGTCGTAGTAAGAAGCCCCGCGCACCTCGATGGTCAAAGGGAACTGGTCTCCCAGCCGCGAGGGGATCAACGCGGAATCCGCTCGGATCACGAAGCCTGTCAGATAGCCACCGAAAAGCCAACTACCCTGTGACTTCAATTGCACCGCATCCTGGTTGAAACCCGCACGATAACTGAATCGCTGATGGTTGCGGATGTGCAGGGAGCTGATCCCGAAGTTGTACTGGAGCAGGTCGGCTCTGTACGGCAGTTCGGTGGGTCCGACCCAGCCGAGATCCTCCTTGGAATGACTGGTGATATGGTAGCCCTTGTACACTTGGAGGAAGAGGTTGGTGGCCTGCTTCGTGCCGTAGAGATTGGCCTGTGCGTCTAAGTACCGCGTGCGGCCCTTCCGGTCCTCATCGTCGTTCACGAACGGCATTCGTACACCGATGTTGAGGGTGAACTTCCGCAGGCTGGCCCCAACTCCGAAGTTGATCTGACCATTCGGTCGGTAGCGGAGATCCTGGAACGGGCCGGTCGACCGCAGCAGCATGCTATTGAACTTGTGGCTCCCGTACAACCTTAGGGTCACGCGTTGCGAAAGGTCGCGGACGTAGTTGGCATCCTGAACGCCGGTTTGAGCGGGCAAGTGAAGAACGGCAAGGAGGAACGGGATGAAGAAGAATGACCGGTGATGCATCTGCGGCGGTGTGGTATGAAATGCACGTTCCGTGCCGGTCCAGGAAGCATTTCTAACGGGTGCGCAGGAAAAGATACATACCCAGGGCACCTCCGCCACTAACTTGGAACGGGATCCGCAGAGCACCGGACCTATGACCACATCCACCATGCTCGACCGCACCACCCTCCGCCTTCGCCGCCATTGGGCCACCCTGAAGGACGCCGCCCAGGAATTCGTCTCGAACGATCCGATGAGTAAAGCAGCTACCATCGCATACTACACCGTCTTCTCCATGCCGGCCGTTCTCATCCTCACCATCATGGCGGCGGCTACCGTGTATGACGAGTCCGCCGTGCGCGCAGCACTGCTGGCCCAGGCGGCCAAGCTGATCGGGCCGGGCACTGCCGTGCAGCTGGGAGAGATGTTGGAGCAGGCACGCGTCACCGAAACGCGATCGTGGGCGAAGGCGGTCGGCTTCGTCACACTGGTCGTGAGTGCTGGAACTGTCTTCGCCAGCCTGCAGACCGCCTTGAACAACGTGTGGAAAGTGGAGGCCGCACCCGGCAGGGCGATCTGGAAATACCTCGCCACGCGTTTGCTTTCATTGGCGCTGGTCGGTGGTTTCGGATTCCTGATGCTCGTTTCGCTCGTGGTGGACACGGCGCTGGTGGCCTTCGCGGAGCGGCTCACTTTGTGGTTCAGCGACGTTGGGGCGCTGGTCGTCACGGCGCTCAACCTCATGCTCTCCTTCGGGATCATCACTGTGGTCTTCGCGCTCCTGTTCAAGGTGCTTCCCGATGCACGCATCCGATGGCGCGATGTCTGGAGCGGTGCTGTGTTGACCACCGTTCTTTTCACCTTGGGGAAATACCTCATCGGGCTTTACATCAGCTACGCGAACGTGGGTGATGCCTATGGTGCAGCAGGTGCCATCATCATCATCCTGGTCTGGGTGTACTATTCCACCGTGATCATGCTGTTCGGCGCGCACTTCACCCACCGATACAGCCGCGGGGAAAATGGAAAGGCCGCCCCATCGGCCCACGCGGTGTACGTGCAGGACAGTCCGTCCACCGCCGAGGCGGATCGGATCAACGGTTAGTCGTTCGATCCAGCACCACTTGAGGCAACATGCTGTGCTTGGCCCCTTCGCGCACCCCAGCCCAGAGATAATTGAACAACGAGCGGTCCCTCCGTCTGTCCCAAGCGTAACTCGTCCATCCATCACCATCCTTCTCACCAGTCCGTCCTCCCTTCACCACCGCGTTCATGATGCCGTTGATCACCGGGTCCAGGACGTTCCCTTTTCTCCCTCTACGATCCACGCGAAGCCCATCATAGCGCATCCAACACTTCGCTGTCGCAAGAGCATCATCCCCGGTCATGCGCAGGATCAAAGTATCAAGCCTGCCTTCAGGTGTAGCGACACCGGTGAGCGGAGCTAGAACGTCGTTGAGTCGCGCGAAACGCAGCTCTCCGACCATGGCGTTCACGAAGATCCGGTCCGAGGTATCCCCCACAGAGCAACGCATCTCCAGCCGAACAGGTGTATGGTCAAAGGCCTGAGCCATGGCGATCATGCGTAGCGTATCACCCTGTATGTGACGCAGGTTGGTCACGACAGCAGCGATACTATCGAAGGGGATATGCGCGAAGCCACGCACCGCATCAACGCGCTCGTAGTAGCTGACATCCATGGCTTCGATGATGACGCTATCGAAGCCCGCGTTCATCGGTAAGGCGCGAAGAAGTCGTGCTGGAAGTGGTTTATGCTTGAACGGCGGATCCGCGTTGAGTTTATCCCGTGCCACGCTCAGGACAGCAGGATCGATGCGTATCGAACGTGCGCGTACCACTCCTCGCTTGCAGGATCCAGGATCGATACCGGCGACTACGATGCGATCGACAACACCAGCAATGACATCGCGCTCAATAGGCACTCCTGCGGCCACCGAGCGCACATCGGCTGGTCCGAAAACGACCGAATCCATGGATAACCGGGTTCCACTTTGTGATAGGGCGATCCGCTGAACCGTCAAAATCGAATCCGCGAACGGCGTTACGCGCGTGCCGAGCAACTTGGCTTCAAGCACATCAGCCTGGAAGTCCGTGCTATCGAACCCGATAGAACGACCTTCCACCGCCAGCGAACCCGAAGCGATACGCGTGGAATCCTGCAGTACCACGTTACTGCGCAGGAAAGCAAAGTCCAACTCCTTCACACTTGACCCATGGATCGATGAAGGCGTCGATCTCGTGGTAGCGGCTTCGTGGAACTCGACCGTGATATCCGATCCATGGATGAGCAGCCGATCCATATTGATGATACCATCAACGTACAAGCGTCGATAGGAAAGCCCGACCACGAACAGCGAGTCCAGCGTTCCGCTCAGGGCAGGCATGGACCCCATCGGGCTACCCGTTCGTACCCATCGTAGATCAACGATACGGATATCTCCCCCTAACAGGTCGACGGCAAGAGTCGTCCGTTCTGGCGCCACCCATTCGGCTCCACAAGCCGTTGCAGCGCTGCTGATCCTATCACGTACGGTACGCTGCACCCACCACAGCAGCAACGCATGAAGCAGGAACACTGTGCCGACCGCGATGGCCAGCCCAAGCATGAACCGCTTCATACGTCGCTGCGCTGTAGTGGACATCCGCACCGGTCAGACCTTCGCCTTACCACCTGATACAAGGCGGAAGACGATGGCCACCACGGCGAGGATAAGCAGAATATGGATCAGGTTACCCACCATAGCGCCGAAGCCGATGAAGCCGACGAGCCAGCCGATGATGAGCAGCACGATAATGATGTTGACGAGGTTGTTCATGGGTTTGGTGTTTGTCGGTTACAGGCTATCTCCGTGCCGACGGCTGTTGGAACATGGAAGATGCCTCGCAAAAGCCCCGAATGGGGAAGCGTATCCCCATTTCCGTAGAACTTTGGCTCAAAATGGGCCTTGTTCGTTCTAGGTCCACACAAGCAACACCGCCGAACATCCCGCCCCCAATGCGAAGGCTCCTTCCCGCGGCTTCCACGCTGCTCTTAATCCTGCTCCCTTTGTTCGTCGTGGCCCAAGGAGCCGAGATCACGGTGGATGGGGTCTTCGACGATTGGAATGGAACGCTCACCACCTGGAGTGACGCGAACGTCCCTTCCAGCGGTGTGGACCTGGTCTCCATGCAGGTCACCAACGACCAGGACCACCTCTTCATCAAGCTGCAACTTGGTGCAGAGACCGATCTGCTGGACGATCTGACTCCACACGGCCTCAGGCTCTACATCGACGGGGACAACAACGCTGCGACAGGGCTTGCGGTGCAAAGCGGTTATGGAGCAGAGCTACAGATCCGTTTCGACACGCGCACTGTAACCGAGTACTTCGGCGCATCGTCCAACGTATCCTGGAGCACACTGGACCTCGTCCCACTTCCAACGGTCACCAGCACCGTCTTCGAGATCGCCATTGCCAAGAGCGCACGGCCGGACGGGACGAACCTGCTCTTCACCTCACCCACTATCAAGTTGCTCTTCCGTGAAACGGATGGCGGAGATGCCATGCCTGATGCAGGCAGCGTCCTTTCCTACACTTTCGATGATGTCTTCCAAGCGACCACCACCTCCATCCCGCTCATCCGAGTGGATCCGGAAGCGGTGCGGCTCACCGCTTGGAACGTCCTTGGCGATGGCATCACGGACCCTGCTCTCCAAGGGCCCTACCAACGTATCCTTTCGGCACTGGCCCCGGACATCCTCGGCTTCAGCGAATGTGTGACAAGCACTCCGGCACAGGTGAAGAGCAGGCTGGACGATTGGATCCCGATCGGTGGTGCCGGATGGCAAGTGGTCAAGGACGATTTCGACATGGTGATCGCCTCGCGCTGGCCGATCATCACGACCTGGACACAGCTCAACCGACAGTTCGCCGCGCTCATCGACCTGCCAGCGACCTACGCTACCGACGTCCTTTTCACCGCCGCCCATCTGAACTGCTGCACCGCGGATGCCGCCCGCCAAGCGCAGGTTGACGCCTTTGTGCAATTCGTACAGGATGCGCGAGCGCCCGGAGGCTTGATCGACCTGCCCAATGGTACGCCCATGGTCTACGCCGGCGATCTGAACACGGTGGGCTGGGCCCAGCAGCTGGTCACGCTGGCGACAGGTGACATCCAGGACAATACGACCTATGGGCCGGACGGATCCATGGACTGGGATGGCAGCGGCCTGGCTCGTGCGCCATGCCGGCAGAACCAGGCCCGCATGGCCTATACCTGGCGGAATGATAACAGCGCCTACCCATCCGGCATGCTCGATCATTTGTATTACACCGATGCCGTGGCGGAACTCGTAGGATCCTTCGCACTTCGCACAGCGTCCATGAGCGCATCGACGTTGCTCGCTTCGGGCCTGGAACTGGACGACACCTCATTGGCTAGTGACCACCTACCGATCACTGCAGATCTCGCAATGCCGATGGCTGGCTTGAACGTGGCCGTTCGCGCCATCCTTGATGGACCCTTCGTTCCAGCCGTTGGGCTCATGCACGACAGCTTGCGCACGCAGGCGCTCATCCCCACCATGGAGCCTTTCAGCGCACTCGGCTTCGAACGTTCGGGATCCGGTGGCGAAACCCTGGAGAACCCGATCCTCGACGTCAATGGTGCCAACGCCATCGTTGACTGGGTGTTGGTGGAGCTGCGTTCAGCAGCAGACCCCAACACCATCCTGGCGACTAGTGCGGGACTTGTGCAACGCGATGGCGATGTGGTGGCTGCGGATGGGTCGCCCGTTCTTCACTTCCCATCCAGCCCCACTGCCTATCATGTGGCGGTTCGTCATCGCAACCACCTTGGCGTGATTACAGCCTCACCGATAACGCCTCAATTCGGCACGTTGTCGGTGGACTTCAGCGATCCCGCGACGGCCTTGTTCGGAACAGAGGCCGCTGTGACTTCGAACGGTACGGTGCGCTTATGGGCCGGCAACGCATCACGCGATGGCCTGTTGCGCTACGCAGGAACGGACAACGATCGGGATCGGGTTCTGACCCGCATCGGAGGCGTGATCCCGACCAACGTGGTGGTCGGTTACCTACAGGAGGATCTGAATTGTGACGGTTCGGTGAAGTACAGTGGTGCAGGCAACGACCGGGACCTGATCCTTTACGGCATTGGTGGTACGGTGCCGACCAATACCCGCACTGAACAACTACCGTGATCGCCCTTAGTCCAATTTCAACACAGCGAGGAACGCCTGCTGCGGGATCTCCACCGAGCCTACCTGGCGCATGCGCTTCTTGCCTTCTTTCTGCTTCTCCAGCAGCTTGCGCTTGCGGCTGATGTCGCCGCCGTAGCACTTGGCGGTCACGTCCTTGCGCAGGGCCTTCACCGTTTCGCGGGCCACGATCTTGGCACCGATGGCGGCCTGGATGGGGATGTCGAACTGCTGACGGGGCAATAGCTCCTTCAGCTTGCTGCACATCTTCTTGCCCAGCTCGTGCGCGTGGTCGCGGTGGATGAGCGCGCTGAGGGCGTCCACCTTCTCACCATTGAGCAGGATGTCCAGCTTGATGAGGTCGCTCTCCTTGCTGCCCACGGGGTGGTAGTCGAAGCTGGCGTAACCGCGGCTGATGCTCTTGAGCTTGTCGAAGAAATCGAACACCACCTCGCCCAAAGGAAGTTCGAAGGTGAGTTCAACACGATCGGTGGTCAGATAGTTCTGGCCCATCATGATGCCTCGCTTCTCGATGCAGAGCGTCATGATCGCACCGATGTATTCGCTCTTGGTGATGATCTGCGCCTTGATGTAGGGCTCTTCGATGCTCTCGATATGGACCACCTCGGGCAGCTCGCTCGGGTTGTGTACGTCGATCTTCTCGCCTTTGGTAGTGGTCACCTGGTAGCCCACGTTGGGCACGGTGGTGATCACCGTCATGTTGAACTCGCGCTCCAGGCGCTCCTGGATGATCTCCATGTGCAAGAGCCCCAGGAAGCCGCAGCGGAAGCCGAAACCCAACGCAGCGCTGGCCTCCGGAGTCCAAGTCAAGCTGGCGTCGTTCAGCTTGAGCTTCTCCATCGCATCGCGCAGCTCTTCGTACTCGTCCGTATCCACAGGGAAGATGCCGGCCCACACCATGGGCTTCACGTCCTCAAAGCCTTTGATGGCCTCGGCACAAGGGCGGTCCACCTGGGTGATGGTATCGCCCACCTTCACTTCGCTGGCGGTCTTGATGCCGCTGATGATGTAGCCCACATCGCCCGCGCTGAGCCGGTCCTGTGGCTTGAGGTCCATCTTCAGCACACCGATCTCGTCCGCATTGTAGGACACGCCGGTGTTGAAGAACTTCACACGGTCGCCCTTCTTGATGCTGCCGTTGAGGATGCGGAAGTAGGCGATGATGCCGCGGAAGCTGTTGAAGACGCTATCGAAGATGAGCGCTTGCAAAGGGGCCGCCGGGTCGCCTTTCGGCGCAGGTATGCGGTGCACGATCTCCTCCAGCACCTTGTCCACGCCCAGGCCGGTCTTGCCGCTGGCCGCCATGATCTCCTCACGCTTGCAGCCCAGCAGGTCCACGATCTGGTCCTTCACTTCTTCGGGGTTGGCCGAGGGAAGGTCCATCTTGTTGAGGATGGGGATGATCTCCAGGTCGTGCTCCAGGGCCAGGTAGAGGTTGCTGATGGTCTGCGCCTGGATGCCCTGGGTGGCGTCCACGATGAGCAGAGCGCCCTCACAGGCGGCGATGGAGCGGCTCACCTCGTAGCTGAAGTCCACGTGGCCCGGGGTGTCGATCAGGTTCAACAGGTACTTCTTGCCATTGAGGGCATAGTCCATCTGGATGGCCTTGCTCTTGATGGTGATGCCGCGCTCGCGTTCCAGGTCCATGTCGTCCAGGGCCTGGTTCTGCATGTCGCGGTCGGCGATGGTGCCGGTCATCTGCAACAGCCTGTCCGCCAGGGTGCTTTTGCCATGGTCGATGTGGGCAATGATGCAGAAGTTGCGGATGTGGTCCATGGGGTCTTGGCAGGTGGTCGATGCGCCCGAGGCGCTTGTGGAACCGGGTTCTCCGGAACGGAGGCGCGAAGGTAACCCAAGATCGACGCTGGATCCAAGGTGCCGTACCTTTGGAAATGCCGAGCCGTTGGGGTTTCAGGCAACCTTGTGCATGCGGATCGCATCATCTACACGGATGAC
>JAEUTB010000120.1 GCA_016787995.1 Flavobacteriales bacterium | reverse complement strand
GCTCTACCTGCACTTGATCCGTTAGGGGCAAGAACAGCCGTCTATCTTTGGCCGCACCACCCCACCGCCGATGCGCCTGCACCGCGAAGGAACCCCCACCCTACTGCTCGTCTCCGCCGTGGTCTGCTTCGGCCTCTTCGCATTGTTGAAGTGGCCGGTGTTGCCCACTCCCATCAGCGTCCTTCTCGGTGCCGCGCTCGTGATCGTGCTCGCCATCGTCGTCTGGTTCTTCCGCGTTCCCAAGCGTCCGCTTCCCAACGACGACAGTGCGATCATCTCACCCTGCGACGGCAAGGTGGTCGTGATCGAGGAGGTCTACGAGCCGGAATACTTCAAGGACAAACGCCGGCAGGTCTCCATCTTCATGAGCCCGCTGAACGTGCACATCAACTTCCACCCCATCGGTGGCACCACTACCTACTACAAATACCACCCTGGCAAGTACCTGGTGGCCTGGCACCCGAAGAGCAGCACCGAGAATGAACGCAGTACAGTGGTGAACAAGCATCCGAAGTACGGCGAGGTGTTGTTCCGACAGATCGCGGGTGCGTTGGCACGCCGCATCTGCACTTACGCCCGCGAAGGCATGCCAGCCCAGCAAGGGGCCGAGTTCGGCTTCATCAAGTTCGGTTCACGCGTGGATCTTTTCCTACCGCTCGATGCCACCATCGACGTCGCGCTCGGTGAGGTGGTCAGCGGATCTTCCACCGTGAACGCCCGTTTCAAGCATTGACCGATGAACAACACGATCAAGACCATCCTCATCGCCATCATCGCTGTACTCGCCATCGCCTTGGTGGGCAAGGCCCTGCTCGACGGCGGAACCGATGGTGCGGATGCCACGTCGGCCCAGGTGAAGAAAGCACCGTTGGAAGGCACCGGACTGCGCTTCGACGGATACTACCGCAACCGGATCGGCGACCTGATCTATTTGATCCGCTTCTTCCCCGAAGGGCGTGTGGTCTCCGTGAACGGGACCAAGGACGTGGAGAAGGACCTGCCATCGTACCTCGTGCGGGAGACCCGTGGCAACCCTGCGTTGGGTCTGCACAACGTTCCAGTCCAGGTGTTGGGCGATAGCCTCGTCTTCATTACCCGGCCCGAGAAGGGTGAGATCGAATACCGCGGTGCGGTGGTGAGCAGTTCCATGGTTCGTTTCCTCCGCCACAGCCACATCAACGGCACCCGCCAGCTGATGGAGTACGTCTTCTACCCCGATGGTTCGGAGCCTTCAGAGCAGAATGACCCGGAGGTCGTCCAGCCGGGTTAGGATGTAGGTGGCTTGCGCATCGCCACCGCCGTTGGGTGCGAAGTGAGCCTGATCCCATCCGGCATTGCGTGCGCCCTCGATGTCGGCCGCTGCGCTATCTCCGATCATCAAGCTCTGTTCCGGCGTGCTTTTGGTGCGCGCCAACGCGGTGCTGAAGATGCGCGGATCGGGCTTCTTGGCACCGGCCATTTCGCTGGACAGCACCAGATCGAAGTGCTCGTGCAATCCACTATGCTTGATCTTCTCCAACTGCACCTCGTGGAAGCCGTTGGTGATGATGTGGATGCTGTACCGCTCGCCTAGATCGGTGAGGAGTTCACGCGCACCGGGCATCAGGGCCGTGCGCTTGGGCGTTAGCGCAAGGTAGTCGTGACCCATGCGGTCGGCGAGCTTGTCGTCCTTCACCCCGAACCGCAACAAGGTGTTCCGGAAACGCAGTACACGCAAAACGTGCCGATCGATGTGCCCGCTCTCGTACCGGCGCCAAAGCCCGTGGTTCACCTCCTCGTAAGCATCGATGAACTCCGATGCATCGGCGATACCGCGCTCCGCCAGCTTCTCGGTGCGATGCAGTTCACGCAAGGTCTCGCGCGAATTCGTCTCGAAGTCCCACAGCGTGTGGTCAAGGTCGAAGAAAAGATGCGCGTAGCGGCTCATCGGATGAAACTCCATGCGGTGCTCAGCACCACCGACCAGATGAGCACGGAGATGATCAGCGCTGGCAATGTGCGCCGATCGTGTTTGAAATACTTGGCGGCGAGCACCGCCGTGATGGGAATGGACAAGGTGGGCGGGGCGAAGGAGGCGAGCCCGATGATGCCGTAGCGATGCTTCACCCGAACGATGAGCCGGTTCGTGCGCGTGAAGATCCGCTTGGGCGGAAGTCCCTTTGCCGCACGCTCCTGGGACCGCTTGACGTACCGTTTCCGGAAGACTTCCAGCAACGCCTTGCCCGAGAAGTAGAAGGTGAGCATCCCGGCCGATCCGCCGATGGCCGTGTAGATGAGCGTGCGCAAGAACCCATGGCCCATGCCATAGGAAACGAGGCCGGCGAAAAGGAACTTCACCATGGCCGTAGCAACGACCGTGATGGCACCGAGTATCTCCTGCATGGACTACATCTTGGCCCCGTATGCGAGGTCACCGGCATCGCCGAGGCCCGGCACGATGTAGGCTTGTGCCGTCATTTCATCATCCACCGCGCCGATCCAGAAGCGGGTGCCTGCAGGCAGGTGCAATTTGGCATACTCCAACCCCTCCGCACTAGCGATGATGGACGCCACATGCAGCGCTTTCGGCTTGCCCAGACGCAACAGTGCTTTATACACCAGCACCATGCTGCGGCCCGTGGCCAGCATGGGGTCACACAACACCACCACACGATCCTCCAATGACGGACTGCTGAGGTACTCCACCTCGATATCGAACGCGTCCTCGCCCTTGCGGTGCTTGCGGTAGGCGCTCACGAAAGCACTGTCGGCGCGGTCGAAGTAATTCATGAAGCCTTGGTGCAGCGGCAAACCGGCGCGTAGGATGGTGGCCAGTACGGGCTGTTCCACCATGAGCTCCGTGCGTGCCACGCCCAGCGGAGTGGTCACTTCGGTTTCCTTGTATTCAAGGGTGCGGCTCATTTCAAACGCCATCACCTCGCCCACGCGCTCGAGGTTGCGGCGGAAACGCATGGGATCCTTCTGCACGTTCACATCACGCAGTTCAGCGATGAAGTGGTTCACCACGCTCCGCTGTTTCGCCAGTTCCATCACCATGATCGCCTTATCGCTTGAACCACTTGAACGGTGCCGGAAGTCGGTTCCGGATCAGGTGTAAATATACCGAGCTGCGCGCACCGAACCCTTCATTGAAACGAGCCACCGAAGCGGTGTTCGATCCCGCGAAGTCCAACAACAGCCCGGAACCCGCGTGTTCAGTGATGTAACGATCGGTCAGGTGGAACATCGCCTGCCTCGCAAGACCACGCTCATCATTGGCCGATTTCAGGAAGATCGATCGCCCCTCCCACTCCACGAAGCAGGCTGCCGCACTCAGTCCTCCCCCTTCGCGGGTGCCCATAATGGTGCACTGCCTGCGTTCGAGGGCCCCGGATAGCATGCGTTCCAGCAAGAGCAGGCCGCCTTCCGGGATGTTGCCGAAACGCCGGCCCGTGGTGCGCTCGAAGAGCTCGACGAACTCACGTACCGTCACATCCCGATGCACCATCGGCGGATCATCACCCGCCTTCCGCAAGTTCCGCAGATGCCCCTTGCTATACCCAGCCCGCAATGTGCTCGCATCCTTGTTGAGCAACAGGTCCTGGGTGGTATTGGTGGAAACACGATCGCCGCGCTCGGCCCGCACTTGCATCGCCGCGTTCAGATGGATATCCCAATAGCGGAACCGCTTGGGTACGGCGTCCAGGAAGGCCTCATCGGTGCGGGGTGTGCGCGCCGGACTGAAAACGCCTTGGTACTGCACCCCATACGGCTGGTAGAGGTAGTCGATGCCGAATTTGCGGCGCCAGATGAGCGGCATGATGGTGCCATCATCGTCCACGAGGGCCTCCCATTCCGGACAGCACAGATCCAGCACCCAGCTCTGGGCATACCATATACGATCAGGACAACGCAGCAGCATGTCATCCCAGGCTGCCTTGTCGATCTCGTTGTGCTTGAAGTGCCTGATCATGGTCGTGCATGGTTCATCACCCACTCGAAGACGTCCGGCCATGGCGCGAATTCACGGTGACCGCTCAGGTACCGATCATGCCAAACGCTGACGAACTCTCCGCCGACCGCACGCACCAGATCGCTTAGCGCGTTCATGGTCCTCACCACGTCTTCGGGCCCCATCCCCTGTCGTTCGATCAGCGCGCTATCCATAGCCGCGAACGGATGCAACATCAGGCGTGTCTCCTGATCGCGTTGCAGATCGTACCAGGGGAAAGGCCTGCAAGTGCCTGCACGAAAGCCTGCCCGGTCGGTGAACCCTAGTGTGTGATCGTGATGGGATCCGGGCATCCGTTCGATCGCGCTCAAGGTCCCCGGTAGCTCCCAGCGGAGGAAGTGTTGTCTTGTGCTCACCACTGCACGGCCCACGATGCGCTGCAGGGCAACGCGCTCCTCTTCCATCATCCGGTGATCCTCGCGTGAGCCATACGACGGGTGGATGCCGATCTCCCCAACGGTGGCCGCGCGTTGGATCAAGGCGCGGGTGGCTTCGTGTGTGTGGTCCGCCGCATGATCGTTGGTGGTCCCGCCCCGCATCAGGAAGAAGAAGATCGCGTGGTTGAACTTCTCGCGTTGGTCGGCCACCACATCCACCGCACGCTCGAATGGATCGCGGCTGGTTCGACGACGCACGCGCCATCGCTCCGCCACGGCTTTCCGATCACCACGAAGCAGTTCTTTCAAACCCGCACCAAGGGCACGTGAAAGCGGACGCCCCGCATAACGCAGGATGTTGTCCATATCCACCGTCACGGTGTTGTGGTAGCGGATCGCGCATTCCACTTCACCAGGCCACGTGGTTTCAAGCAAGACCCCGAGTTCCATCGCGCGCTCGTCCACCCAAGGTCGATCCGCGAAGCCCATTCGCACACTGAACATGGCCGACGAGGGGATACGGCCGTGTTCATCCCGTACCACACAGCGCAACTCATCCGTCAGGCTCAGGAGGTAGAAGATCGCTGCGAACAGGTCCTCTTCGCCTTGTACCAGGAACATCGCTGGACGTCCATCTTTCAAGATCACCTCCGGTTCGCGCGGTGGAAGGTCATCGATCGCTCCGCTGTATGGGATGTGTATCGCACCTACGAAACGTTCAGTGCCATAGTTCAAGCGTGGTCCTATCGCCTGGCGGAATTCTTCCGCCTGATGGGTATACCGAACATCAAGGCCCAGCATGCGCTCCAGAACGTGTTGGACCACGTAGCGCACCCGCGGAGATGGCCGTTCAATGTGGACGAGGAGCGGCATCCTGAAGTCGTGAAGCCGAACGCGACAGGCGCTGCGGACGGATGGTGTTCAGTGCATCGCGCATCCAATTGCGCCAGGTGAAGTGGACGATGTTGCGCGCTCCATGGTGCCGGATGTCCCGTTCGATCACGCTGTGTGATCGGGCCACATCCACGGCGATCACCCGGCTTCCATCGATGGAGAGGTGTTCGCACGCACCCGCCTCGACCAGCAATGGCTCCAGATCGCGAAGCCTGTTCGCGTAGCCCCATCGTTTCGAGTAGAGCCTGAACGTGCGTACCGTCTCCGAGGCACCCTGACGATACCGGATCGTGTAGTCCTTCCACCTTCTGTACGGCACCTGCTCGAGTTCCTCCACGTGGTGGAAATAGGAGAACGCATAGTCCAGGTCCATGTCGATCCCGATCACCTTGAACCCTTCGCTGCGAAAGAGCGCGAAGGGCGATGCCTGGGAAAAGCTGCTCGCATCAGCCAATGCGAGAAAACGATCTTGACCGCTTCCGGCGATCGCGAAGGAATGCAAGGGATGAGCCGTACGCTTGAAGGAAGGGTGTTGCACCGCCGCGCTGGGGACAGCACCCGTGATCGGTGCCGTGCGTTGCGGGTCGTAGGGCTCACCATCGCGAAGATCGTGGTTGAAGGTGGGCACGGCGAGCGTGCCGCTCGGCCCAAGGTGGTCCAGGAACGCATCCAGGAGCAAAGCAGGAATGCGCGCTGCACCCGAGCGGCGATGCACCCAAGCGATCCGCGTTATATCCGCGGAAAGCAGCACGTTCTCGCCCGGCTTCAGGCCGATCCGTGCCGGCCAATCGCGCAAAGGTGTGGGGGCGCTCACAGCAGCAGCCGCAGGTTTATCCATTCCACCGCGTAACCATAGGACTCGGCGAAAGGCACGGAACTGGGATGATCCCGTACCACCTGTGTTTCGATGCTGGTGACGCCCTTTTCTCGGAACCACACATGCAGTAGATCTGACATGGCCCGCGACACACCACCGCGGCGATGCGTGGCCGCCACATACAAATGTGTCCAGTGTCCCACGCGTGCACCACCGAGGTACTCGGGCGCCAATTTGATCGACCCACAGGTGAACCCGACGATCGTATCGCCTTCCACCGCGAGCACCATCCGGTTGAAGCGCTCGAGCCCGGCCTTGATGCCGTGCAACCAGAGCTGCGCGCCACCGGGTGCCAGACGCTGCATCATGCCATGCGCATGCATCACCTCATGCAGGTCCTCGAAAAGGGGGATCAACTGATCCAGCCGATGATCAGCGGGATCCGTGATGGCGATGATGGCGACCTCACTCATGGCTTGAGGAAGAGATCGATGACCCCATCCAAGGTGGTGGCACCGGGTTTGTCGAAGGCTGCGGCCAGATCCACCTCGCATCCCAGCTCCTGCTCCAGTTCGGTGATCAGGTCCACGAAGCCCAGTGAATCGAGCAGGCCACTGCGCACCAGGTCGAGCGGACCGTCCAATTCATCCGCTTGCAGACCGAGCCGCTCTGCGCGGGCCACCAGGCGCTCGCGTAACCGCTTCAGGAGTTCCGTTCTATCCATGTTCGATCAGTGCCAGCAAGGCCTTGCGGTCCAATTTCCCATGGGCGGTCATGGGCATCACCTCCACGGTGATGATCCGCTCCGGAAGCATGTATGCGGGCAAGGTCCTGCGAAGTTCGTGCATCAGCGCCAAGTGATCGGCCACCGTGTCGATGAAAGTATAGAGCCGTACGCTATCGCCTGTCCGCTTCGCGAGGGTGAGCGAATGCCCGTTCGGCATCAGGCTGGCAAGGGCGGCATCCACCTCGGCAGGTTCCACGCGGTGGCCCATGATCTTCACCTGATCATCGATACGGCTTACGAAATGGAGGTTCCCATCGGCACCTTCACGCACTTGATCGCCTGTCCGGTACCAACGATCACCGGTCGACGGATCGACGAGGAATGCGCGATCCGTGGCGTCCGCATTGCCCACATATCCAGCTGCCAGCTGGGTACCGCTCAACTGAAGTTCATCATCGATCACACGGACCCGTGCATGGCGGAACGGGGTACCGATCGGAACCACACCTTCCTGTTGAAGGGACGCACTTGAGATCCAGAACGAGGTGATCGCGATGGTCGCTTCTGTCGGGCCATACAGGTTGAACAGCTCCGCGTCCGGGGCAGCAGCGCCAAAGGCCCGAACGATCGGCCAGGTGAGCGGTTCACCACAGAAGAAAGCCAACCGCACGTTGGGAAGCGCATTCGCAGGCAGTGCGCGCATGCGCTGCATCAATAGGACGAGCGATGGTACCGAGAACCATACCGTGATGCCCTCCTCACGAGCGAAGGTGGAAGCGCGCATCAGGTCGTTCGCCGCGGGTACGCACAAGCAACCACCCACCGACCAGCAGACGAACAGGTCATGCACGCTCAGGTCGAAGGTCAGCGCGAAGAATTGTGAGAAGCGATCGTTCTCGGAGAAGGCATGTGCGCTCAACTGATGCTCCAAGTAGGCGGCCACGTTCGCCCGGCTCACGCTCACCCCTTTCGGTCCGCCGGTACTGCCACTTGTGAAGAGCACATAAGCCTCTTGCCCGGAAGCGTTGCGGGTCGATCGCGACGCGGCCCCCTCATCCGCGGCAATGGCCTCAAGCCCTGGAAGGTCGACTGCCCCCACGGTGAACTTCACCCCGGCTTGGTCCACCATGCTTTGCCAACGCGCTCGGGGTCCGTCGGGAGGTAATGGCACATAGGCCATGCCGGCCTTCAAGATCCCGAGTACAGCGGCATAACTATTGGCACGCTTTTCCGCAGTGAATGCGACGCGCTGGGCGTCCGGGCAGCGGTCTACGAGCCGCTCGGCGATGGCATTGCTCCAGGCATCGAGTTCACGGTAGGTGATCGTTCTGCCTTCCACGCGCAATGCAGGTCGATCGGACCAGCGGTGCGCGGCGCGTTCAAAGAGGTGGATCGGATCGTATTCGTGCACGGCGCTAGAAAGCCGGTGGATGGCCTTCGGCACAAAGCAACGCGTCGGCGAAGTATTTCGTGCCCCAATTCGGGAAGGCGAACTTCTCGTATCGACCCCACAGTGGGAAAGAACCGGTGAGCGCTCCTCGGCTAGCGGCAGGACCCACCGCACTGCGCTGTTGCACGGCACCGAGGAAGCGGATCATACGGGAGGCCGCTTCCCGATAACGGTTCTCCCCGGTCAACTTGGCGACATGTGTCCAAACGATGGCCAGTTGAGCACATCCGGTCATGATCGGATACTCACTCCCGCGCCACTGCGCATCGTAGCGGCCATGGATGCGGCCCGTAATCAAGTAGTCGTTGACCAAGGCAGCGGCAGCGGGAATGGCGGCCTTGGCGTAACGATCATCGCCCGTGATGCGCGAACATTCCAGCAGCCCATCGAGCGTGTAGGCGATGGTATGGGTGATCGGTCTATCGTTATGACGGATGGTGTTGTCCGCATTCGAGAACCAGCCGTTGGCGCGCTGCTGCTGCAAGACCCACGCGAGGTTCCGCATCGCCGCTCGGTACAATACGGCTTCGCCCGTGAAGGCATGCAACCGGAGCAACGGGGCATCCACATACGTATCGTATACCCGTGCGGCACCCATGAAATTCGACCCACGCCAGGCACCGTCGGTATCCTGCACTGAAACGATCCAATGACCCGCTCGGATCGCGGCGTCCAGGAACTCCGTGCGTCCTGTGTAGGAGTGCACCGCCAACATCCCGCGCACCACCTGCGCCGTATTGAACACGATGCTCGGACGCCCTTCACCGACGCGACCTCCCTGCCAACCTCCATCGGCCTGCTGGATCGTGAGCAACCATTCCGCAGCCTCCACAGCGGCTTTGTCCGCTTCGTCCCATGGCAGCATTCCAGCCGCCGCGATCAGTGTCGGTATCGCGTAGCCGGTGGTCTCCGGATAGGACGCCCCCCAGCCATTGGTCAGGTGGTAACTGCCCATGCCCTTGTCCGTGCCGTGCCGTTGGGCGCGTAATAGATACCCTACCGCTTCGCGCAGCGCGGCGCGCTGGTCCAGTTCCACTTCGCGTACCGGTTTCAAGTGGGCCATCACCAAGGCGCGGGCAGCCGGTTCGGCGAGTGCCGAAGCCATGGATCGGGAGTAGGCGAGCGCTGAGCGGATCATGCGGTCCTCAGTAGCACCTCACAAATGTGTTCCGCTGCATGCCCATCACCGAACGCATCGGGGAGTGGCGCCTGGTCTGCAAGCAGCATTTGCAATGCAGCCGTTACGATACGCTCCGTATCCGTACCCGCCAGCACCGAGCCTCCCTTTCCAAGCAGCTCCAGCCATTCGGTGTTGTCGCGGAGGATGACACATGGTTTGCCCAGGAAACAGGCCTCCTTCTGCAGGCCTCCGCTATCCGTAAGCACCGCTTTGGAAGCATCGACCAGTGCGAGCAGATCCAGGTAGCCGAGCGGAGCAATGGTGCGGACACCGTTCCACGGGTTACCCTTCAATGCAGCCAGTGTTCTCGCTGTGCGGGGATGTACGGGCACGATCACCTCCACACCAGTTGCCGCATGGATGGAACTGAACGCCGCGAACACCGCGCCTAGCTTCTCCGCATCGTCCGCAGTAGAGGCCCGGTGCACCGTGGCCACCGCGAAAGCACGTCCTTCGAGCCCCAAGTCATGCAGCACACCGCGTCCACCAGCGATCGCAGCATAGTGCAGCGTGTTGTCGAACATGACATCACCGACCAACGCGATGCGCGGATGTCTTCGTGTGGCCGATCGCACCGGGTCATCGCTCATCCCCTCTCTCTCCAGATTCGTCACGGCCGTAGCGGTGGGACAAAAGAGCCACGTACTCGCATGGTCGGCCATTACGCGGTTCTCCTCTTCAGGCATCGCGTTATCGAACGACCGGAGCCCGGCTTCCACATGTGCCACTGGAACACCCATACGGGTCGCGGCCATGGCCCCGGCAAGCGTGCTGTTCGTATCGCCGTACACGAGCACAAGGTCGGGTCTATCCTGCCCGATGGTGCGCTCGATCCCCGCCATCATGCGGCCCATGTGCGAGGCCTGCACGGGATCGGAGGGAAGGAGCACAGCAGGCGGTCGTATCCCCAGCTCCTGGAAAAAGACATCGCTCATGTCCGCATCGAAATGCTGTCCGGTATGCAACAGAGTCTCGATGATGCGGCCTGCGAACGGTCCAGCCAAGGCACGACCCAATGCGGCTGCTTTGATGAACTGCGGGCGCGCACCCACCACCGTCAGGATCCGTAATGGCTTCGCCATCGATCAGTTCAGCTGGCCATTATCGGCGAAGCTGTAGTACCCGGAGCTGGTCACGATGAGGTGATCCTGCACCGCGATATCAAGGAAACGCCCGCCCTCGACGAGCTTCCGTGTCAACTGGATATCCTCCGCACTGGGACGTAGTTGACCGCTCGGGTGGTTGTGGCAAAGGATCACGGAGCTCGCGCGCTGGTCCAAGGCTTCGCGGAAGATGAGCTTGGGGTCGGCCACGGTACCGTGCATGCCACCCTGGCTCACCTTGCACCGATTCATCAAGCGATTACCACGGTCCAACAGCAGCAACCAGAATTCCTCGTAGGGTAGGTCGCCCAGTACCGGTTGAAGCAGCTCGAAAGCCGCCCGACTGTCCGAGATCAAGGGACGCTGGCTTACCGTGAGGTCGCGGCGCCGTTGGCCCAACTCCAGTGCCGCCACGATGCTCATGGCTTTGGCCTCGCCCACCCCATGGATCCGCATCAGCTCATTGACGCCCAGCCCGGCGAGTTTATGCAGGTCGTTCTCGGCCTTGTTCAAGATGATGCGCGCCAGGTCCAAAGCACTGTCCGTGGGCGTTCCGCTGCGGATGAGGATGGCCACCAGTTCGGCATCGCTCAGCGCTTTGGCGCCACGGGCCAAGAGGCGCTCCCGGGGGCGATCATCCTTGGACCACTCCGGAATGCTGAGCTTGCTGCTTTGCACGGGCTTCATGGAGGCCTTGAAACAGGAACAGGCCCTCGTGATGAGGACCTGCCCAAGGTAAGGTGTGGCGTGCGCCCGCTTATTTCAGCGTGTTCACGTGGCGCTTCACCGAAGATTTCAGGTTGGACGCCTTGTTCTTGTGGATCAGGTTCTTCTTGGCCAATTTATCCAGCATCGAGTTCACTTCCGGAAGAAGCTTCTCAGCTTCTTTCTTGTCCGAAAGGGTGCGCAGCTTACGCACGGCGTTACGCGTGGTCTTGCTTTGGTAACGGTTGCGTTCGTTGCGGGTCTCGGTCTGACGGACGCGCTTGAGAGCGGACTTGTGGTTGGCCATGACGTGCTTT
>JAEUTB010000205.1 GCA_016787995.1 Flavobacteriales bacterium | reverse complement strand
CGACAGGTCCCGCAAGCCGCCCCCAAGAGGTCTGCCACATACGGACGGGTCCGTCGCGCTACGTCCGCAGCAAGCGCAGCATGAGCTTCCACGCCACGAGGTCGGAGACCTTTCCGGGATACACGTTCTTCGACGTCTCCCAGTCGTAGAATTTCCGCAGCACTTCCAGGAATTCTGCCTCGGCGGATGCGGAACAGGACGCTCGCTGAAGTCGCAAGCCTAGCTTCGCCTCAGCCCACGATCCACCGAACGCTACGGCCCTGTTACCCTCCGCGGACAGGCACTCCGTCTCATCTTCGCACCATGCGCCGGTGCTTGTCTCCCTTCCTCTGGCTCGGGCTTGGGGCCTGCACCCCGGTATGCGCGCAGCATTGGACCACCGAACAGGCGCGCGAACTGGCCGCACAGGTGCGGTCGATCGACACCGACTCCGTTTTCACCGACTGCGACTGGAGCCCCTTGGGCCCGGACCTCGAAGGCAAGGACATCGTGCTCATCGGTGAACCGGACCACGGATCAAAAGAGGTCGCCGACCTGCGCAACAGCCTGATCGCCGAACTGCATGCAACGCACGGTTTCGATGTCGTGCTCTTCGATCGGGCATGGGCGAGTTGCTCCTGCTGGACGATGCCGACGCGCTGCGAGGAAGGGGAACCATTCGTTGTGGGTGACGCCGGTCCCAGAAATTCATGCGTATGACGCTACTTGGTGGGGCCGTGATGCAGTGCTCCTCGCATACCTTTGGTTCATGAAAGTCCCGATGCGCTATGTGAACGATGCCGACGGCAACGTGCAGGCCGTGCAGATCCCCGTGGAGGACTGGAACGAACTTGTTGACAAGCTGCGGCACTACGAGCAGTTGCTGAAGCTGCGTTCCACGCTGAGCACTGCGCTGGACCAGGTAGCGCGCATGCGTTCCGGCAAGTTGAAGAAGCGGACCCTGAAGGACGTGCTGCGTGAAGCATAGGGTCATCCCCACGCCAGCCTTTGTGAAGGAGTTGCGCCCGATGCTCAAGCGCCATCGTTCGCTGGGCAAGGACCTGTTGAAGCTGGAGAAGGAACTGGAAGCGAAGCCGACCACGGGTACCGCGCTTGGCCATGGGCTTTACAAGGTCCGCTTGGCCATCGCCAGCAAAGGCAAAGGGAAAAGCGGCGGCGGTCGGGTGATCACCTACGTGGTGACCGAGGATGCCGAGGTCTATCTTCTCAGCATCTACGACAAGAGCGACTACGACACCGTGGATACCAAGGCGATGAAGCTGTTGGCGGCTGAGCTGCGTTCCAAAAAAGGGAAGTAAGTCAACCGCACTACTTCCAGAGCAAGCGCAGCATAAGTTTCCACGCCACGAAGCCCGAGACCATTTCGGGATACACGCTCTTCGGCGTCTCCTGGTCGTAGTATCCCTCGCCTGTCCCATCTTCGTGCATGGCTCAGCCAGCACCGTCCATCGCGTTGCCGTGCGAGCCCTTGCGGCCCTTCGTGGAGCGCTATGCCGTGGTCCGGTCCACCAGCGATGTTCCCTTTAACGTGCTGCCGGGCACGGGACTGGTCCTGGGCTTCCAGTTCAGCGGTGCGGTAAAGCGCGTGGGGCCGGGTGGTCCGCGTAAGTTGCATCGGTCCGGCGTCACCGGTCTACACGGCGCGGCCGCTACCTTCCAGAGCGAAGCGGGCACCGGTACCGTGCTGGTATACTTCCGCGAGGCGGGTGCCACGGCCTTCTTCCCCGAGCCCCTCAACGAGCTTTTCGGCCGGAGCCTCTCGCTGGAGCAGTTCATGCTGCGTTCGGAGCTGGTGTTGTTGGAAGAACGCTTGGAGGAAGCTGCCAACGATGCCAACAGAGTAGCGGTGGTGGAGGCCTTTCTGCTGGAACGCCTGCGGCCCGCGAAGCCCGATGCGTTGGTGGTCGGCGCGTTGGCGCTCATCCACCGGAGCAAGGGCAGCATCCGCATCGAGCAGCTCGCCGAGCAGTTGCACACCAGCCGCAGTCCGTTGGAGCGGCGCTTCCGCAAGGCGGTAGGTGCCACGGCCAAGCAGTACGCGGGCATCGTGCGCATGCGACAGGTGCTCAGCGCTCATGTCCCCGGTACGGCTTTGCTCGACACTGCATTGGAGGCCGGCTTCTATGACCAGGCGCATTTCATCAAGGCCTTCCGCACATTCACCGGTGAGGCACCGCAGCGCTTCTTCGGGCCGACTGAAGACTAGGGCACCATGTTGGGACAGGATCAGCGCATGATGATGGAGTAGGTCCGCACGCGATACCAGTACACCTGCTACACCTCAAGTAGAACGTGCGGTGGGTGTCCACGGCCAGCGCGCCTGCCTGCCGGTAGGCAGGGACACGCCCGGCTCGGGAGCCCGTGCTGCGGGCTTTGCGCGAGCCGGGCAGTGGCTTTGGCCGTGGGCGCCTTTTGGCTCCACCTTTTGGCGAAGCAAAAGGTGGAAGGCTCAATAGCCGACTTTTTACAAGGAGAACGACCTGGCTCTGGTGCTGCTTTGCGGTCACAAAACACAACGATCATGTTCACCCTTGAGCAACTTGCCGAAGCACGGAGCCACGTGAAGAGCGGCGCCGATTTCCCTGCCCTGGTGCAGACCTTTATCCAACTCGGTGTGCGCCGCTACACCACCTGGCTCACCGATGGCCATACGGACTACGAAGGCGCCGACCAGCGCCTCAGCTCTCCGCCCACCCATGCCGAACACGCCATCGCCGACCGCGTGGAACGTGAGCACTTCATCGCTCGCATCAAGCACCATCAGCAAGGGCTGTCGGACTATCCGACCATCTGCAACGAGGCCCGCGCCGCAGGTGTGCAGCGTTGGGTGGTGGATACCACTGCCATGACGTGTACCTATTTCGACAAGGCAGGCAACGCGGTGCTGGTGGAGGAGATACCGTGGCTGGGCAACTGAGCGACCGTTCCGTTCTCCTACTCCACTACCTCCGCATCAACCTTAGCATCAGCCTCCACGCCACCAGCTCCGACACCTTTTCTGGATACATGTTCCGCGACGTCTCCCAATCGTAGAACTTTCGCAGCGCATCCAGGAAGTGCGCCTCGCTCGCGTAAGTGATGTGATCCGGGTAGTCGCCGTAGTCGGAGCGTACGAAGTGTGCGCCGTTCCAGGTGATGTTGGTGCCGCCTTCCTTGTGCGAGGTGGTGAAGCGTGCGCCCTGCTTAATGGCGGCCACAATGGTCTGTTGCAAGGCTGGCACGGAGTCGAGGTGTGCCTCTGCATTCAACGCGGCGGCGCAGATGGCTTGGTACCGTTCGGGCGCACTGGCCTCCGCGGCGGGCGGATCGGCGGGCATGAACCCGCGTGTCCAGTGGCTGAACCAACTGTCCGCGGTATGGCTGTAATAGTCGTGATGCGTGGCCGCCGCATCGGCCCAAGAGGTCGCGACGCGGAGGGAATAACAGTGGGTGTGCGGCAGCGCCGCTTCGAAGCGCAGTTCGAAGTGGTACTGGGCACCGACCACCTTGGCACTGGCCGTGAGGACAAGCCTATCGTTCTGCATGGAAGCGGCGAACAGGGTCATCAGGTCGCGCTCCACAGCGAACTGCACCTCGTGCGGCGGGCGTGGGTCGCGGAAGTGCAGCAGGCGAATGACGCTGGTGGCGGTTTCTGTGGAGGTCAGCGCGCCTTGCGGAACGGGGGCGGGCTTAGCGGGTTCTGCGATAACGCGTTCTTGCATCATCGAGCGCAGGACCTCCGGACCTGAACGGGCTTCGCGCTGCGCGAGCTGGGACAAGGCATCCGGCTTCGGTTCTAGCGCTTTGCGGATGGCGTCCATGTCCGGCGGTGGTTCCGGTGGCAACGGCGGTTCCAACACGAAGAAGTGGCGCTGCTCAGTGGTGAACTCGCCCGCGTACGACGGGTTGTTGCGCGCGCAGAAGCTCACCTCCGCGGTTGATCGCCGACGTACATCGCTGACAGCCTTGGCCAGTTTCACCGAGGCACCGCAGGGTGCAGCGGGAAAGCCGTTCTCGATGGCCACGATGGTGTTGCCCGCTTCGAGCTCGGCTTCAACAAGCGCGCGCAAGGGTGCGGGGAATTCCGCGAGCTGCTGGCGGAAGGGATCGGGGATCGTCATCGGTGCGTTCGAGGGTCCGCTATTCTACTTCCATCTTCTCTTTATACCACCCCTCCAGCTCGGAGAAGTCGACGCCGGTGCCCGCGAACTTCCCGGGGAGCACACGGAACAGTTCATCGCCGAAGCGCCGCGTACGCTTCAGGTTCTCCGACGTGGTGTAGTTGGGCGGGGATGCACTGTTGACCCAACGTCCCAGGGCGTTCAGCGTGGGCCGGGCGAAGCGTGCTTGTTCATCGGGGGTCAGCTCCGCGTCGCGCACAAAGGCCAGCGCAGGGTCCGCATAGCCGGAATCCAGCATGAGGGCCATGCGCTCCACGAACTCCGGATCCGAACGCAGGCGCGCCGTGGCAGCATCGCACACGGCCGGTTTCTCATCAACGTTCGCATACCCAAGCAGCTTGCTAAAGTCGTTCTTCGGATCGAGCTGTGCGATCCGCGCGAGCTCCTCTTCGGAAGCGGGTAGCATCCGGACGATCCGCATGGCGACACCGGAAAAGCCGCGAACGCCGTTGTTGGCGATCCATTGGCCTGCGAAGATCAGGCTGCCCAAGAGGCTCAACGCGGTGAACCACGTCCATGGCCGAAGCAACCACTTCACGGTGATCCCCGGCACGAGCTTCTGGTTCAAGCTGACCACCACCAGTAGCACGGTGGAGAACAGGATGAGGTAGTGGAACGGGCTGTAGAGGCCGCGCGGCGTGAAGCCGGGCCGCAGGTAAAAGGCGATGAACACGTAGGAGGCGACCGCCAGCGCGAACGCCGCTGCCACGGTGAGCAGGTAGAGCTTGCCGCGTCCAAGTCGTATCCAGTCGAAACCACCGCTGGCCGTCATGCAGAGCAGCGCGATCATCATGAGCCCCCAGATGGAGGCCAGGATGTTCACGGCGGGTGCCGCCCATCGGTCGCTGTGCGTCTCCTTCGTGATCCACTCAGCCAGGAATGGCAGCAGCCGGATGAAGAAGAGGATGCTGGCGAGACCGGCACTGAGGGTGCCGATGATCTGCTGGGTGGTGGTGGGATGCATCGGCAGGATCCGAGGAGGGTGGTGATCTGACCCCGCCGAAAATAGCCAACGCCCCGTACCCCGCGAACAGCGCCTATAGGTGACCAGGAGGGTGTCACCATGCTTTGCCTGACGATGGTGACCTTCCGACAAAGTCGTTCTCCGCGTTCGTCAAATCCCGCGCCTCGAGCGGTACATGACGCTCCCATCATACCCCCGCACGAAAGGTCCACTGTCAGGGTTGATCGCAGGGACGATGGCAGATGGAGCTAACCGGCATCGTCCTTCTCCTTCATGCTTTCCCGCACCCCGCGCAGGGCATTGCCCCAGGCCTGGAGTTGGTCGAGCATCACGTCGAGTTCCTTCTCATGGCCGGGCTGCGGCTGGAAGGTCTTCATGTCCTTGAAGTCGCGGTCCAGCGCAAAACCCACTTGGGCGCGCACGGTGGCCACTTGCAGTTCGGCCAGGGTGAGGCGCAGCTGTTCCACGGCCCGCGCACCTTTCACGCTGCCGTAGGCGACGATGCCCGCCGCTTTGTTGTTCCACTCCTTGTACACCGTGTCCAGCGCGTTCTTCAACACGGCGGAGGTACCGTGGTTGTATTCCGGACTCACCAGCACGTAACCGTCGTAAGCTGCGATGGTACGTGACCATCGGCGCGTATGCTCGTGTTCGTACTGGCCTTGAGAAGGCGGTATGCCCTCGTTGAGGAAGGGCAGGTCCACCTCGCGCAGGTCGATGAGATCGAATTCGGCGTCGGTGCGTTGCTCGGCCTTCTCCAGTACCCATTTGGCCACCGCTTCGCCGTTGCGATTTGGGCGGGTACTGCCCAGGATGATGGCGATCTTCAATTTCTTCATGTCGCTGTGTCCGATGTGTCAGGCGTGCACCCCTTCCGCGATCTCTTCCACCAGCTTCTGGTTGAAGGCGGGCAGGTCTTTCGGAGTGCGGCTGGTCACCAGGCCATCGTCCACCACCACTTCTTCATCCACCCATTGGGCACCGGCGTTGCGCAGGTCGGTCTTGATGCTGTCGTAGCTCGTGACCTTGCGACCTTGCAGCACATCGGCTTCCACCAGGGTCCACGGTCCGTGGCAGATGGCCCCCACCGGTTTCTTGGCAGTGAAAAAGTCGCGCACGAAGGCCACCGCCTTCTGATCCTGCCGCAGTGTGTCCGGGTTGATCACGCCGCCGGGGAGCACGAGTGCATCATAGTCCGAGGCTTTCGCTTCGGAGAGGCTGCGGTCCACATCCACCTTCTCCGACCAATCACCATCCTTCCACCCTTTGATGGCGCCTTTCTCGGGCGACACCACGTGGACGGTGGCACCGGCCTTCTCCAAGGCCTCTTTGGGGCTCTTCAGTTCGCTTTCTTCAAAACCGTTGGTGGCCAGGATGGCTACACGCTTGCCGTTGAGTTGATCTTTCATGGTCACTGCAGTACGGATCGCGGGCCACAGTTCATCGATCGCGCTTGATGCCAAGCTGTTGCGGGCTTGGGATCAGTCGGCAGCCCTGTTCGGTGTGGAAGCCCTGCCCTGTCCGCCCCACATTTGCGGCGTATGTTCCGCATGACCAGCGCGGCTGATGCGTAGCGCTCTGGTGACCGTCTTCACCGAGCGTTCTCGTTGAGGGGTTAGCAGCCTCTTCTCAGTTCGAGATTGTTCATCAGTGAGTTCAGAAGCTGGGCACTTTGAACGGCCAGGAAGGCAACTTGCACCGTGAGGTAGGCAACTGGCACGTCGAGGAATACACCTTGCGCGCCAAGGAAGGCAGCTTGCAACGTCAGGAATAAACCTTACACGGCAAGGAAGGCATCTTGCAGCGTCAGGAATACACTTTGCACGGCAAGGAATGCAGCTTGCGCGGCAAGGAATGCAAGTTGCATGGCAAGAAATGCAAGTTGCACGGCAAGGAATAGAAGTTGCATGGCAAGGAATGCAACTTGCACGGCAAGGAATGCAACTTGCATGGCAAGGAATGCAGCTTGCACGATAAGGAATGCAGCTTGCGTGGCGAGGAAGGCACCTTGCTTGGCGAGGAATGCAACTTGCACCGCCAAGTATGCAGCTTGCACCGTCAGGAATACAGCCTCTGTGGCGGGGAAGGCACCTTACGCAGTTTGTCGAGCACCCCATGGGTGCGCTCACAGCAACGCAGAACCGGAATGCGGGAACTTTCGAGTCCAGTCTTCCGTATACTACCATATATATATGGCGGGTGGCACGACCAACGCTCCCCTCCGCCGAGATCCGGCTATGGAACCAGAGCGCTGCATTGGTGAGTGCGTAGCTGAACCGTTCGGTCGAGCGCATAGCCACCGGTGATCGGTAGGTGGTAGACAGATCGGGTGAAGTCGCCGCCCAAATTCCGCATCATCCGATGCAAGAATTCCTCACCGGTCGACTTCCTGGCATGTAGCGCATCGTGATCGGCTGCGTGGCCCGGGGTTTGTGTGCGGCATTCCCATGAACAAGCTACACTTCACTCAACACATCAACGCCTCCCGGGAACGCGTCTGGGAAGTGCTTTGGAACCCCGAAACCTATCCGAAATGGACAGCCCCCTTCGGCGAAGGTGGTCGGATGGAGACGGACTTCAAAGAAGGCAGTCGGGTCCTGTTCCTTTCCCCTGAGGGCGACGGCATGATCGGTCGTTTGGACCGCGTACACGAACCGGCGATCCTCAGCATCACGCACCAAGGCGTATTCAAGAACGGGAAGGAGGAGCCCTACGATGACGCCACCCGGGTGTGGAGCGGCGCGAAGGAGCAATACACATTGCTGGAAAATGGTGGAACCACCGACTTGCGTGTGGATGTGGATGTGGTGGAGAGCGAAGTGGAATCGTTCAAGGAGAAGTTCCCCAAAGCGCTCGCGATCGTGGAACGGCTGGCAGAGGAGAACGCGTAGGACGCTCCCAAAAGCGGTGCCGTAGGTGTCAACCATGAGCCTGCACTGCTGTTCCGCCCTGTGGGGTCCGTCCATCTTGCGACCCCAACCGCGTTGGTCGTTGCCGTATTCACAGGTCACCCTTTTCGTGCGACCTTCGTTCGATGGCCTTCCCCCTTACCAGCCTTTCTGCCTCATTGCAGTATGCCCTACAGCATGTGATCATCTGTGCCGAGGAAAGCCATGCGGTGAAGGTGTTCCTTGTCCTAGAGGGACGCAGCTGTGGCTGGGTGTTTCGCCCGAATGCCTACCACGTTGAATACGTTCTTGAGCGAGGGACTTGCTCCAATGGATCATCAACACCATGCGGCGCCTTCGTTCCCATCGTTGGTACGACCTTCGCACCATGCCATCCCCACAAAGCCTCCCAGACCACGCGACCATATGCGCCGCTTACCCCGCTTTGAACGACCACTGCTACCTGGACACGTCGTCCATGGGGCTGATGGCGGAGAGCACCGTGCAAGCAGCGAACGAGGAGCATGAATGCTTGATGCACGAAGGGAGTGCGCGCTTGTTCCAATGGATGTTCGGTGGCAACGCGGATGTGGCGCGCACTGTGGCGGCGAACATCAGCGGCACGGAGCAGGGTACGGCTCTGGTACAGAGCTTCACGGTGGGCTTGGCGCAGCTGGCGCCTTTGTTGAAACATCGGCCGCAGGTGCTGTTGATCGGTCACGACTACCCCACCCTGCACGCCCCCTTCGCCTTGCCAGGCTTCCAACGCATAGTGGTGCCGCCGGAAGCGGATGGGACCATTTCCCTCGACACGGTGCGCGAGGCGATGGAACGCGAGCGGCCGCAGCTGGTGGCCATCAGTGAGGTGCAGTGGTTGACGGGTTTCCGGATCGACCTGCATGCTTTGGCCGCGCTCTGCCGTGCGTTCGGTGCATGGTCGCTGGTGGACATCACGCAGTCGTGGTGTGTAGTGCCGTTGGATGTGCAGGCCGCAGGGATCGACATCGTCGGCGCCAGTGGCTACAAGTGGCCCTTGGCAGGTTTCGGCAATGGTTTCTTGCACCTGAGCGAAGCAGTGCGTGCGGAACTGAAGGAGCGCAACGGTGTGGATCCGATCGCGATGCTCAATGCCGGTCACCGCGACCCGGTGGCGCTCACGCGCTTGCAGAATGCGTTGGAACGTGTAGCTGCGATCGGCCCGCAGCGGATCGCTGATCATGTCAACGCACTATGGACGTATGCCATCGCGCGTTTCGATGCGGCGGGCATCCCGGTGTTGCACGGTCGTGATCCTGCTCAGCGCGCGGGCATCTTACTGGTGCAGGGTGATGAAGCCCACGTGAAGCGCTTGGAAGAATATCGGGTGAAGGTGGCCTTCCGCGGCAAGGGCATCCGGGTGGGCATCCACTTCTACAACAACGAGGCGGATATCGACCGGCTGGTGGAGGTGTGGGAACGGTAACGCGGCGACCATTCGGTGAAAAAGGCAGCAATTGATCGGAGCGGTCGCACCAAGCAGTGCTTAGACCCCGTCCGTCATTCCGTTGTTGTACGCTCAGAGAGCGGATCCTTCGGGGATGGTACACCACTCCTTACTCCACGACCACCTGCATGTCGCCCTGTTGCGTGCCGGTGATCACGCGGCAGCCGAATAGCCCGGAGGCTAAGTGATCCACCATCCACGTGAGCGTGTGCGGTCCAGTAGTCATGCGTGCGCGGCGCTGTTCGGGCACCACCCTGCAGTTGGCATCAGCGTAAGTCGGGGTCGGATCAGTCCCGAACCGGGTATCGATGGAAGGGGTCGCCGTTCCCGTGCTTTAAAGGAGTGACGGGGGTGCCGACCTGCTCTTGCAGGAAGGCCAAAAGTTCATCCAGCATGCTCCCGTGCAGATGGAACTGGGCATCCAAGGCATCGCTGTCCGGAACGTTGAAGCGGCCCTCTCCCGCCCGGCGCAGCAGGTAGGCGCTTGTGTAGCTCTCATGGCCAAAAGGCTCCTTCGGATCGAGGTAACGGATGTCGGCACGTATGCCTTTGAACAACGGATACGGTGGTTCTCCATCGGAGTCGGCCACCATCAGGATCGGCATGCGGTAGCTGTGCTTGGTGATGGCCTCGAGCACATGCGGCCATTTATCGCGAACCTCGACCGTGTCGGTCTTCCACTCCATGGTGGTCTCCAAGCTGATGAAGGCATCAGCGAGACCGGGCTCGTGCAGCGTACACCATCCCTCCTGCGCACCCCAGCTATGGCCGATGTAGAAGACCTTGTTGCCGTTGGCCAACTGACGGGCAAAGTCGAGCAGGGTGCGGATGCTGCCGCTATCTGGCGCCCACACCAACGGATAGCCGTAGTATTTGTTTTCAAGGGGCCAGTGGAAGTTGCAGGAGAGGAAGATGAACCCGTTCTCGGCGAAGTGCTCTGCCATCCACACGTTCTCGTCGCTGAGGCCCTGGGAGCCATGGTGGTAGAGGATCACCGGGCGTGAAGCGTCCAAGGGCAATTCGGCACGGTAAGCATGCGTGCTCAGGGCGAAAAGGCTGTCCTTCACCTGTTGCTCCGTGTAGGGAACGTAGTCGATAGGCTCCTCACCCAAGAAGGGGTAGCGCAGGTCGTATTCGATGAAGGCGCTGTCCATGCGCAGGAGCAATTGCTGGTACACACGCTGTAGGGCGGAAGGCAGCTCAGGCTCGCGCAGTTCACGGAAACACAAATGGTCCGGCTCGAGCCTGCCACGGGGTTCGGCGATGGTGCCGCCGAGCGGGAACCAAGCCTGCACGAAGAGCGGCGCTGGACCCTCGTATCCGAAACCGCTGTAGCGCAGGCCGTCGTTGAAGAGCAGCGTGTCGGCAAAGCCGATCGGTGGCGGCGAAGGTTGCGCCACGGCGAATGCGGCCGCGAGCATCGCAAGGCTCAGCAATGGACCGCGCATGCGGACATCGCTCGGCGACCGAAAAGGTGTGGTAGGTGTACCTGTCATTTCCGCCCCCGTTAACGCCCCAACTTGAACAGCAGGTTCTTCTTCACCGCAGGCCATTCACCAGGCAGGATCGAATAGACACAGGTGTCGCGCATCGTGCCATCGGGCATGCGCATGTGGTTGCGCAGGATACCATCGGCCTTGGCGCCCAGCCGCTCGATGGCGCGACGACTCTGGAAGTTGAAGGAGCTGGTACGGAACTCCACGGCGATGCAGCCGAGAGTTTCGAAGGCGTGCGTGAGGAGCAGCAACTTGCACTCGGTGTTCAAGGCGGTGCGTTGCACGGAGCGAGCGTACCAGGTGGAGCCGATCTCCACGCGGGGCTTGCGCGCTTCGATGTTCATGTAGGTGGTCATGCCCACCACCTTGCCGCTTTGGAGGTCGCGCACGGCCCAGGGCACCATGCTCCCAGCGTCTAGCAGTGCATTGCGGCGGTCGATCTCGGCGCGCATGCCTTCTGGTGTGGGTATGATGGTGTACCAAAGCTTCCACAATTCGCCGTCGCGGGTGGCATCGCAAAGGTCATCGTGGTGGGCGTGCGCCAAAGGTTCCAGCGCGACGTGCTGGCCAGTGAGGGTGATGGGCGTGGTGACGGGGGACATCCGCGCAAAGGTGATGAATGCAGGCGACCGAAAAACCCCGTATCGCGACTGCTGATCCAAGGCCTTACCGCCACAACGAGTGGCTTGTGATCTTGCCGGTCGAATTATCCACGATCACCACCAAGGGCTCACTCAACTTGCCTTCCACTGGTGGACGTGTGCCGACGAACGCGAAGGCATTGGCATCGGGAAGGATCCGCTGAAGCAGGAACCGATCAAGGCCCGTATCGGCGGTCCAGATCACCTTACCATTCAGGTCGACCCGTGCGATGACCAGCGTGCCTTGCAAGCCAGGTGCGGAGGTGTAGAGCATCAACACACTGGTAGGATCGGCGAGTTGCAGCGGTGCTTCAGTAGCACTCAAGCGGAGCAAGGCGGCGTTGAGGTAGGTGGACTCGCCGAGCGGTGAGATGGACTGGATCCGGTGGTATTCACCATCGGATGAGGGCTCGGTGGTGCCGGTGCAGAGCCGACGCTGTTCCTTGGCTTCTTCTCCGCTCTCCACAGCACGCACCCATTGGCCAGGCTTGAATTCTCCTTCCAATTCCGCGGCGCTGTGTAGACCGAACCACGCACCTGTGCGTGTGAGGAAACCCGCCGCCAAGTAGTCGGTTTGCGCGGGCTTGTTGAACCGCGTGCGACTGACCTTGGAGGCGACTGCAGTGGCCTTCAAGGTGGCGGCATCCACGTCGAGTCCAGCACTACGATCGTCGTTGGTGATATGCAGGCGACCGTCGATGATGTCCATGCTGCGCGTGTCGTTCCACCAATGTGTATCGAGGGAAGGATTGGCTTCTTGGAGGTCTTTCGCCGTGACAAGGCTGTGGTCGTGAAGGCACACACCGAAGAGGCCGACGGCATCGCACCAGAGCGTAAGTCCATCACTGCCGATGATGCGCGCGAGGGCGTAGCCTTGACCGGCCACCTCCTTCACCAACGGGACCACTTTCGGCTCCCCACCTGAGGAAGGAATGAGCAGCACGCTGATGCTGGTGGTGGTGTTGCCTCCTCGTCCGGTGATCTCGGGCAGGTGCGGATCGGTGTATTGGACCAAGGAGGCGATGCCGCTCGGGTCCGATGGATCCGGGCCGCCATAACGCACGGCTTCGTTCAACGGCACCCCATTCGCAGGCGCCACGGAGAGCACCTTCTTCCCCATCCACCAGATGGCGCCAGCTATGAGCGCCACAGCGAGCACACCGAACATCAACATGACCTTGTACTTCTTGTACCGACGAACGAATGCTGCGGCTTGAGCGGACGAAGAGCCTTCATCTTTCGCCCCCGATGTACCGCTCGTCCCCTCCCCTGTCTTCTTGAGCAGGATGACGCCTTGTTCTTCGTCGATCGTTGGCGAGCAGGAGGGTGCGCGTTGGCGGATGACCTCTTCGGCGACGAACCGCAGGATGCTCGTACGGCGTTCGAGGGCCCAAGGCTGATGCTGCCTCCATTCGTCGCGTGAGCCCATGCTGATGCTGGTGATCACCTCGCCACCGCCGAACTCCCAATAGCCGGTGAGGGTGTGCAACAGCCCTTCGGAATACAGCACTTGGCCATCGCGGCCATGCTCGATGATGGTGACGGTGGGTGGCATTGCGACCACAACACTACGGAATGGATGGTGATCCGGTGTATGGAGCGGAGAGGCGCCGGTACCTCACCAGCGATGCGAACGCAACACCTACGGCGCCACCCACTTCCCGGCTTCCACCAACCCGCGCGCATCCCACAACGCGAAGAGGTAAGCGCCAGCGGTCGGTACAGGACAAAGGATATCGATGGGTCCCGGTGGCACTGGGAAACGCGCCACCTGGCGGCCCAGCACATCCTGTAACACCACTTCACAGGGCAGTGTCCGAGGTCCGTGCCGATCAGCTACCCGTGCCTTCGGCCGCGAAGGTGCCGATGCTGTTGCCGTTGATGAGCACTCCAAGTTGCCTCCGTTCAAGTCATCCCCGTAACTGTCGGGTAGCTATAGGAAGTGCTCACCACATTGGGCGGTAGTCTCGATCGCGTACGGTGCTAGGAGTGCAAGTGCCATGAACCTGGCGTTCACGTTTAGCGGTGAGATCGGACCACCCCTTCGTCCGCTCTGTGGTGATCGTTCACATCCGCCATGCATCTCGATGGATAAAAAACCATGACCATGATCCGGACTCTCCCCTACTTATCCGCCATCCTTTCGATCCCTGTGCTGGCACAACCCGGGCGGTTGGATATGGACTTCGGTATGGGCGGGATCGCACGCACCACCGTGGCCGCAGAATTCGTAGAGGTCGGCGCTGTGGAAGTGCTGCCTGACCAGCGCATCCTTGCTGGAGGATACGCCTACATCGACAATGCGGGTGACATCCTCTTGGCACGACTCCTGCCGGATGGCGGCATGGATCCGGAGTTCGGGAACGCCGGTGTGGTGATCCACGATGACGGGAACACTGAATACGCGGTAGATCTTGCGCTGTTAGATGACGGAAACTTCCTAGTACTCGCCGAGCGTTTCGTTTCAACTTCCCAGAGTGACATACTCTTGCTGCGATTCAATTCCAACGGCACGCTTGACGGATCATTCGGAACGAACGGGCGCGTTATCCTGGAAGGTGCTACTTCGGATATCCCCAGCTCCATGGTCGTACGACCCGATGGTCGGCTGTTGATCGCTGGTGGACGTCTCGAGGCAGGGAATGGATCAATGCTCATATGGGGGCTGTTGGCGGATGGCACCATCGACACCGACTTCGGCACTTCAGGTCTCGTGTTGATCGACGTCACGCCACAGGCGGACCAAGCTCAGGGCATCGCGTTGCAAGAAGATGGGCGGATCGTTCTGGGCGGCCGCGGACAAGGTGACAGCCCCGGAAACGTTGGTATCGTAGCGGCACGTTTGCTGGCTGATGGAACGTTGGATGGCACGTTCGGTACGAATGGCACGGTGGCCCTCGGTGGCAATTCCTCCATAACCTCCATCGCCAATGTGGTCGTGGGATCGGATGGCAAGATCCTGCTCGGCGGCCATACCCAGAACATGGGTGCGGTGAACCAGACGCTGGTGCGCTTCGATTCGAACGGAGAATTGGACAACAGCCTTGACGGAGACGGCATACTCTACCATGCCGTGGGTCTATACGCCTTCACCAATGCCATGGTCCACCAGCCGGATGGCCGCATCATCCTCGGCGGTGCCGGTACCGATGACGGCTTCGTGCTCACGCGCTTTACCAGCGTCGGAGACGTTGACCTTACCTTCTCCGACGGGGTAGAGGACAATATCGCCCAAGTGGTAACAGCCTTCCCGGGCAACTATACTCAAGTGGAGGCCTTGGCCTTGCAAGCCGATGGCCAAGTGCTAGCCGGAGGTGGAGTGGCCAATGATCTGGTGATCGTGCGTTACCAGAACAGCGTGACGAGTGCTGTGAAAGAACAGCCAACGGCACGTCGCTTCCATGTGTATCCGAATCCGATCGGTGCGGACGGGCTTATCCGCTTCGACCTGGAAGGAATGCAGGACCCGATACGCCTGGAGCTGTTGGATACTTCAGGACAAGTGGTCCAATCGAACTTCTGGAACGCTTCGGCACCCGCTGTCATCGATGTGCATGCGTTGGCTCCTGGGTCCTATGTGGTCCGAGCCCACTATCGCGATGGCTTGCGTTCGGTGGCGACCGTGGTGATGCCGTAGGCGCACTGCGCAGCCGACGAAGGCAAGTCGGTTCAGCTTTGGTGGCCGGACCTTCCGATGTGTTGGTGCCATCAACGGAGGGTTCTGGATGTCGCTTCGTACCTTCAAGCATCCATTTCCGGATGGTACGTCTAACCCACAAGCGAACCTCTCCCGACCCGGGTGTGCGCATGGACCGAACCACCACCCATGAAGCGACCTTTTACCCTACTCCTTAGCCTCCTTCTTACAGCGCAGGCGTGGGCCCTGACGGCCACCGTGGATGTGATGCGCCATTCGTTCTGCGGCCGCCCTTCGGGGCAAGCGGCTGTTTGGATCGATGGGGGTGTGCCGCCATACACCATCGCTTGGAGCAACGGCACCACCGACTCCTGGGCCATGGGGCTCTTTCCGGGAACCTACAGCGTATCCGTGACCGACTCGCAAGCCGAGGAGGTGACAGTGGATTTCACCATTCTGGAGACCGACTACAACGGTGCCGGTGCAGCTTCTTTCTACACGCTTTCCCATTGTCCCGAAGACCCTGGCATGGCAACGGTCTTCACCGGGGTCACCGCGTTGGAGCCGTTCCCACCACCAGAGGGCCAATATGGACCACAACCCTATACGTTCTCGCACCCCATGCTCTTGGGAGAGCTGCAGTCCACCCCCTGCCAAGTCACTCCCGGGGAGATGCACCACATCCTGCAATTCGATGGAGCGGAACCGGGATACTATTTGGTGGACTTCTGGGACGGCGATGGTTGTCCTGGCCAAGTGCAGGTGGTGGTTGGACCAGCGACCCAAGAACTTCCGCACCCCCAAGTGGTGGAGGTGGTGCCGAGCTGTGCTTCCACCGCCACAGGATCCATCACCTACACCGTTCCCCCGCAGCCTGCCTACGATCACAAGACGATGCTTAGACCCGCCGCTATCACGGACCAGTGCTCAGAACTCATCTGGTCGAGGGTACACGAGAATTGGAGCACCGGGGCCACGTTCACCGTGAACAACTTGCTTCCGGGCGACTATTGGTTGATCAGCACCAACGACCTGCTCAACGTATACACTGGTGCACTCGAAGGTTATGCATGTGCCGATTCCTTCATGGTCACCGTACCATCACTGGGGACCGATTGCGGCCGACTGAACGGTCGCGTCTTCATCGATGATGATGCGAACTGCGTCATGGGTAGCGGCGAGAACCGCATACCCGGCACCATCGTGGAAATCACTCCGGGGCCTTACTACGTGACCACCGACGCTAACGGGTACTATTCCATCGGCCTGAACTTCGGCGACTACACCGTGACCGAACAGCACCCCGTGTTCGAGCAGAGTTGTGCGGGTGACGTTACCCTCGCTGCCGGTTCGCAAACCTTCAACGTGGGCTGCGCCGGTGGCCAACCGCTGGACCTTGATCTCGACATCGCGAATGGACCGGCGCGCCCTGGGTTCGAACTCCACTATGGCCTATCACTGGAGAACCTCACCCCTTCTTCCACTGGAACGGTTACACTGACGGTGACCTTGGATCCCACACTCGGCCTCATCGCCGCTGATCCCACCCCGACCAGCGTGATCGGAAATGTGCTCACGTGGACCACTCCGCAGTTGGTGATGAACCAGGTCTTCCAGGAACGGAACGTCAGCATACGCACCCAAGTGCCACCCGATGTGCAACTGATCGGCAGCACGCTCACCACCACGGCCCAACTCGTCAGCGCGAACACCGATGGTGACCTGAGCAATAACACGGCCGTTTCCGCACAATCGGTGACGGGCAGCTTCGACCCGAACGACAAACGCGCCACCACCAGCACAGGCAACACGGAAGCATGGATACTCGATGCCGACGAGTGGATCGACTACACGATCCGATTCCAGAACACGGGCACGGATACAGCCTTCAACGTGGTGATCACGGATACGCTTCCCACCACGTTGGATCCCGGTTCCATCGAATGGGGCGCTGCCTCACATCCGCACACGCGTCAACTCCAGGAGCAAGGCGTGTTGAAGTTCATCTTCGCCAACATCCTCCTGCCGGACAGCACGATCAACGAACCGCTCAGTCATGGTTTCGTCTCGTTCCGGATAAAGCCGAACCTGCCTCTGCTTCCAGGCGACCAGATCACCAACATCGCCAACATCTACTTCGACTTCAACCCACCGGTGATCACCGAGCCGAGCGTGCTGGTAGCTGAGTTCTCGACCACTATGGAGCGCACCATTGAACCAACAGGTTACCGCATCTCCGTGTTCCCCAATCCCGCCACGGATGCCATCGACCTCGTCACCGATGGATCGACGATCATAAGCCTATCGATCACCGCACCAGACGGAAGGGTGTTGCATCAACGCCCCATGAACACCACGAGCACCCGCATCGACCTATCCGGCATCGCCTGTGGTCCTTACGTTCTTTTTGTGAACACGGCGGATGGACATACACATCGCCGCTCCTTGATCAAACAGGGTCAATGAAAACACTCCTGACGCTAGTCCTCGTCGCATGGTGCCCTCTCGTGAGCGCCATTACCGTGAATGTGTACACCAGCGCGTACCCCACGTGCAACTATCCGAATGGCACCATACATGCGGTGGCTAGCGGTGGTGTCGGACCGTATACGTTCTTGTGGAATACTGGAGCTACAACGGATGTACTCACCGGTGTTGCCCCCGGCACGTATTCGGTGATCGTGACCGATGCCAATAGTGATCAGGCCACGGACGACATCATCCTTAGCGGTGTGCCTTACGCACTGACCGACCTTGGTGAAAATGGCCCGCAAGGCTTGTGCAACAGCGGGATCACGGGTGTGGTGCTGCAAGGCCCGGGGTTGGATCCATTCCTAGGCACCTTCATGGGTCCGACACCGTATCTGTTGAACGGACAGCCCATGCAGGAGTTCATCTACGATGACGGCTTTGGTTCGCCGATAGACACCTTTCATGTGTGGAGCGGATCGACCACGCAATACGGCATGACCGTCACATACACCTTCGAAGATGGTATGGGCTGCACCGGTACCGTTCAGGAGTACATCGGTTACCCGGTGGAATGGCCTCAGCTTGACATCCTGGACATTCAAGGAGCGTGCTCCAATGGTAGTAACGGTACCGTCACCTTCCAGACCGGCTTGGAAGGGCACGGGCAATTCACTCAGGTGAAACTGACGGACCTTAATAGTCATTACCTCAACTCGGTAGGCGCGGGAGATCAGGTATACACGAATACGTTCACGCTTCCGCCCGGCGATTACCTCTTGACGCAGTTCATGAGTGAAAGCCCGTTCCTGGTAAGCAGCGGTTGCAACCTCTCCACCCCCTTCACGATACCGGACCTGGGCAACGGATGTGGCAACATCAGCGGCACCGTGTTCATGGACAACAATGAGAATTGTACATGGCAAGGTGGCGAACCCGGAGTTACAGGTGTGGTGCTGGAGATCCTGCCGGGTCCGGTGTACACCATCACGAACGGAGGGCAGTATAGCGTGAACCTTCCGCTGGGTGCGTATACGTTGGAGCAGCAAAGTGCTGTGCTCGATGATCATTGCCTTTCAGCACCGGCTCCATTCACATTAGCTGTGGGCAGTGCTTTGCAGACCCTTAACGTGGCGGATACCGCTCTTGTCCCATTGGATGCCAGAGTGGTCCTGGCCAGCGGAGCGGCGCGCCCGGGATTCCCGCTCGCACTGTCGGCCCTCCTATCGAACCTAACAATGGCCAGCACTGGTGCGAGCAGCTTGTCATTGACCTTCGACCCGGCGCTGTCGTTCATTTCCGCCAGCCCGGTGCCCACAGTATCGAACAATACCCTCACTTGGAACATCGGAGCGTTCAGTTCCTTCCAACAGCGCGTGGTGCATGTACAATTGCAGGTGCCGCCTGATATCGGCCTGCTCGGTACGGACCTGCACTTCAACGCCACGCTCACTACCGGCAACGTGGACGTATTGCCAGATAACAATGCCGCAGCACTTACCACCGTCGTAACCGGCAGCTACGACCCGAACGACAAGACCGCACGCACGAGCACACAGAGTAGTGAGCGCTATCTCATCGACACCGACGAATGGATCGACTACACGATCCGCTTCCAGAACACGGGTACGGATACAGCCTTCAACGTCGTGATCACCGACACCATTCCTGCACAACTCGACCTGGCCACCTTTGAACCTGGTGCTGCTTCCCACGCGAATTCACTATCCATTCGCGATGGGAATGTACTCAGGTGGGCGTTCCATGACATCCAACTCCCCGATAGCAATGTGAACGAGCCGCGCAGCCATGGGTTCGTCTCATTCCGTATCAAACCTCGCCTGCCCTTACTTCCCGGTGAAGTGTTGTCGAACATCGCCAACATCTACTTCGACTTCAACCCACCAGTGATCACCGAGCCGAGCGTGCTGGTGGCGGAGTTCAGTACGGGCATGGCGGCATCCGGAACGCTTGACCACCAGCTCATCGCCATCGCGGACCTCTCACAAGGAACACTGCGCCTTAGCGCTCCTGGTCACACCTTGATCGATGGACTACTTCGCGACATGAACGGTCGCATCGTGTTGCACCAAGCGTTGCACAGTGATGCAGCCATACTGAACGTATCAGCCCTGGCCTCCGGTGCCTATATCGCCGAAGTACATACCACACACGGACACCTTCTCCGGACCAAGGTGCTCTTAACCCGATAAGACCACCACCATGCGCAACCTGTTCCTGATCGTAGCACTGGTCGCCTCGACTACCGTTACACGTGCACTGGAGGTCCGCTTGGAGGTTTATGCCACCGACTGCGACGGTAACAACGGCGCCATTATCGCAACTGCACTGAACGGTGATCCACCTTACGCGTTCAACTGGTCCAACGGAAGTACCGGCTCAGAGATCTATGGTCTCTTTCCCGGCACCTACTCCGTGACGGTCGTCGACAACACGGGTGCATCGAGCACGGCGACCTGTGAAGTGTTCTTTGGCGGTGCGCCTCCCACAGGGAGCGGACTAACACAGAACCTCGGTTTCCCGGGTCTTGCGCCCTGCACCGGTCAATGCAACGGTGGTGTACGACTCTACCTGCTCAGGCAGTTCGGGGGATACACCGTCAGTACATCGCCCAACCTCAACGTGGTGCTCAGTCCCATCTGGGACTCCGGTGAGCCGGATAACGTAAGCTACTACCAACGCTATGAATTGCTCGGCGCCTGCGCTGGCCAAACGATACAGCTCAGCGTGAACAGCAGTTGCGGCTCAGGAGAGGTTTCCTTCACCGTACCCGCATTGATCGAGCCTACCCTAGCAGTGGGCGAAGTGACCGGCAGCTGCACCGGGGCGAACAACGGGACCATCGCTGGCGAAGTGACCGTGGTGACCGAACCACTCGTGAGCGAGGACTCCTGGTCCGTTCGCGCTGTGGATGACCTTGGCCTACAAGTGGCCCCCATCCCGAACCTACCCTTCCATGCCGGAACCGAGACCTTTCAGATCGTCGGTCTGCATCCAGGCGATTGGACCTTGCGGTTCACCTCCATCGAAAGCTTGGGTTCCGCACAACAGCCCTGCGTGATCGATGTGCCCGTTACAGTTCCGGACCTTGGAACGGCGTGTGCCACCGTGAGCGGCACCGTTCACTACGAGACCGATGTGGATTGCTTACAGGACGGCCTTGAGGTGGGCATTCCCTACCAACTCCTGAAGGCCACACCAGGACCGGTGTACGGCATCACGTCCGGTAATGGCGACTATTCCATCGGGCTACCCTACGGCGCTTATGCATTGGAGCAGTTGAACCCCGATGCAGTGCAGTTGTGCCCTCCCGCTGGTCCGATCCCGTTCACGGTGAGCAGCGGCAACGACGCCGTGCTGAACATCGCCGACTCCACGCTCTCGCCCTTCGATCTGAGCGTTTACGCCCTACAAGGGATATCACGCGTAGGCATCCCGTTCACCTTTTCGGTACGCCTGATCAATAACACAGGAGCAAGTGGCGAGAATGTGAACGTCACGTTCACGCACGACCCCCTCTTCACCTTCATCAGTGGGACGAATGATCCCGTAGCGACGCCCGGGCAGGTGCAATGGAACATCCCGGTGATCGCGCCCTTTGAGCAGCGCTGGCTGCAGTTCACCGTGCAAGTACCGCCGGACCCACAGCTCCTCGGCCTCGTACATAGCTGGTCCGCTACTGCCACCAGCACCTCCAACGAGAGCAGCATGGTGAACAATACCGATACGGGACAAGGGACCATCGTGGCCAGCTACGACCCCAATGACAAGGTGGGCACTGCCAACAACAGCCAGAGCACCGAGCAATACTACCTGGACCAGGACCTCTGGATCGACTATGTGGTGCGCTTCCAGAACACCGGCAGCGACACGGCGTTCACCGTGGTTATCCGCGACATCATCGAACAGGACCTTGACATCGAGAGCCTCCAGATCCTCGGCGCCTCGCATGCGTTCACCCCTTCCTTCGGTGAGGGGCGCGAGCTGGTCTTCACCTTCAACGACATCCTATTACCGGACAGTACAACGGACTTGTTGGGCAGCCAAGGCTTCGTGGCCTTCCGCATGAAGCCACGGAACGGACTGCTGCCAGGTGATGTGATCGAGAACACGGCCGCTATCTACTTCGACTTCAACGAACCAGTGATCACCGAGCCGAGCGTACTGGTGGCGGAGTTCAGTACAGAGGTGGATGATTTGACAGGGCAGGACCTTTCCATGGCCCCGGTACCTACACAGGATCTGCTTCAGGTGAGCACATCAGTCCTGATGACCAATGTGTCCATCTTCGCGGCCGATGGAAGACATGTGCTCACGACCAGCATCTACTCGAACACGATAGTCCTTGACGTCGCAGCGCTGAAAGCCGGTCCGTATATCCTGATCACCACTCTGGAAGATGGGTCCTCCGCGCGTAAACGCTTCGTAAAACACTGACCTATGCGCAGCATCGTACTCCTCCTTCTTCTCGTTCACGACGCGAATGCCCGGGTACACGCTGTGCTGGATATCCAGGTGACCAACTTGGTCCATGAGACCTGTACTTACGGCAATGGGCATATCACTGTGTTGGCGACCGGAGGTCTTCCTCCTTTCAACTACAGTTGGGCGGATGGACCTTCGTATCCTCAACGTAGCAACCTGATCGCCGGGAGCTATACATGCACTGTCACTGATGCCAATTCGGAAACAGCCTCGGTCACGGTGGATGTGCTTTCCGAACCCTATGACCTCACCGCCATAGGCACGGGAGTTGCCTGGTGCGCTGCGCCGGGGAACTTGCTCGAAGACCCCTATGTCTCGGGTATGAACAACACTTGGACGGTGAACGGGATCCCTGCGACACTGTGGGGTTCAACACTGAACGGGCCGACGTTCATCTTCTACCCAGATGGTTGGGGGTCCTTCTTCGAATATCCCGTGGACGATGGTCATGGGTGTACAGGAACCATTTCCGGCTCGAACGGACCCCAGGTCGTGAATTGGCCTGCGCTATCGATCACCAGTGTTGAACCATCCTGTTCGAACGTGCCCATCGGTGCCATTCACGTGCAGTCCTCTGGCCTGGCACCTGCGGGTCTGACCTGGGTGAATTTGATCCGCGATGATCAGGTGCTTCAACCTCAAGCGAATCAGCCTGACCCCGCAAGCTTGTCGGTGGACTTCGTGAACCTTGAGCCTGGCTACTATGGCATCCATTGGTGGTTAGGCTACACAGCTGAAGCACTGGACCCGGGCCAATGCAGCTATGACACCATCTGGGTGACCGTTCCTGATCTGGGTCCAACGTGTGGCAGCGTGCAAGGGACCAGCTTCTACGACCTGAATGGCGATTGTGTGAAAGATCCTAACGAAGTGGGTGTACCCTACAGTACCCTATCCATCCAACCAGGGAACGAAGTTGCGCTCACGGATGGCGCTGGTCGATTCGCGTTCGGACTATTCAATGGCAACTATACGCTTGAACAGACCGATCCGACGTTGGTACCGATCTGCCCTGCTGTGCAACCTGTGCCCTTCAGCGTGAGCGGGAACGCCAGCGTGATCGATCTGGCCAATGGAAGCACACAACCACTGGATCTGCGCGCGAGTCTTTCTGCTGGTGTGCTTCGCCCGGGCTTCGCTACGGACTATCACCTCCATATTCGGAACAACTCACCCCAGATGAGCGGTCCTGTGACCGTGACCCTTGTTTTGGATCCTACGCTCGCCTTCCTTTCCAGTGATCCTGCTCCTACGGTCTCTGGGAACATTCTGACCTGGAGCCTTCCTCCGCTCATCAGTTTTCAGGCTGCAAATTTTTACGTGACCGTGAGTACTCCGGTCGGGACGGCACTGGGCACGCCGTTGACCAGCACCCTCGCGGTGAACAACACCCTGCCCGACGGGAATACAGCCAATGACTCTGATGTATCGGTCGATGTCGTAGTAGGCAGCTTCGATCCGAATGACAAACGCGCGGTAACCAGCTCGAGAGCCAGCGACGACCTCTACTTCATCGACGCGGACGAATGGATCGACTACACCATCCGTTTCCAGAACACCGGCACCTTCCCAGCGGAGTTCGTGGTGATCACCGATACCATCGCGTCCGAGCTGGACATGCTGTCCTTCGAGCAAGGAGCGGCGTCCCATCCCTTCAGCGTTTCATTCAAACCCGGCCGCGTGATCGAATGGCGCTTCGATGCTATCCAACTACCGGATAGCGCCAGCGACGAACCGGGCAGCCATGGCTTGATGAAGTTCAGGTTGAAGCCCCGCCTGCCTTTGGCCGCAGGCACAGCGATCGAGAACATCGCCAACATCTTCTTCGACTACAACGAACCGATCATCACCGAGCCGAGCATACTGGTGGCGGAGTTCAGCACGGCGATCCTGACACCGATGTCCGATGACCTCATCGTATCACCCATCCCCGCTTCGGAACAGATCCGGTTCCAGTTCCCCGGAACGATCGAGCGCCTTTCGGTGATAACAGCGGACGGCAGGGTCATCTTCACAAGCCGACCACAAGCGGCCGATGGCATCGTCGATATCGCGACATTACCTTCCGGATGCTACCTCCTTCAAGTCCGCACAAGTCAAGGTTCGGTGTACTGCCGGCGATTCGTTCGTTCATGATGGTGGGATGAAGGCCGCTTAACACCGTGTAAAGGCCGATCCGACGCCTGGTCTAGAACCCTTTCCGGTCCGCGTTCTGGGCGGGTACGGTCACAGGCACACCTGGCAGAACCCCGCCCTACCCGGTCAATCGAACCCGGGCGTCCGCGAAGTGCTCGTACCGAATGTACTCTTCACCGATGCCACCGCCCCTGGTAATGAGCACATCTGGGCGCTGGCCTACGAAGCATCACCCTTACCGGTGGAACTGATCTATTTCGATGCAGTGCCTACCGATAGGCGCGAGATCCTGTGCACGTGGACCACCGCTGTGGAGATCGACAATGCCTTCTTCACCGTGGAACGCAGTATTGATGGGATAGCCTTCGAGCCCGTGGGCACTGTACCCGGTGCGGGCAACAGCCACATCACACGGCATTACGATCTGCTTGATCACGCACCATACTCAGGGACCAGCTATTACCGCCTGATCCAAATGGACCACGACGGCACGCATCGAACAAGCCCGATGGTGGCGGTGTACTTACCATCGGCCGCACTCCATGTGCTCGCGTTCCCGAATCCGAACAACGGACATTTCACCATCACCCGTGACAGCCCTGATCATGCCATGCCGTTCGAACTTCGTGATGCATCTGGACGTCTCGTACGCCGATGGACCATGGCCGAAGGGGTGAAGCAGGAGCATGTCGAGATCGGTAACGCCAGCGGGATCTATACGCTGGTTTGGGATACAGGTCGTTTGAAAATGAGCGTGGTGAGGTGAACGCGCCTAGCATCCGCATGTGTACGAATGCCTGATCGGGAGCAGTGAGGGAGCTTTCGTTCCTTTGTCCACCGTGCGACTCGAGTTCACCCCGAAGCTCTTCACCCTTTGGAAAGCTGGCATTCCTCGGGCACAGCTCCGCGCCGATGTGATATCGGGTATGATCGTGGGCATCGTTGCCTTGCCGTTGGCCATCGCCTTCGCCATCGCATCCGGTGTAGCACCCGATAAAGGGCTGATCACCGCCATCGTAGCGGGGTTCGCCATCTCGGCTTTCGGAGGTAGCCGTGTCCAGATCGGTGGGCCCACAGGCGCCTTCATCGTCATCGTTTACGGCATCGTTCAACAACACGGGATCGAGGGCCTGGTCATCGCCACCTTCATGGCGGGTATACTGCTCGTGTTGCTGGGGCTGATGCGTGCGGGCAAGTTGCTCAAGTACTTCCCACACACCCTCATCGTCGGTTTCACAGCGGGTATCGCGGTCATCATTCTTACCACCCAGGTGAAGGAGCTCCTCGGTCTTCGCATGGGAGACTTGCCCAGTGGTGCCGTTCAGCAATGGATGGCCTACGCAGGCCAGTTGACGAGCATCAACCCGTGGGCGGTGGCGGTAAGCGTATTGTCCATCGGACTCGTGCTGTTCACTCCACGCATCACCCGGTATATCCCTGGACCACTGGCCGCGATCATCGCCTGTACAGCCGTGGCCTGGGGCTTTCAACTGCCGGTGGAGACCATCGCCGGACGTTTCGGTGCGATCCCTCAAACGCTGCCTATTCCGCATCTACCACGTCTGGACCTTGCCACGGTCCGTGAACTCTTCCAACCCGCAGTAGCGATCGCGTTGCTCGGTGCCATCGAATCGCTGCTGAGCGCGGTAGTGGCCGATGGCATGATCGGCGGCCGGCACCGCAGCGACATGGAACTGATCGCACAGGGCGGCGGTAACATGCTATCCGCCTTGTTCGGCGGTATACCGGCCACCGGTGCCATCGCGCGTACGGCCACCAACGTGAAGAACGGGGGCCGCACGCCGATCGCGGGCATGGTTCACGCGATCACACTTCTTGTCATCATGCTGGCGGCCGCTCCACTGGCCGGCCGTATCCCACTCGCTGCCTTGGCAGGCATCCTTGTGGTGGTGGCATACAACATGAGCGAGTGGCGCAGCTTCGTTAGCGCGTTGAAGGGTCATCGGTATGATGCGTTGGTCCTGGTGGTCACCTTTCTGCTCACCGTGGTCTTCGACCTTGTTCTCGCCATCGAGGTGGGCATGGTGCTGGCGGCCTTCCTCTTCATGAAACGCATGAGCGACATCACCGATCTTAAGCCCGTGTTGACCGATGGCGGAGCGGCGGAAGAGGGCGAGATCGCCGTGCCTCCTGGCGTACGGGTGTTCGACGTCAGCGGACCGTTGTTCTTCGGCGCAGCGCAGAAATTCCAGGATGTGCTGTCGGAGATCAATGATCGGCAGCACGTCATCATCATCCGGCTACGTCATGTACCGATGGTGGATGCCACGGGGATGCATCGCATCGGGCACATCGTACAGCAGCTGGAACGTCAACGGAAGCAGATCTTCATCACCGATGTGGTGCCCACCGTGGCGGATGAACTGCGCGCGCAGCCCTGGTTCCGCGATGAACTACTTGCCATGAATGTGGAGGACACCTTGAGCAGGATCGGCGCCTAACGAAGGTGCTCCCTGCACGCTTGCCTTTGTTGTTCAACGAAGCCCGGATGTTCCGTGGCATCCAGGAACTTCAGGTGTTCACGGGCGCTGCGCACGTGAGGCCTCCAACCCGGTAGACGGATCACACCTGGAATGCCCTCTTGGACCCGATAGCACCGTTCATGCTCGATCCCCTTCATGATGAACCGCATCCCGATCCGCGAATGACCAGGCCAGATCATCGGCTTCGCCATACATCCATCCCACGCCGCGTCGATCACACCGGGTTGCTTCTTCAACCAGTCCACGATGCTGTTGTACGTGAGCGTATGCACCGTGATCGTGGTGGACCCGTTGTCCAGCTGCTCTCCTCGCTTTTGGGCCATCAGTTCGCGCTTCATCCAGCGGTCGATGGCGCGGATGCTCCCACGTTCCAAAGCGCGAGCGAAACCATCGGGGTCCTGCATGGGTAGGCCGATGAAACCCGTGACTACTGGGGACGGACCATGTTCGAACGGCTGACCACTTGCGAACGCTGGGCCTAGCAACAGAAGCAGCATGAGCACTCTCATTGCTTCAACCAGTTGCGCCAATCTTCCATGGCCTGTTCGAAACGCTGTTCGGACATGTCCACCCGCATCCGCTGATCACCTTCCAGCACATGCGTGTATCCGGTGAAGAGGTCCAGGCTTTCCATCACCTCGCGTATGTAGATGTCATGGATGGTGGAGTTCTCGCTACCCGGAATGCTCAATGGGGTAGTCTCCAGCACGCGGATGAAGCAGCGCACGGCGGCTCGATCCTGTTCCTCCAGTTGCGCGTAGTGCTCCTTGGTAGCGCACACCTTCGGCCGTATGCGGCGGTAGTTGTGCACGGCCCTCACCGCTTCGATGCGCGTATCGGGGTTCCAATGCGTGGTGAGCGCCATGGCCAGGGCGAAGTCGGTATGCCGTTCAATGAACGTGAAGGCTGCCAAGGCCCGCGGATCCCCGTAGCGCTGGTGCATGTGCTCGAAGTGGTAGCGCACACTATCGTCCTTCAGTTCCTCTTGAAGCATGCCGAGCAACTCACAGGTGAGCGGCGTGGGCGTGGGATAGTCGTTGAAGAAGCGGCCGGTGGTGTCGGAGAGGGTGCGCGTGACGTATGCGACGAACGCTTCGGGCACCTGGTCGCACGATTCCTTTTGGGGTACCTCAGCGTTCGCGCAGGCGACCAGGATCGGGAGTAGAAGTGCGGGTAGCATGATCTTCATGGTTCGCTCCGTTCATTGACGGTGAAATAAAGGTCATTGTTCAGCATGAAGTCCACATCGCGGAGGTGTTCGCCTTGTGCCGCGACCTGTCGCAAGCGGTAGCGACCCTTGACTTTGGCTTGCAAGTGGAGCACGACGTGATGCGGCCAGCTCTCGGTGAACACATCCGTGTCGGTGCGCACCGCGAAGGTGAAGTCGCACACCCCGCTGCTCTCGTCCTGCAGATACAGGTCCCCGAACCTGGCCATGTGCGGTTGCCCGCTATTGTTCCACACGAACTCGAAGCGCATGCTGTCACCTGGCTCCGGGTTGATGGGACTGATGCGTACGTGGTCGCCGAAGAGGTCGCCGATCAGGGTGTCGCGCGGCACGGCGGAGTCGATGACCAGCACGCCCTCCTTCCATCGATAATGCGAGGGTTTCCAGTTGAAAGTGCCGAGGTCGATGGTGCGCGTATAGGGCACACGGATGATCATCGTGGAATACCCCTGGAACGTGGGTGCCATGTTGATCAGATGGATATCCACCCAGCGACCATGCTTGTTGCGAAGCACCTCACACACGAGATCACCCTCGAACTGTCCGGTCTGCCGATCCACCATCAGCTGTGGTCTCGTGGAAACCACACCATATCGACGAGGCTCTGTGTGGGCAACCACCATGGCCGTGTAGTAGCCTCGGATCTCCCAGCTCTGGATGTTCGCCACGGTGCCGGTAACATGGACCGCACGATCGGAGGCCTTCGTTGGGCCCCAGATCAAAAGGACCATCACGGTGATCAAGTGCTGGGTGAAGCGGAATGCGTACGCCGTGTTCATGGCGGTTCAATCACGGATACAAAACGTGACCAATACCGAAGCATGTACAGCCACCTTCGATCCGTTCACGCTCGCCGGTATCCAGTTCGGCATCCGCTTCACTAGACGTAATGCCTCTTGGTACAGTTCGGGATGAGGTTCGCCCGCTGGCACACGAACGTCGGTAAGGTGGCCATCTGGCCGAACAACGAACGCGACACGTACGTTGCCCTCTGCTCCGATCTCCAACGCCAATTCCGGATAGACCATGTTCTCCTGGAGATAGGCCCGGAGCGCGACCTCGCCACCGGGGAACGACGGTGCGCTATCCACCACCGAGCGGATACTGTCCTGAATGACGGGCGCAGGCGGAGCGTCCTCCATTGGTGGCTCCTCGGGTGGGATAGGCCCCTCATAGGGCGGCAGACCACCCGGCCAATAAGGAGGATCTGGATCCGGAAGTGGCCTCACAGGTTCCGGAACCACAGGGCGTCCCTTTGGCGGAGTGCCGAGCTGCGCGTGAACGAACACCGGTCCACCACACAGTATGGCAAGCGAAAAGCAGCGGAACAGGGACATGGAGGAGTCCGTTGATGCTTCAAAGTACACCCTTCCTGATCAAAGGTTCGAACCATTATCGTTCGAAGGTGTACTGCGGATCATGCGCATCCTCTTCGTGCTTCTGGTACTCCAACCTGTGATCCTTTCCGCCCAGCACTGCGGCTATGACTTCGCTTCCATCATCGTGGTCCACGCGCACCGGTCGAACAGCGTGACAGTGGAGCCACGGTTACGCATCACCCTGCTCGACACCAACAACCTGCCGGCCGTGATCCATGGGCAGGAATGGAACCGGTTCCGGCCGAACGATGGGCGCAGCATCCTGCACGACCGCACCTGGCAGCCGCACTTCGATCGGTACAAGGGCCATGAGTTCCCGTTCGCCGGCGATAACTACGTACTGGTGGTTTCCTCCCGCCTGGACTACTCCGGGTACTCGATCCTCGTGCAGGACGAGCGCAATGGCGGTCTTGGTGAACTGCGACGTACGGTGGTACCGATCTCCAACAACGATGTATACACGTTGTGTGGCCGATATGATGAGGATGTCTATCCGCCCATGGAAGGAAGACCGAACTTCGCTCCGGTGGACATCATTCTACAGACGCGATGAGAGCCCTGTTCCTGACATCCCTGCTCGTGCTGAGCTTCAGCACCTCCGCACAGCCCGACTTCGATCGCAACTACTGCGGCTTCGCGCCCAATGATAGCATCGACCTAACGAACGATGGCATACCGGACCTGGTGGTACTGGGCTTCCGCAGTGGCACGGACGATGAGCCGAGCAGCTCGGGGAACTGCTATCTCCATGTGATGAACCTGACGGGCACCAGTATCCTGAATGTGCGCGATGAGCAAGGCCGGTGGCGGTTGAAGGTATGCAGCAAGGGCGATAGCATACGAGCCGTGCCCACCCGACCGCAGGATGACCTTCAGATCCCCCTGGTGAACTACACCGATGGTTCAATACCGGTGGCCAATTGGGGGTATGGTGGACAAGCGGAACCGTTCACTACTGCACCCAACCTGAACGACCAGCATTACGTGTTCAGAACGGTGGCGAACGATCGCACTTGGCATGGATACTTTACCATTGAGCCTCCCTTGGGGAAGAACATGGTGAAGGTCCGCGTCGGTGCGTTGTTGCCGGTAGATCAACCCTTCATGGTGCGATGAGCGCACCGATACAACCCTGACCTTTATCCCATGACCCGATCGCTACTCTCCCTTTACGCATTGCTGCTTCAACTGGCGCTCAACGCCCAATTCAACTGGCAATGGGCGCGCCAACTGACCGGGGAGATCCAACCTTCCATGAACGGACTGGTAGTGGATGCAGCAGGCAACACCGTGGTCTGCGGCGAGTTCTACGGAACGCTGACCCTGGGTACACTGCCCGCACTGGCCAGCACTGGACAGAGCGATCTGTTCGTGGCCAAATTCACTTCGGACGGAACACCGCTTTGGATGCGCAGTGCAGGTGGCGCCGACTTTGATGGGGCCTTTGATGTGGCCGTAGATGGAGACGGCCGGATCACCATTACCGGCTATTTTGCAAGTCCGAGCATCAATTTCGGATCAGCCACATTGAACAAGCTGGGCACCATGGACATCCTGGTAGCGCAGTATGATGAGAACGGCACGTCGCTGTGGGCACAGCGCTACGGATGGACCGCCAACAATGGCGTGGAATGGGGTCGCGCGATCGTGGCCGACGCCAACAACGACCTGTATGTGGCCGGCCAGTACAAGACCGCACTCCAGGTGACCGGTCTGCCCGAACTGGATGCCTGTAACAACCGGGAGCAGGGCTTCTTGATGAAGCTCGATGCCAACGGCAATGGGCTGTGGTCCTTACGACCGCAGTGTACCAGCGACCAAAGCCTCGGGCAGACCGTGTGCAACGCCCTGGCACTGGATCCAGCGGGCAACGTCTACCTGGGCGGTGATTTCAGGGGTGATACCGCATTCTTCGCCACGGACACCCTGCCCAACTTCATGCCCAGCGGGCAGAGCGACGACGCCTTCGTGGTGAAGTACACCCCGGATGGCGAAGAAGCGTGGGTGAAGGCCTGGGCGGGCTTCAACTACGACGAGATCAAGAGCATCACCACGGACGGCGAGGGGAACGTGATCGTGGCCACCACCCGTGAAGGCGGCTACCTGATCGATGGCATCGACCTGCCGATCGCCGGCACGTTGACCACCTACGACATCACCTTGTGGAAGGTGGATCCGCAAGGCACCGCCATGTGGGGCATCCGCGCCGGGAATAGCATCGGGACCCACGAACTGCTTTCCGTGGATGTCGACGCGAACGACCATGTGTGGGCCGGCGGCTACTTCGGGCGGAACATCTTCATCGACACCTTCGAGGTGCCTGATCTTGGATCGGACCTTCCTTATGGCCTGGTCGTGGCGCACTTCGACCCGGACGGTACGGTGCTCGACGCATACGTGGACCGTGGTGTCGGCCCTCGTCTGGTGAACCGGCTGCGTTGCGGCGAAACCGGTGAACTGTACCTGGCTGGCGGATACAACGACTCCATCACGTTCGCGCCCTTGGCGCAACTGAACGGTGATGGCAGCTTCGTGGTTAAGGGCGATGACCTGACGACCAGCATCACCGCTCCGCCGAGCGATCACGCCTGGTCCGCGGCTCCCGTACCTGCAGATCGGTACATCGTGATCACCGCCGCGAATGGCAATGCGCTCGGAGATCTGCGTGTGCTGGATGCATTGGGCCGAGAGGTCCTTCGCACGAATACTCAGGCAAGCACATTGAACATGGACTGTTCCGCCTTGCCTGCAGGCAGCTACTTCGTACACGGCGAACAGCTGCGCGAACGGATACTGGTCGTGCATTGATGCGCACATTCAGTACTCATCCGTCCATGCCGCGCTGTTCAGCACTGCTGGTGCTGGCCGTCCTGTTCCCGGGCCTCCATGTCACGGCCCAGGACGAGCGCATCATCCCCGGCCCACCGCCCGATGAATACGTGGACGTGACCGGCGATGGCATCGCGGACCTGCTGATCACCAACAGAACGATCCACATCACCGACCCAGAGCAACCCGGCTACTTGGGCAAGCACCTGGTGGGTGTGCGTACGCTCAGTGGCAACGCCATCCTGATGTGGAACACGCCCAGCACGCAGCGCTGGTACACGCTGGAGGACAGCACACGACTGGATACCGCCCTGCTCGCTGCCCGCATCCACTTCAAGCAGCTTAGCTGGACCGATGAGGACCATCCCACGGAGTTCTGGCTGCTGGAGCGTCCGTTCGGGCCGGCGATCACGAAGGACCAGGACGGTTGGTACGGGACGGGCGATCATCACGAGGGGCACACGCTGGTGTTGCGCAGCGCGAACCACCGCGGCACGAGCGTCGCGGCCTTCGCGTTCGAGCTTCCCTTTCCTTATGGCCGGGTGGTGGTCGCGACGAAGTATGTGGTGCGTGTACTGAACGGCTATGGTGAGGAAGGCGACCTCATCGTGCTGCAGCGCGAACCCGAGGAACCGCCCTTCGACTTCGGGCATGGACCGGTGGAGCCGCAGGTGATCGTTCCATCGGGCATTCCACCGGATGAGCGCGTGAACTTGAACTCCGACGAAGTGGATGACCTAGTGATCACAGGTCATATCCAACCTGCTAATGGCATGACCGATCAGGGGCAATTCCTCCGCGGCATCTCACCGCTACCGGGCACCCAGTTCCTGATGACCCGCGAACGCTGGGGCGTATTGAACTACTTCCGGCTGCAAGAAGGCGAGGTCTTGACACCCGAGCGACTGTCCAACGGTCTGAGTTCCGGTATACTGGTCTGGGCCTCCACAGCTAGTAGTGCAGTGTTCATCCCGATCGCGCGCCATCCCTTTGGCATGACCGAACAGCCACTCGCCTGGACGTTCGAAGAGGATGCGTTCCAAGGTGTTTACGTCTACCGCACCATGGAATACGGCCGACCGATGATCGGAGGACTGGAGATCGTAGCTGCGGGCTCCGGCGGACAATTCGGTGTAAGACCACAGACCTGGGTGGAAGAAGGTCAGGTCTTGGAAGTACGCTGATCATGATCGTCAGACCATAAGGCCACGTACGCCCCATCCGGATCATACATTCCTGCTTGGCGCACCGGATCGAAGCGGCGTCCTTCGCGCGGATCATTACCCACACCGGCCACGTACTGCCAGTTGCCCCAGTTGTTGCACGGGTCATAGTCCACCAGCATGCGCTCGAACCACCAGGCACCCATGCGCCAGTGGACACCGAGATCGTGTACCAGGTAACTGGCCACGTTCTGCCTGCCCCGGTTACTCATCCAACCGGTGGCTGCCAGCTCGCGCATGTTCGCGTCGATGAAGGGTTGACCCGTTCGGCCCGTGCACCAGGTTCTGAATCGGTCAAGGTCCCAATCACCTGAGTGGTCCTTCCTCGAAAGCCCGCCTGCAAGGAAAACCGAACGCCCGTGTTTGGCTGCCGTGAACTGGAAGAAGTCGCGCCACAGCAGTTCGAAGCCCAGCCAGTAGGTGCTTTCATTGGCGCCGTACTCCGCCTCATACCGTTTCACCTCGTGCCACACCTCGCGCGCACCGATGGCCCCACTCGCGAGCCACGGGCTCAATTTGCTGCTGTAGTCAGCGCCCAACAGGCCATTGCGCGTCTCCTTGTACCGCGAAAGCGATCCGGTCTCCCACAAGTAATGACGCACCCTGGCCAACCCCGCTTCACGACCTCCTCGGAAGTCGAGCACGGCGCGTGGATCAACGGAAAGAGCCTCACCTGGCAACTCATCATCACCCAGCTTGCGCCCCTTCCATTCCGGTGGCGAAGTGATCCGCGCTGGTGACGGAAGTGGTTCGCGCACTGGTACGTTCGGTTCTACCCGCTGCCGAAAGGCCGTGAAGACATGGGGCAATTTCTCGATCACGAAAGGGAGATCACCGGGTAAGAGCAAGGTGTTCGGGGCATGCAGGTGCAACTGAGCCACTGCTGCAACATCACGTTCCTGTAGCTGTTCTTCCCACGCGAAGAGCTGCTGCGCATGAACGGCGTCCGCACCCCATACCTCTTGCAAATGTGCGAGCACCTCTGCCGGATCACCGACACGAACGTGCAGTGCACTTCCTTTCGAGCGGAGCTGGAGATCAAGATCCACCAGGCCTTCACGCAGGAACCTCCTTCGGAACGGACCTGACCGATCAAGGTCCAACGGCCCCGGCCCATGTTGCCGCGGGTCCAATACGAAGACCGGCAGCACTTCATCATGTGCGGCCATCGCGGCCTGCAACGCCGGGTTATCATCAAGGCGTAGGTCGTTCCTGAACCAGAGGATCGCGCGGCTCATAGGGTCTCGATGTCCGTGAGGAGTTGATCACCTTTCGCGAGCAAGGCTTGGCGCGCACTCGCGGTCATCTTATCCCATGTACGATAGGTCATGCCCATGCGGACCATCATCCCTGGACGAGCTTCGTCGCTGAGGAAACGATCGCGATTGCGCGCATGGAAATACCAGTACAGTGCGTTGAACGGACAAGCCCGCGGGCCGGTCCTGTCCTTCACATCGTAATAACAGGTGCCGCAGTGGTGGCCCATCTTATTGATGTAGCTGCCGCTGCTCACGTAGGGCTTGGTACCCACGATACCGCCATCGGCGAACTGGCTCATGCCCCTTGTGTTGGTGATCTCCACCCACTCGATGGCATCGATATAGATGCCCAGGTACCATCGATCCACCTCATCGGGATGCACACCGGCCAGCAGCGCGAAGTTGCCGGTCACCATCAGGCGTTGGATGTGATGGGCATAAGCGTTGGTGAGACTCCCTTGGATCGCATCACGCAAGCACGCCATACGGGTGCGACCGGTCCAGAACCAAGCGGGCAGCGCTGCGGTGTGCCCGAAGAAGTTGCGCTCACCGAACTCTGGCATCTGCGCCCAGTAGACACCGCGCATGTACTCGCGCCAACCGATGATCTGCCGCACGAAACCCTCCACCTGGCTCAACGTTATCCGATCGGGATCGTTGCGCCAAGCCTCCTCCGCCGCTTCACAGATCTCCAGCGGATGGAGCATCTTGCTGTTCATGCTGAAGCTCAACCGCGCATGGTACATCGACCAACTCTGCGGCGAAAGCGCATCCTGGTAGGTCCCGAAGCGGTGCAACAGATGCTCGCAGAAATAGGATAACAACAGCAGACTCTCCTTTCTGTCCAACGGCCATGGGAAATGTGCCGCATCCACATGACCGATCGTCTTCACCCCAGCCCGCGTGATCACTCCATGCAACTCGCGCAGGTCATGGTCGAACACCAACGGTGGCGGTGGCACATGATCCTTGGGTGGTCGTTGTCGATTGTCGTGATCGAAGTTCCATTGACCGCCTTCGGGCTGACCGTTGCGCATCAGTAGTCCCGTGCGCTCGCGCATCACGCGGTAGAAACGTTCCATCAGGTACTGCTTCTTCCCCTTGAAAAGGGTACCCAACTCATCTCGGGTGGTGAGGAAGTGCTCGGTGTCCGCCACTTCAACGCTGCGGTCGCACGTCTCCGCGAATTCACGCAGTTGAAGGTCCAACCGCCATTCATCCGGAAGTTGATAGCCGAAACGCTGTGCCCCGGTTCCGGCAAGTATCCATTCCAAATTCGCCGGTATGGCTTGCGCGTTCCGCGGATCATCCAGCGTTAGGTAGAGCACCCGATGCCCCCGAGCCCGCAGTGCATCGACAAAGCGCCGCATGGCCGCGAAGAACCCCAACACCTTTTGGATGTGATGCCAGGCGTAGTCGGTCTCCTGACGCACTTCCATCAGAACGAACAAGATGTTCTTGTCCGGTTCGGCGAACCAGCTGTGTTGCTCGTTGAGCTGATCGCCCAGGATCAGACGGACGGTGTGAGCTGCGCGGGGCTCTTGCTGTTGCGGCATCGATCACTGCAGTATTTCACCTCGGCCCACACCCTTTCCCACTTCTTGCGCCATTGGAAGGGACGACCACAACTGACGCATCGTTTCTCGGGCCGCAAGGACGGTGGTACATGCTTCGGCATCGATCAAGCCAGGATCACACCCTCTTCCGCATTACCGTGGATGATGGACTCCCCGCGCTGGTGGCGATGACCGATCACCCAGCACAGCCAAGCGTCCGCCTCGTGCCGGTCATGCGTTTCGGGTGTTGGCACCGCGACCATGCCGGCCATTATCCTCAATTTGCTCCGCGGGATCGCCCTGCGCGGTTCCACATCGAGGCTCTCCCACGCGTGCCTGATCAGCGCGGCCGGGTAGGCTTCATGCACCGTGATGCCTTGTTTCCGCCATTGCGCCGCCAGCCGCATGGCCCGCGCCGTGAGTCCACCCAGGAACATCGGACTCATCCCACGCGCCTGATGGTCGGCCGCTCGGAAGAAGTAATCGTCTCCGCGCCCTTGGTAGACACCGGGAAGACTCAATGGTGCATCGATGTAGATCGTTCCAGGACGCAATGCCGCGATGGTGGTCTCCAGCCAAGCATCCCCATCGGCATCCTTCGCACTACGCTGGAAGTGGAAGATGCCATTCCGTTGATGACAGACCACCGTGGTACCCGCATTGCGTGCCCCGAAGTCGATACCTACATGCGTGATCCGCTCCGTATTCGCCATGTCATATCGCACTCATGCCCCCATCAACACCGAAGACCTGGCCGGTTATCCAGCTCGCTTCCGAACTCAGCAGGAATGCAGCCATGGCGGCGATGTCATCGGCCTCCCCCACCCGTTTCATCGGATGCCGATCGGCACTGGCCTTCTCGCGCTCCAGCGTGGCCAACAGTTTCTCGGCAAGGGAGGTACGCGTTAGACTTGGTGCGATACAGTTCACGCGCACGGTGGGCGCCAGTTCTGCCGCCAGCGCACGAGCCATGCCTTCCACCGCACCTTTGGCCGCAGCCACACCGCTATGGAAAGCCATGCCACGCTGCACGGCCACGGTACTGAACAGGACGACTCCACTGCCTGGGACCTTCTTCAACCGATCCGCGCAGGCTTGCACCGCACGAAAGGCACCTACCGCGTTGATCTCGAACGCCGCTCGAAGGTCTTCGACCCGTGTACTGCGCAACGGTTTGAGGTCGATGCTGCCTGGACAGTAGACCAGACCGCCCAGCTCGTCGGGTAGCTCCGCAAGCGGGAAGTCAGGACCGGCCATGTCATGCATGATGTGTGCCCCGGATCCTTGTAGGCCTGGATCGGTGCGGCCCATGGTGATGATTGAACGTCCATCGCGGAGAAGCCGTTGTGCCAAGGCGTGACCGATACCACGTGATGCACCGATGATGAGGATGGCGGACATGCATCAGGAACAATCAGCGCCGTAGAATGTTCTCCTCGATCAATGAGGTCTTCCGCACGGAAAGTCGCTCATTCCCCATCTTCGTGGCCGATCCACCCACTGGACCCCGATGACCTCCATGACCGACATCGAACTGGCCCGCCAGCTCCGCACCTTGCGGCGAACCGTGCTCATGCTGCAGACCGAACTGCGCCATGGTCAGGTGGATAGTGGATTGATCGCCGAGATCGACCAGCAACTGGACCACGGGCTGGGCCTTGATAGCCGGTGTGAAGGATTGCCGGCCGCCGTGGATGCTGTGCGCGAGAACACGATGACGCCGCGCCCCGAGCTGCTCGGCGATACGATCCGAGCGTGTGAACGGCTGAAGGATGAGATCGAAGCGATCATCAGCCGATTAAGTCCTGCATAGATCCCTTCACGGGGACCCTTCTGCCACATTCTCACACATACTTCGCTGAAAGAAAGTCACATATCCACCGCTACGCGCCAATTCTTCAGGTTCGCCTGAACGAAAAACAGTCACGGAGGTCATTCTGCAAGAGACCCCAGTCGTTTTGCGGCTGATCGCCAGCAGGTAACCACATACCAGCCACGTAGCTCCGATCTTTCAAGTTAGACCCATCACTTTCGGTCGAAGAAATGAGGACCTGCTGGCTTTCAGGTGCTATTAGTGCAGGTGCTCTTCTCCTCTTAACGTTTCAATTTCTCAGGACCAGCGATGAATTCAAATAGTATTTCCATGAACGATTCGAAATCACTCTTGTTATCTGTCCAGATAACGCATGTTTCGGTCTCGGAATCACCGCGCAGGTTCTTTTCGAGAGTAGGATCCTTCGACTTCACCAGTTTTCGCAGAAGGGATTCCCAGCCGTCTCCATCTAGTTCAATTCCTTGCTTCTCCAACCGGTCACTTATATCTCCCAAATACCCATCAAAGGGAAATTCAAGTTGGTAACTCGTGCACGCGTGACCTTTAACCTCGATCTCCATTATGGACACAAGAAACGGATGGCAGGTATCATCTTCCCAAACTCCCTCATCCGAAACGACTTGCCAGTAGTTCTCGGGTATCTTGTAGGTCTTCATGGTTCCACGACTAAATGCTATAAGGCTCTTTGGCTGAGCGTGGTGTCAGCTTGGACCATACCAGGCTGTCAAGGAACTTCCCGTTCCGGAGGTAGTTCTCGCGGAAGTGCGCCTCCAGGGTGAATCCGGACCGCTCCAATAGCTTGTTGGAAGCATGGTTCTCTGGATCGGTCACCGCCTCGATGCTGTGGAACCGGAACGCTTGGAAACCATGGTCCAGCGCGGCCGCCATGGCTTCGCTGGCGAACCCTTTACCCCAGTGATCAGGGTGAAGGAGATAGCCGATCTCACCGCGATGATGTTCCAACTGCAACCGGTAATAGCCTATGGTACCGACCAATCCACCACCATCCTTCATGGTGATACCCCACGTCAGGCTGTTATTCGCTGCACGGCCTTCCGCGATCGTCGCGATCAAGCGCTCGCTCTCTTCAACAGCCTGCTCCAGGTCGCGAGGTATATGCCGCATCACACGCTCATCGGAGCGCATGCGATGCAAGGCCAACGCGTCCTCTTTCACCAATTCGCGCAAGACGAGGCGATCGGTGTGAAGGTTCGGGAATATCGAAAGGTCAAGGGTCAGCATCCGATCAGTCCAGCCAGTTGAAATCCTGTGTATGCGCCACGTGTTGAATGGCCTCGATCACCATGGGCGGCGGCGCTGCGACCTTGCGTGCGCGGGCATCGAACCAGGCCCCTTCCACGCGCAAGATGGCACACAGCTCTTCTCCACGCATGAAGCGCTGCTCGAAGCCGAACTTCCGGAAGTCCCGGCTCAGGTGAGCGATGGAGGTCTCCACCTCAATGGCATCCTCGATCCGGATCTCCCGCAGGAAGCGGCACTCTTCGCGGAACAAGACAGGCCCGTAGCCACCCTTCTGCATATCACGCATGCCGATCCCCAAGGAGGCCAGCAGGTCGGTACGCTGTGCCGCACCCAGATCATAGAAGACGGAATGCCGGAGGTGGAAATTCGCATCGATGTCGGACCAGCGCAAGACCACTGGTCGTTTGAAGATGGTGTTCGTAGTGGTCATCGGGCTGCAAGCTACGGCCGCGCTCGCTGCTCTTCCCCCTTCACCATACGATCCACGCCGACCAGGAGGACAAGGCATCCGAGCAATACAGCGATGAAGAAGTACCATGTGTTCGTGAAGCCGAAGCGTTCCACGAGGTTCAAGCCCAGTGTATGACCTACGATATGCGCCACGCTCCAAGCGATGGTGTAAAGGGCCATGTATGCCCCCGCTTGACCACGGTCCGCGCGTTGGTTCGCGAAGCGGTTCATGAAAGGGAAGTTCAACATCTCCCCTACCGTCATCAGGAACATGCCCACCCACAGGAATGGCACATTGGGAAAGATGTTCAGTACCCCGAAGCTGAGGGCGAACAGCACCACGCTGAACGTGAGGATCCCATGCAATCCGAAGCGCCTCTGTTCGCAGTACTTCACCAGCGGCATCTCGAGCAGGAAGATCAGCAAGCCGTTACTCGCGAGCAGCAATCCGATGTACGTTTCACTCAGGCGGTGGACTTCGCTGTAGAACAGAGGTACCGTACTGAAATACTGGAGGAAGGGGATGCTGATCAACGACACGGCGAGTAGGAAGAACAGGTAGGGTCGATCGGACCAGGGTGATGCCTTCAACGTGGACCGATCGTTGGTGTTGTCCGCTTGCGCCCGCTTCCTCGGGATGCCATACCACATCAGGGCCATGGCACCGATGCACGTAAGACCATCCACCCAGAACAACCCGGTGTACCCCCATCCCGCGATGATGACCCCGCCGAATGCAGGCCCCAGACTGAAGCCTAGGTTGATGGCCAACCGGATCAAGGTAACGGCACGTGTACGATCCTCAGGGCGCGCGTAACTCCTTATGGCGACGAACATCGCCGGGCGGTACGCATCGGAAAGCACCAGGAGGAGGAAGATGGCCACGCAGAACGGGATGAAGCCTTCCACGAACTGGAGCGCGATGAACGCCAGACCCGACGTCAGCAAGGCCGCGATCATCACATCGTAGAAACCGAGCTTGTCGCTGAGCTTTCCACCCAGCCACGAGCCCAGCACCGAGCCAGCGCCGAAGCTGCTCATCACCCAACCCACCTGCTCCAAGGAAAGGCCCATGTCCTTGGTGAGGTACAACGACATGAACGGGACCACCATGGTACCCGCGCGGTTGATGAAGGTGACCAGCGTGAGCAGCCACACCTCGCGGCTGAAGCCCGAAAAGGAACTGATGTAGAAACGGAAGGCGTTGGCCAGCACGGATGCGAACGTAAGGCGCGCCGCCCATACGGAACACGATCTCCTTGGATCCATGCCGCCATCTACATCCGGTGCCATGATCGAATTCACTGTCGCGATCACCAGCGTTCTGCCGGCCGGTCTTCGCACCTTTGCATGGCATAGATCATCAGTACCACTGTGTCACCATGTCCTGGAAGATCGCCATCACCGTAGCACTGCTCACCGGTATCATCACGGCTGTCATCACGGCTCCCGTCGCCGATCGTGTCACCAAAGCTCATGGGGTTAGCGACTTCGAAGGTGCTCGCGGTATGCTCATCGGCTTCGTTCTGATCCCGGCCGGTCTCATCGGCGGTGTGCTCCTCGGACTGTTAGGTACCAAGCTGGTGCACGCAGTGGAATGGGCGCATTTCTGGAAAGCGGCCGGTCTGTCCATCGGTCTTGCCATGGTCGCACTTTTCAGCGTAGCGGGCCTTAGCCTGCTCACCATCATTCGGCCTCCACTGATGGAGGGACACGAACTCTCGCTCGAAGTAGAAGTCCACGTACCATCGCACCTGATCACCCCGGAGTCACGCGCGAAGGACAAGATCCGCATGAGCCTCTATGCCGGTCCAAAGGACAACCAGTACGCGACGATCGATACGGCCAACTACCACGAAGCGAATGGCACCTTCATCGTGACCGCCCATGCGGCGCTGAGTAGTCGTTCGTATCTGCGAACGATGAGTTTCTACATCGAAGACCACACCTGGTTGGCGGCAGACCTCCCTCTGCCAGCGAACCCGACCCGGAAGGACCTGGAGTGGACCGAACTGATGCCCATGCGAGAGGCTCGTACCAGTGGTACAGATGCCATCATCACCGATACGCGTTGCCGTTACCGCGTGGTGATGGGCGCCAAGGCGGATTGAACGCGATCAAGCATCGATCACGACCGCGCGACCATCGATACGGTCACGTCGAATAGGACCGTTCAGACGGTCTTCATCTCGGGCATGGTGCGCTGGCGGTCGCTTTCCTGCATGAAAAGGGACTCCAAGCGCGAAGCGAGTTCGCCATCGCCCAACTTGCGGGCGAGGTCAACCCCCTCTTCCAACCGGGACAGCACCACTTTCCGCAACAGCAGGAAAACTTCGTGCACGCGATCCTCCATGCGTGCTTCTTCGTGGCGCGCGGCCAGCGCATGATGGATCTCGTTCAGAAGTTCATCCACTTCGGAGCAGGCGCACGGTCGCAGTCGCTGGCCCCAACCCTCCACGAAGCGTTCCAGCTCAGCGCGCTGATCCCTTGCGCTGGCCACTTGGTCGCGGAAGAAGGCGCCCCAGCTTTGGGTGCGCGTGGCGATCACCGCACGCTCCAGCACGGCGGGTAGGCGACGGTAGATGAAGTTCACCTCATAGAGGTGTCGGCGCAACTGTTCCAGCAACGCCGGAGGTAACAGGTTCTTCCTTTCCATGTGCAGGTTTATGGAGGTGGATGCCGAACAACGTAGACCGAAGAAGCGTGTCCGGGGTTCCGGCCGAACCGCACTTCCTCGCCGCAAAGAACGGATGACACACACACGCAGTTACATCGAATAGATGATCACCCTGGAACGCCCGACAAACAGGTCGTTCCCACCCACGTCCGCAGGAAAGCGCCGATAGACCCTATGAACGATCGATCGTTGGGAAACCCCGCTATTGGCACTCCCCCCGCGATACCAACTGCACACCAGCACGCCAAGCCCCGCAGCGATTCGGGTAGGTCTTGCCATCGCAGCCGCAGTAGGGATCGTACTCCATGGTGCAGGGGCCATCGGTCCTCCGCTTCTCGTCCGTACAAGGCGGATCCTTCAAGATCCTGTTCAGGTGCCCTTCGAAGACCTCCTTCTGTTCCACGCTGGCAGCATGCCCGGCTTTCGGAATGATGATCAAATGGTCAGCTGGCAGATCATTGCGCGTCGCGATACCACGACCCACCGATAATGGGATGAGCTTGTCCCCTTCACCCCACAGCACGTAGACCGGCATGGTCCACAAATAGTGCTTCTGTGCATAGCGCTGTTCGTTCTTCAACAGGTCCTGCAACAGACCCAGATAGGTGGACTGATGGGCGGAGAACTTCTTGAACAACTGCTTTCGAGCGAACCCGGGCACCTTGGGAGGCTCGTAGAGGCTGGTGGCCATGAGGCGGTACATCTCATCGGGGTTCTCCGGAGTGAACAGATCGGCGATGTCCGTTGCGCCTCGACTGCGTGCCACACTATCGGCGATGGCACTGGTGTAATCGCTCGCAGGCCCATCGTAAATGACCAAGGCCCGTGTGCGATGCGGGTGTTGTTCGGCGAAGTTCGCACTGATGGCACCGCCGTAAGAATTGCCCACCACGTACACGGGCTCCTTCACACCCAGACTATCCAGCAGCAAGGCCAGGTGCGCGACTTGCACGTCCACGCTGGAACCGCTCCATTGCGCAGTGGTCTTACCGTGTCCGATCAAGTCAGGTACGATCAGGTCGAAACGCTCCGAAAGACCGGCGAGATTCCCTGCCCACATGGTGCTGCTGCTGGTGATGCCATGCACCAACATCAACTTCGGTTTGGCGCCGGAACCAAGGTCTTTGCTCACCCACGTGAAGTGTGGACCAGCAGCATCGATAAAGGTGCGCTGCACCATGCCACTCTCTTCGAACGATCTCAGGTTCCGCTTCTCGACCACCTTGTTCACATTGCAGGCGGTGAGCAGGAGGAGCAGCGATACACCGGTGAACAGCGGGACGGACTTCATCGTGGAGAGTTTTTCGCGAAGTGTTCGACCAAGGTAGGTCGGAAGCATAACAAAAGGAATGGCCGCCCTGTTCACGCTGAACAAGACGGCCGCAACGTCCGGAGCGAACGTGTGATCTACTTGAAGAGGTTGCCGAGCAGGCCTTTCGCCATCCCCGCCAATCCACCTCCGCCGAGCAGGGACTGCAGGTTCTTGGCATCCCCGCCCACGTGTTTGGAGACCAGGTCGGTGAGCATCGGGAGCAACAGGGCTGCCACGCCACTAGCCTTACCGGCATCCAGGCCCACTTGACCGGTGAGCTTGTTCTGGAGCAGACCTCCGATGTTGTTCAACAGGCCATCGGCACCGGCCGAGTTCTTCGCGCTGCTGAAGAGGCTGAGGGCGTCATCTAGACCGAAGCCATCGCTGCCACCCAGGGCTTCTTTCACGCTATCGGCAGCCGCATTGATGGAGCCACCGGCCTGTTGCTCGTTCAACCCGAACTTGCTGATGAGTTGGGGAACGGCCTGGCTTTGGAGGCTGGAGAGGAGTTGATCGAGCATGGACTTTGGTGTTTGATTTTGGTCTTGGTTCTTTCGACGAAGGATGTGCCTAGGGGTCACAACCTGCATTCGCAAAAAGTCATCCCAAGGTAGGGACCCATAAGCCCGATCCCAAGTCCACGACCGGTCAAACGTCCTCACCGAACATACCGTACACCACGCTCCTTCCAACGGCGATGTACTTCAGGCCATTCCGGGATCCGATCAGCCTGCTCGCTCAACGTGCTTCCCTCAGCGATCCGGTGAAAGGCCTTCATCGCTTCCAAGTGCGGTCCGCTGCGCATGAACTCCAGCATGGCCTCACGATCACGCCAGGCGGTGACGGTATGCTCCACACCATGAACGCGTTTCGCGGCCACATGGAGCACGCCATCCGCTTTCTGGGCCTGCATGAACGAGCGCACCGCGTGGTACTGAAAGCGCAGGCGGTTCATGATTCCGGGCTTCACGCGAAGTCCGGTGATGGAGAGGTGGAACGAGGTGGGCAATGTGCTCATGGTGGTTCCTTGCTGATCAGGCCGCCTTCATGATCATCTTATCGAAGAAACGATCGCCGAGGTAGATGCGCAACCACATCACTGGTTTGGCCAGGAAGCCTCCTGCATAGCGCGTACGCGGCGTTCGTGCATGTACCGTCTTCGATACCAATGCCGCGATCACCTCCGGACGCGAACCCCGACCATTGGCCATGCCGTTCTCTGCGCCCTTGGCCACCTTGCGCGCCAACTCTCCGTAGGGTCCCACACCCGATCGCTGCAACATCGGACCGGTCATCACGTCCGCGAATTCGGTCTTGATGATGCCCGGTTGGATGATGACCACGTCGATACCGAAAGGCTTCAACTCCAAGCGCAGGCAATCGCTCCAGCCTTCCAACGCATGTTTGGTGGCGTGGTACCAAGCTCCGAGCGGGGTGTACATCTTACCGCCCATGCTGCTGACGTTGATGATCCGGCCCTTCTTCTGCTTCCGCATGTGTGGCACCACCAGTTGTGTGATGCGCCCCAGTCCGAAGATGTTCACCTCGAACTGCCTGCGCGCATCGGCCAAGGTGGTCTCCTCCACCGCGCCGTAGATGGCATAACCTGCATTATTGATGAGCACATCGATCCGACCTTGCTCGCCAATGACCTGTTCGACCGCAGCGGTGATGGAGGCGTCATCGGTGATGTCGAGTGCGATGGCGCGCCCACCGGCTTGTTCGAGGTCCTGCATCTGGTCCACGCGGCGCGCGGCTCCGTAGACGATGTGCCCTTCGTTGATGAGGCGCTTGGCGAAGGCCTTGCCCATGCCACTGCTGGCGCCGGTGATGAGGATGATCTTTTGCATTGGGGGTTGAACGATCGGTGATCGAGTTGTTCGTTTTGCGCAGTGACCAGTTGGCAGTTCGCAGTAGGCAGTTGAGTTACAGGTACTGCCTACTGCTGACCGCCAACTTCTTGTCGATCAGAACTGAACCCGGTACATGAAGTCCGGGAAGAAGCCATTCTGGTAAACGGGGTTGATGCGGTCAGTGACGCGGTTGTACCGTTCAACAAAAATGTTCTCACGATCCGTCACGTTCTGTAGGTCCATGAAAAACTGGTGGCTCACCTTGCCGCCCTTGCCATTGATGCGCACACCGAACTTCACATCCAACCGTAAATAGGCATCGTAGCGCTTGCTGTAGGCCTGATCATCCACGTACACCTCACGGCCCAGGTTGGCGCGTGTGGCCTCCAGATCAATGGGGCTGAAGGGCCGACCGCCGCTGGTGGTGAACTTGGTATCGAACGTGAGGGCGTTGCGCTTGTCCTTGCCGATGCCCCACTCCTTCCCGAACAAGGCATTAAAGACATAGTCGTTCGCGAAGCCGGTGTTGCGTTCCACGCCATCACTGCTCGTGTAGCGCGAATCGAAGACCGAGGTGGTGAGCAATGCGTAATAGCCCTTGCTCAAGAACTTCTCCACCGTCAGTTCCACACCGAAGTTGCGGCCCGTGCCATTGCTCAGCAGTCCACCGCGTTCGCTGAAGATGAAGTCCGCACCCTCGTTCACGACGCTGTAGCTGCTGGTGGTGTCCTCGATGCCAAGGTCGTACAACCACTGATGATAGCCCTCCAGCTTCACCCGCCAGTCGCCTTCGAAACGATGATCGTAGGCCAGCACAACGTGGTGAGCCTTCTGGAACTCCAGGTCGCGGTTGTTCGCGCCGGTGATCGGGTCGGTGAAGAGCAACACGGGTAACGAGGCCAGCTGACCATGCAGCCCGTAAGCCAATGTTACCCGTTGACGCGGACGGAACTGCCAGGCAAGCGCGGTGCGCGGGGCCACCATCACATCCTCGTTGAAGTCGAGGTATTGCCCATGCAATCCAGCTGTGAAGCTCAGCTCGTCGGTGAACTTGTATTCACCTTGTGCGTAAGCCTGAAAGAGGTTGATGGTGCCCTGTACATCACGCACCTGTACGAAGAAGTCAGGGATGCCATCGCCGTTCACGTCGGGAATTCCTGCGCGGCGGTCGCGGTCCGTCCAGTCCACATCCAGGTCGTACACCTCGTTCAGCACCCCTGCACGCAGACTGAAGCGCGGCGAGAACTTGCGGTTGTACTGGCTGCTCACCGTGTAGCGCTGTTCATTGTCCAAGGCTTCGGTGGCCCGGTAGCGCACAGCGTTCTGGTCGCTCGCACCACCGATGATGTTGTCCTGTAGGAACGAAGTACCCAAGTAGGTGGTACCGACCGTGGACCTCAGGTAGCTCTTCTCATCGAGCTGGAGGAAGTGTGAAAGGCCGATGAGCGCTACATCTGAGGTGAAGTAGCTATCCACGGTGGGGTCGGCGAACAGGTCTGTGCTATCCAGTTCCGCACCGATGAAGTCGATGTTGCTGCGACCGCCCATGCCGAAGAGCTCGAAGCGTCCCAATTTGCTCTTACCGAAGTTGAGCTTGAAGGCCAGGTCTTGGAAGTAGGGGATCGCGCTGGTACCCGTAGCTGCAGCACCCGCGATACCATACCGGTAGCTGACCAGGTAGGACGACTGGTTCTTCCTGCTGATCGGTCCTTCGGCCATGAACTCCGCGCCACTGAAGGCTGCCAGCTGCGCGGTGAACTCATGTTCGTCGGTATTCCCACTTCGGAACTTCACGTCGAACACAGCGGCGTTGGCGTTGCCGTATTCCGCGGGGAAGGCACCACTGAGGAAATCACTGGTGCGAAGCAGGTTGGTATTGAGCGCGCTCACCGGTCCGCCCGTGGTGCCCAGCGTGCCGAAGTGGTTGGTGGTGCCGATGGGCAACCCGTCGATGCGCCAAAGCAGCCCAGTGGGTGAGTTGCCCCGCACGACAATATCGTTGCGCGCATCGTTGGCGGCGCTCACACCAGCGAAGTTGGTCGCGAGGCGGGCCACGTCGTTGCGTCCGCCGCTGTAGCGCGTCACTTCCTCCAGGCTGAACGTACGGGCGCTCACCTTGGCCAGCTCGTTCACCGTGCGGTCCTTGCCCCGCTCCGAGGTGATCTCCACTTCCTTCAGGCTTTCCACCGAAGCGACCAGCGCGATGTCAAGCACCACTTCCTTTCCGGCGGTCACCAGGACATTGGGGATCACCGTGGGCTTGTAGCCGAGGAAGCTTACCTGTAGCTGTTGCCTACCGAAGGGCACCTGATCGAGCCGGAAGCGACCGTCCATGTCCGTGGTGGCGCCCATGATGGGATCGCTGCCCAAGAGCACTACCGTGGCACCGGGAAGGGTCATTTGTGAATCGGCATCCTTCACAGTGCCCTTCACCACCTGCGTTTGGGCGAAGAGCAGGGACGGCAGCAACAGTGCCGCGCTGAACAGGGAGCGTAAACGAAGGGGAGACATGGTCTGGGTGGTTTGGGTGTTCGTTCTGGCTGCGAAACTCGAAGGCCTCAACTCCTTGTCCACCTTGGCTTCCATCAAGACCGCAGAAGACCATGGTGGACTGCAGTACCAGCTGGTCGAAACGACAGTTCCTCAACGGGGAAGCCCAACAACGCTTCATAGAGGCAGGATCACGCTTCAACCCAGGATCCCTACGCTTCATTCGCCCACAAACGCGCTTTCAGTAGCATCGCGGTACTTTCGAGCGTTCAATTCCATGGCACGCTTCAACCTCTTTCAGGAACCCTGGCCCCGGATCATCGGCATCCCATTGCTCGCCGTTGTTCTGAGCTTCTTGTTCCACACGGAGATGCCGACCGTTCTGGGCTTCACCATCACACTGGGGATCACAGCGGTCATTTGGCAAGGCTGCTACATGATCATCGGCTACTTCAGGCAGCGCTTTCCCGGCTTCGAGCGCACCGGCCAACGCATCATGATCACGGTCGTTGCGCTCAGCACGTACATCATCACGGTGGATATCATGGCCTGCACGATCCTCGATGCTGCAGGGCTGGAACCCAGTGCCTACAAGACGGGTGAGTGGCGTATGAACCTGATCAAGTGCTTTGGTGCCACCTTGGTGGTGGGAACCTTGTACGAAGCGGGCTACTTCTTCACCATGTGGAAGCACCAGGCCATCGAAGCGGAGGCGCTCAAAAGCCGCCAACTGCGTACCGAGCTGGACATGCTGAAGAACCAGGTCTCCCCGCACTTCCTCTTCAACAGCCTCAACACGCTGGTGGCCTTGATCCACGAGGACGCCGACCAGGCCGCACGCTTCACCAAGAACCTCAGCCACGTGTACCGCTACATCCTACAGCACAAGGAGAAGGAAGTGGTGGACCTCGGCACCGAACTCGATTTCACGCAAGCCTATATCGACCTGATGAAGGTTCGCTTCGCCGACAGCTTGCGCATCACGGTGAACGTGGCCAAGGAGCACAGGCAATTACTCATTGCACCTCTCACGCTGCAGCTGCTGTTGGAGAACGCCTTGAAACACAATGTGGCCAGCACGGCATCGCCCTTGCAAGTGGACATCCATGTGGAGAACGGTCGAACATTGGTGGTGCGCAACAGCCTGCACCGCAAGCAAGGCACCGTGGAAGGTACTGGCACCGGACTGAGCAACGTTCGGCAGCGCTACGCCTACCTCAGCGAACGACCGGTGGACGTGATCGAGACCCGAGAACACTTCTTGGTGGCGCTGCCCTTGCTCCAACTCGCCGAACACGAAGCCCGCGTGTGATGAAGTTGAAGGCCCTGATCATCGAGGATGAAGCACCGGCCTACCGCCGCTTGCACGGACTGTTGAGCACGCACCATCCGCACCTGGAGGTGGTGGATGTGGTGGACACCATCGAAGCCGCCGTCGATTGGTTCAACGCCAACGCCGCGCCGGACGTGATCTTCAGCGATATCCAATTGAGCGACGGGCTCAGCTTCGAGATCTACAAGCAGGTACCTCCCCCCTGCCCCATCATCTTCACCACCGCATACGATGCGTACATGCTGGAAGCCTTCCGCACCAACGGCATAGACTACCTGCTGAAGCCAATCGAAGAGGAGGAATTGGCCCGCAGTGTGTCCAAGTTGATGGGCTTGGTGCGCACCACCACTACACCACCCCTGCCCGATATCCAACGCCTGCTGGAGGCCGTGCAAGGCCGTGGCCCGAGCTACCGCGATCGCTTCCTGGTGAAACTGGGTACCAAATTGCTGCCCATCGCCACGGTAGAGATCGCGTATTTCCTGAGCAGCGACGGGACCACGGAACTACACACCTGTAGCGGAAAACGCCACTTGCTCGACCAGCCGTTGGATGAGATCGAAGCACAGCTGGACCCGCGCGTCTTCCACCGCCTCAACCGGCAATGCATCGCTTGTGTGAAATGCATCGCTGTGGTCCACCAGCACTTCAACGGAAAGCTGAAGGTGGAACTGAAGCCGGCCGCCCCGGCAGAGGTGATGGTGAGCCGCGAGAAGGCGAAGGCCTTCAAGGAATGGTTGGATGGCGTTCGGTGAACGCTCAGGGCAAACGCAACGATTTCTTCTGCGACCTGCCGTACGGCAGGTCGGATCCCACACTGGACGTTAGTTCTAAGTTCTGTGACCCTTCCAGGGTCAAGCTCAATAGTTCGCATGATCGACCCCATAGGGGTCGCAGAGCGTAGCAACAGGACGACCTCGGTACTCAACGACCCCAGCGGGGTCGCAGAGTTCCAAATTCGACTGATGCGTTTGCCGAGAGTGAAGGCCGCGACAACCGATCTTTGTACCCACTATGAGCGACGGTCATGTGAAGCACGCGGTGAACGACGGCATTGCCACGGTCACCTTCCACCACCCCAAGAGCAACAGCCTGCCCGGTCATATCCTGCGCGGCATGGCCGATGCAATCACCACCTGCGGCAAGGACCCTTCGGTGCGCGTGATCGTGCTGCGGAGCGAGGGCGAAAAGGCCTTCTGTGCCGGCGCCAGCTTCGATGAGCTCGTGGCCATCGAGGACGGTGCGCGCGGGCTGGAGTTCTTCAGCGGCTTCGCCCATGTGATCAATGCCATCCGCACCGTGCCCGTGTTCGTGATCGGACGCATCCACAGCCATTGTGTGGGCGGTGGTGTGGGCATCGCTTGCGCGGTGGACATCGCTTATGCCACCACCAACGCCAGCATCCGCTTGAGCGAACTGGCGGTGGGCATCGGTCCCTTCGTGGTGGGGCCTGCTGTGGAACGCAAGCTGGGCACCGGACACTTCGGTCTGTTGAGCGCGACCCCGGCCACCAAACGCAGCGCCCCGTGGGCCGAGCAGCACGGCATCTATGCTGAAGTGTTCGAGACCACCGAGGCGTTGGATGCCCGCGTGGACGCCCATGCCCGCGAGCTGGCCGCCTACAGCCCCGAGGCCATGGCCGATATCAAGCGCGTGCTGTGGAAGGGCACCGAGGATTGGGACCAGCTTTTGATCGAGCGGGCGAAGATCAGCGGGCGGCTTGTGTTGAGCGACTTCACGCGCAACGCTATCGCGGCGTTCAAGGAGGCGGCGGCGAAGCGCTAGCCTAACTGGAGCTTCTTCATTGGCTCGAGCTCTACGTTCAAAAAGGTCATTCGTGTCGGATCGATAGTACCGGTCGTTCTGGATCGGTAGTATCCTTCGGCTCTAACCGATAGAACGAAAGCCAAATATGTGATTATATCTATGTATTTTCATTGAATCTATTGTAAGCACCAAAGACTGATATAATGGCATCACCCAGTTGGCCGTATCAATGCGATTCAACGCGTCTCTTTTCCTCCATTTAAACTCCACCGATATAGAGTCACTTATGTACACAACGCTTCGCAGACCCAGAAAGCGCGCTATCTGATGACATTAACATGACCATGCTGGCTTACCGAATAAACACGGATTACCTTGGGCCTATTCCAGCCGGCTCTGTCTGATATCCGCAGGCCCGCCTTGGGATACGTATAAACTTACTATCTTACATGCACCTCTTATTTCCTAGTTGACAATGAACTACAAGAAGACGGCCATAAATGCTGTTCGAAAACTCTTCGTGGCTCGAGATATTGAGAATAATATTCGAGAGTTCTTAAATGAAACACCCGAATGGAGGCCGAGGATAGAAAAGATGACTCTTTCACAATATCTAGATTTAGAAAGCATTACGTTCGAAAACTTCCTACTACTATATAATAGCAATCGAACGTCAATTCGGTTTCGCCCTGGTTCCTCAGCCTCGTACAGTCTGACATTCGTGAAATCTTTCGCGCCCCACTATGTCAAAGGATTTTATCGCGATATCGCCTTGTTCCCGTCAATTGCCCTCGCCACTATCATTCTTGCTGCATACACCAGTGGTAACATATGGTCATACGCTGGAATACCATGTGCATTAATAGTGTACATCCTAAGCAGTCCACCTATTTTTGGCTTACTCGCGATTCTTCTTTTTGGGGTAATGCTAGCTTTCATGCTATTAGGAATGTGGCCATATGTGCTGTTAACGACAGGAATTGGGATTGCCTCCTTCGCATCTTTCCTATTCCGTATCAGATACCAAGTAGCGATAGAACAAGCCGCCATATCAAGTGAGTTAGCCCTTATGTTCTATCTTGAATGCGGTGCAGTAGAACTGTTCATTTTGGATGGGGACACAGAGATACCACTCAGCAGAGATAAAAGTGAAGATTTACTATCGAACTAATTGCATCAAACTTCAGTTGCTCCTTGAAGATGCTGACGATATGGTGATCGTTGAACGTGCTCTTTCTCATGGCTGCTTGGACTTGAAGGTAGTCCCTGGCCGCCTGAAGTGATTCTAGCCTTTGGAGTGCAAAGATCCCTTCACTTACAGCAATGAGTAGCCGAACTTTGGAGAAACTCCCAGGGGAGCCATCCAGTTCAAACTGTTGTTCAAGTGACTAAGCAGCTCAATCCTATGTGGCATACCCAGCAAGGCGTATCTCATCTGATCAACGCAGGCGATCAGCACTGCGCACGAGTTCCTCATCGGCCTTGATGGCGCGCTCGGCGAGGAAGCTGAAGATCAACGTACCGAGTGGCAGGAAGAACGACACCCCGTAATGGCTGATGGCCGTGGCGCCGCCTGACCCGAGGTAGGTCTGGACGGAATTATCCGTGATGAAGAGGAAGGCGATGGTAGCCAACGTGATCAGGTAGGTGCCGCGCACCAAGCGGATCTGGCGCGGCCGGTTGTTGTAGAAGAAGATGCACCCCACCAAGGCCACGGCCAGCACGGTGAGCACGATGTTGAAAGGCACCTTCAGGCCCACATCCGTCACCGGTGTGCCATCGGCTGTGAAGAGGCCGGTGGTCCAGAAGATGAACTGATCCTGAACACGGTCATAAGTCGCTACCGGCATGAACCAGGTAGCCAGGGCGAAAAGGGCCGCCAGGGCCAGGAATACGGTCTGTTTACGCTGCCACATCGGATATCGG
>JAEUTB010000176.1 GCA_016787995.1 Flavobacteriales bacterium | reverse complement strand
CGAGAGCATCGATAAGGCGCTCAAGAAGTTCAAGAAGAAGTTCGAGCGCACCCAGACCATGCGTCAACTTCGTAAGCGTCAGAGCTTTACGAAACCTTCTGTCGCTCGTCGCAAAGAGATCATCCGCGCTGCGTACAAGCTTACGCTGCAGACGGATCAGGAGTAAGGCTCCCTCCCAGTGAACTCACGGAAAGCCCCAGCGATGGGGCTTTTCTCATGGATATCCACCGCCACGACGCCACGGTCCGCAGTACTGCGGCCGTTTTGCGGTGGCGGTGAAAGAAGCACTCCGCGCTACTAACATTCCACAGCCGAACAACTCCGTCCGTTCGAACATACCGTGCCATTGAGCGCGCGCGTTACTTAGCCGGTATGCTCTTGGACCGGTTCGTTGACCACTTGACCTACGAGAAGCGGTACAGCCCGCACACCGTGGCGGCCTACCGGCGCGATCTGGAGCAGTTCCGGTCCTTTCTGGCCACATTCGGGGTGGAGAAGGTGCAGCAGGCCACGGACAAGTCCGTGCGCCGGTGGATGATGCAACTCATGGAAGAGGGTGTCGGTGCCCGCAGCGTGAACCGCAAGCTGAGCGCGTTGCGCGGCTTCTTCCAGTTCGCCCGCATCGTAGGCGAGGCCGACGGCGACCCCACAGCCTTGCTCGATCCGCCCAAGACCCCGAAACGCCTGCCCGAGTTCGTGGAGGAGAAGGGCATGGGGCAGCTGCTGGAACACATGGAATGGCCCGAGGGCCACAAAGGCGCCACCGACCGGCTGGTGCTCGACCTACTTTACCAGACGGGCATGCGTTTGGCCGAACTGCTGGGATTGAAGGTGGGCGATGCCGACCTGCGCAGCGGTACCTTGCGGGTCATGGGCAAGCGGCAGAAGGAGCGCATCATCCCCATCGGACCCGATCTCTGCGCTGGATTGAAGGGCTATCTGGCCGCAAGGGCCGCGAACGGCCGGCCGGCCGCCACCGCCGATGCCCTGCTCGTGGATGGCCAAGGCGAACCGTTGGCGCGCCGCACCGTACAACGACTCGTAACGCATTACCTTAGTGGGGTCACCACCCAACGAAAACGCAGTCCGCACGTGTTGAGACACACCTTCGCCACCCACATGCTCGAGCATGGCGCCGACCTGAACGCGGTGAAGGAACTCTTGGGGCACGCCAACCTGGCGGCCACGCAGGTATACACCCACAACACGGTGGAGAAACTCCGAAAAGTCCACGCCCAGGCCCACCCTCGTGGGAGTGAATAGGGCGTTCTTACCAACCGAAAAAAGTAACTTGTACCATGAACGTGAACGTGCATTCCATCCATTTCGACGCCGATGTCAAACTGGTCAGCTTCATCAAGGAGAAGCTATCCAAGCTGACCCAGTTCCACGATAGCATCCTTTCGGGTGACGTCTTCCTCCGCCTGGAGCATGACGGGGAGAACCGGGAGAACAAGGTGGTGGAGATCCGCCTGGCGGTGCCGGGCAACGATCTTTTCGCCAAACGCCAGGGCAAGAGCTTCGAAGAAGCGGCCATCACCACGGTGGAAGCGTTGCGCAGCCAGGTGACAC
>JAEUTB010000173.1 GCA_016787995.1 Flavobacteriales bacterium | reverse complement strand
CATTGGCATCCGTCACGGACACTGCGTAGCTGCCCGCGGTGTTCACGGTGATGCTGTTGGTAGTGGCACCGTTGCTCCAGAGGTTTCCGCTGGCGCTGCTACTGGTGAGTGTTACGGTTCCACCCGAACAGAACGTGGTCGGTCCGCTTGCAGTGATCACGGGAGTTGCCGGGGGCGTATTCAGGGTCACGCTGATGCTCGCGCTTGCGGAACTGCAACCGTTGGCATCCGTCACGGTCACTTTGTAGGTGCCCGCAGTATTCACGGTGATGCTATTGGTAGTGGCACCATTGCTCCAGAGATTGCCGGTGGTGCTGCTGCTGGTGAGGGTCACACTTCCACCCGAACAGAACGTGGTCGGTCCGCTGGCGGTGATCGTTGGGATGGCAGGTGTGCCGTCCAATACGCGGATCACCGTTGCACATGTCGAAGTGTTCCTGCCATCAGTAACGGTGTAGGTGACCGTGGAGTCACCAACAGGCCAAAGCCCGTTGTTGGCATCAACCGTCCAAGATGGCACACCGCAATTGTCAAAGACGCTCGTTGGGCCTGGGATGAGCACGTTACCAAGGCATGACGTGGTCGCAGGAAAGAACAGCGTATCAGGACAGGTGATCGACGGCGGCGTGTTGTCGTGGATCCAGATAGAGTGGTTATTCGGAACCGAATTACCGAGGCTGTCCTTGACCACCATCGTCATTTGTACCAAGGTGTCGCCGGTGAATATGGTGCCCGGCAATGGCCACATGTCGATGGTCGCGCCATTGCAGTCCGTGGCGGTCACATAGGTGCGCAGATCGGGAAAGGCGATGGAACAGGCACCATCCAGGTACAGCGGGAACGAGTCCGTGAGCAAGCAGAGGACCTCGGGATGCATGACATCTTCAACAGTGACCGTCCATTCACAGGTCGCTTGATTTCCTGCATCATCGGTATGCGTTTCGCGGAACCGATGAGTGCCATGGGGTAGTGCGAGATTCGACCAGCCCGTGATGTCCAATGTGGTCAATGCTCCCGAAAGAAGGACTTCGGTGCGGTAGCCGTTCTCCGTATCCGTATCGCAGGCGTTGCCATCATCGGAGAACACCGTCGGCAGGATGTAGGCCATCGTACAATCGTGGCCGGGCAAGGTCAGGGTGTCGTTAGCAGGGCAATTGCTGAAGATGGGCGGTATGCTATCCACCACGGTGATGCTGAACATACAATCTGCACTTCGTCCGGCCGCGTCGACCACGGTGTAGGAAACGTCAGTGGTGCCTACGGGGAAGGCCGAACCGTTGGTGGGTCCGCCCGTCTGGTAGAGTTCAAGACCAGAGCACGGGACTTCTACGATATAGGGTAGGGTGATGCCAACGGGTACATCGTTCCACTGTCCCGCACCGGTCATCATTACAGCGTCCTCTTCACCAGTGTTGTTCGGCTCGCCACCGACCCAGTTCTGATAGAGGAGCGGCTCACCACTGTGCCATAGGAAAGTGCCTTCGGCGACCTCATCGGTTAGCCCGATCCAGACCGGATCCACCCCCACCGCATTGAGGGAGGCCAGCACGAAGTCGTTCTCTTCAGCTGTTCCGATGGAGAGCAGGTGATAACCCATGCTTTGGGCAGCCGCGATCGCGCCATCGTAGGTCTCCGGGTCATTTTTAAGGTAGTACTGCTTGCCATCGTGGATGCCCAGCAGAATGTAGGAGGACAATGCTGCTGGGGGTATGCACGAAGGGCAGTTGTCCGCCACGATCGGTGCCGGCCAACTCACGAACGTCGAACATTCGGTCGTTGCGGAATTCAGCGTCTGGGAAGGCGGACACGTGATCGTAGGTGCTTCCCCATCGAACACGGTCACGGTGAAAGAACAGCTGGCGACATTCCCATCAAGGTCCTGCACCCGGTAGGTGACCGTGGATGTGCCGATCGGGAATGGACCAGGCGGCAGACTCGGTGGCATCAGCGTAGCCGTGAGGGACCCATCCTGGGCATCGAACGCTACAGGAGGGGTATGGTTCACAAGGGCACTGCATTGCCCTGCATCCGTGGCCACCGGGGAGAACATGGGGCAAAGGAGCTGTGGTGCATCATTGGGCACCACCGTCACCTCGAAGCTGCATGTGCTCATGTTGCCGGCGGCATCCCTGAAGCTCCATTGCTGTTGTGTAGTCCCGATCGGGAAGGCCGAACCGGAGGTGAGTCCGGTACCATCTGTCTGTGCGTTCCAAACGACGGCGCAGTTGTCCGATGCCGTTGGAAGGATATAGCTGACGACCATATCCAACTGTGCCAGTGGAACATTAACGCTGATGTCCGCGGGGCAGGAGAGGAGCGCAGGGGCCGTTTGGTCCTGCACTATCAACTGCACCCAACAGGTATCCGTGTTGCCGTAGACATCCTTGGCTACGATGTAGGCAAGACTGTCGGAGGTGATGATGTCATTCGGCTCGGGCACTTGGCCCATGACCACAGTGGAACAATCGTCCGTAGCGCTGGCGAGGGCAACGAGGTTGGGTACCCGCGCTGCACAACCGGCTCCCATGGCCAGGATGAGGTTCCCAGGACATTGCGTGAATGTTGGAGCGGTCACATCCTCCACCGTCACCTCGAAACTTCGAGAGCTGATGTTCCCGGCGAGATCCGAGGCAGAGAAGGAGACGGTCGTGCTCCCAATAGGGAAGGCGCTGCCACTGGCAGGTCCTGCGCTTTGCCAAACTGCACAATCGAATTCGAGGAGGTGTCGTCGAGAAATTGGCACTAGCCAGCCACCGACATCGGACCACTCTCCTGGATTCGGGAGGTTCAATACTACCCAGTCTGGATCCAGAATGCCACCGGTGGGCTCATCCTCACCCCATTTATCGAAGCTGAACGGTTCTCCATTGGCCCATTGCCAATTCCCTTCCGTGGCGATGTCGCTCAAGCCGATGAAGCTCACGACTCCATTGGTAGCACTGGTCAGCCATGCGTTCTCCGCTTCCGAAGTGATCGAGACCAAATGACCACCCATGGCTTGTGCCGCCGTGTTGGCATCCGGCCAATAGCTTGTGGTAGTACTCAGGTAGTAAGCGTGCCCTTGGAACACGCCTAGACGGGTATACCCGCTCAAGGTTCCCGGATCGCAGGTGGTGCAGTTATCCATTACCACCGGTGTCGCGAAGGAGACCACGGTATCGCACCGCCCGGTAGCTGTTCTCCGCACGATATCGGCCACCGGTGGGAATGTCGGCCCTTGCACATCGCCGGGTACGGTCTCGATCGTATTGGTCGCCACCGGTGTGGGACAGCTGGCATTGCTGAGCAATGCGCGGAACATGGTCGGTTGGCCGAGAACACCGCTCACGGATACAACATCATTCGCGAACGTGGTCCAGAGTGCACCATTGTTCGTGCTCCGTTGCCAAGCGATCGTGGTTCCGACGGGAGCGGACAGGGTCCACGTGCCTGCAGCACCTGAACAAAGCGCTGCAGGCCCGGAGATCGTACCCGTGGGCCCTAGGTTCACTTCGATGGAGCGCGTGTAGGAGTACGTGCATGCCCCAAGGACGACCGTATAGGTCACCGGATAGCTTCCTGCGGCGGTCGCGCTGAAGATGCCCGCCGCTGTCACGTGCGATCCACCGCTCCATGTACCACCGGTCAAGGTGCTGCCGTAGTAGCGTACGGCGTCCAAATGAAAGCTGGTATAGGTTGAGCTGCTATGGCGTTGAACGCGGATGAACCGGGCGTTGGAGGCCAGAGGGTACGTCACGGTGCCATAGGTGGCGCTCGTGGTGTAGTAGGTCGATGCCGTGGTCCAATTGACACCGTCCAAGGAAGTGGAAACGAGCATCCGGGCTTGTACCCCGGTGGTCTGGCTGCGCCAAACGAGTTGCACGGCTTCGCCCACGAGCACGGTATCCCGCATATCCAGCACCACCCAACCGTTGGTGGTGTTGAAATGGCTACCTACGCCGTTCGGGGCACCAGTGGCCTCTGTGGGCGATGTTACGTTCGAGCTGGCGGTGGTTTCACTTGCATAGGCTTGCAGGTAATTGTTCAAGTCCAGTGGACCAACGCTCGAGCAGAACGGCCCCGGTAGCGCGAAGCGTGCAGGGTTGTTCGATAGGTTGACCCAATCCGGATCGGTGAAACTCGCGGTGAACAGGTTGGAGCCATTGTTGCCCGGATAGGTGGACGAGCCCAGCGTGAGGCCGTTCTCGTACTCACCACCAACGACGATACGACCGCCACCCAATGAGGCGATCGCGAAGCCGAGCTCATTATCCGGGCTCGTCGCGCGGTGGTGCCATACGGCGGTGCCATCGCTGTTGAAACGGGAGATCAAGAGGTCATAGGCGCTGCCCCCACCGATCACCGTGCCACCATCAGTGGTCATGGTTCCCGTCAGAGTTCCGGCCACATGGATCTGCCCATTGCGACCTACGCTGACATCATAACCGGTAACGCCTTGGTCGGTACTGCTGGAGGCGGTCCGCACCCAATTGGTGCTTCCTGTCGAGTTGCTCAGTGCGGCAAGGAACCAATAGTCATCCGATCCAGGCCCGGTGGGTATTATACCACCGGGGAATAGGGAGTTGTTGTTCGTTCTTCCGGTGATGTAGACGTTGCCGCAGTCCACCGCCACGCCGTTGCATTCCACGTCGGAGTCGTCCGGGTTGTTGATCATGCGCGACCAGGCTACACTACCGCCAAGGCGGATGGCCGAGCAGAACAAGGCTTCATTATCGGCGGTCGTGACCGTGGTGCTGCTACTGCCAAGGCTGTTGCGCCAGCTTAGCGCATCGCCCTTGGTGCTGCCCACCACATACACGTTCGTGCCGTCGGTGGCGATGCGTTCCGAAAGGACGTCGTCATTGGACACTCCGGTGATGGACCAAAGGACCGCACCGGTCAAGTCGTACGCGTTCAAGTACGCATAGCTGCGATTGTTGTTGAGGCCTGAAGTAGCCAGCACCCCATTCGTGTTGGTACTGTTGTAGGTGAAGCTTCCATAAGCCACCACGGTGTTCCCGCTGATCACGATGCTGGTCCCTTCTTCACGTTGTGGGCCGGTCACGCTCCTTGCCCATTGGAAGGCACCTGTGCCATCATACGCTACGATGAACGCGTCCTGCGAACCGGCATTGGTCAGCCCGATGCCCGCGATCGGGGCGCTGTAATATCCCGTAATGATCACTGTGCCATTGGAGGCTACGGACACGCCGAGCGCGGCATCCTCTTGTGTACTTCCGAAGGCGCGGCTCCACAATACGTTCCCGCTCGGGTCTAGTTTGGCCAGGAAGGCGTCCTGCGAACCGCCCTCGGATGCAGGCAGCGCATAGGACGCAGCGGTAGAAATGGACGATCGATAGCCACCAACAGCGTAGAAATTCCCGGTCCCGGGCTCAACGGCGATATCCCTGACGAACTCGGTATTGCCGCCGTCGAGTGTCGCCGCCCAATTCCAAATTGGTCCTTGAGCGCGTGCTACGCTGGTGAAGAGCAGGAACAGCAGAAGTGACGAGGATCCGCTTCGCGCGCATCGCTCGAACGTGCTGCAGAACTGCAAAGATCCGAAAGGGGCCATGTCCAACTGGTTCGGTTTGTGGTCGCCGAGGGTGAAAAGAGTGCCTCGTTGTACGGATGGCCTCCATTTCGGGTTTCGTCGAACGGAATACCTTTTCCGTCGAACGTGCGTTACCTTTTGCGGAACGCGGCATTGCACCCATCAGACCAGCGCATGGAGGATCCGGAGGAAGTACACCAGCTGCAGGCGGCGAAGGCCGACCCTGCGCGGTTCGCCCCGCTCTACGAGCGCTACTTCGCGGACATCTTCCGGTTCGTCCTGCGCCGCGTGCAACACCGTGAATTGACCGCCGACCTGACTCAACAGACCTTCCTCAAGGCCATGCTGGCCCTGGCATCGTATGAGCCGCGGGGCCTGCCGTTCCGGGCCTGGCTCTACCGCATCGCGCTCAACGAGGTGCGCATGCACTGGCGCAAGAAGAAGGAAGTGCTCATCGACATGAGCTTCCGCGAGGTGAAAGGCCTCACCGAAGAGATGGGTCTGGACCTGGACCCCACCGAAATGCAGCGCGTAGCCCAAGCCATGTCCGGACTGGACGAAGAACGCGCCCGCTTGATCGAACTGCGCTACATGGATGGGATGAGCTTCGCTGAACTGGGCCAGGTGCTCGGCATCGGCGAGGATGCTGCCAAGATGCGCACCCACCGCGTGCTGGGCCAGTTACGCACCTACCTTGCTCCGCGGAAATGAAGCGCCAATACCGCATAACACCCGAAGGGCCGCAACAGCCCACCGAGGCGGAGATCGCGCGTTACCGCGACCCTCAACGGCTCATTTACAACTACACCCGGGCTGTTCGGCGCCCGCGGAAGCCGCTGTATCGCGACCCTAAAGCGTTCCTGCTGCTACTCTTCATCGTATTGATCGCTTACCTGATCAGTGAGGAGCGGCAGAAACAAGCCGCGCCAACGAGCACGCCGACACAGCAGGGAACCTCGGACCGTTGATCAGCGCTGCACCACGATGTGGGCCATCCTGCGCTCGTTTCCTGTAGCCATGACCAAGGAATAGCGTCCTTCGGCGATGGTATTCGGGAGTTCCAAGGCGATGGAATGCTCACCGGTGAAAGACCAATGCAACGTGCTCTGGTCCGCGACCATGCGACCAAGGGGATCCAGCATGGTGATGGTCGGCTGCTGCTGGAAGGGCTCGGTCAGGTCGATGCGCAACGTGCCGTTGGTGGGATTGGGCCAGGTGTGGAGTCGATCAGCGGAGTTTACTGGCAAGGTCATGGTTCCGAGACTCCATGACAGTTGGAAGCGGGAAAGTGACGTCCGTCCGATGGGCCGTTGGAAGTAGCCCATGGCTTGAATGAATCCACCTTCTTGGTCGGGCACCATTCGGCGCGGGAATCTTGGCACATCAGGCGATGACAAGATCCTGAAGCTCTCGCCGGTGTCATCAGGCAAGACTTCCCCCTGCCCGTTCATCAATAGGAATAGTGACCGGTTCTGCACGCCTTGGACGGAGATAACGCCGTGAAGGACGAAGAAGCCACGCTCGTCGTAGAGCAGGTCCATCAAGAAGTTCCGATCGGTAGGTGCGGTTCCGGAGATGAGCATGCCTCCATCTGCGAAGTCAGGATCGAGCGCACCATTCGGATCGAGTTTCAGCGCATGAAAACGTTCCTTGATGCCTTCCAGGCTGAGCTGCCCAGCGGCGATCACGCTTCCATCGGCAGCGGGCCACAAGTCGACCAGGCTTTCATGCAGGAACACATTCTCTTCATGGTCGTGAACGAAAAAGCCATCGGTTCCGAAGTTCGGATCCACCCCACCGCTTGGCAATAGCTTACAGACCACAGAACCAGTCGCATCAAGGCCGTTGGTGAGGGATCCAGCCACGAAGATCGCTCCATCGGGTCCGAACTTGGCTTTGTTAAGCCCTACAGGACCCAGACTAGCAGCGTTAATTGAAATTCCGTCGGTGCCGAATGCGTGGTCCAATTGACCATCAGCTTCTAGTCGGACCGCTAAGACGGACCCGTTGGTGGTACCGACGAGGACCAGGCCCCCATCTGGTCCTATCAAGATCGAGCGCAATTCGGCAAGGTCAGGAAGTGCCATTTGTACTTCGCCGTTCATATTGAACGTAGGGTCGGGTTGTCCATCCGGCAAGACACGAAGGATCAGTGCGGTCCGCTGATCGGAGCCCGGTGAATATTGAACGAAGAGAACGACAATTCGACCGTCGGACCCTACGGCCATCGCACGAAGCATGCGGATCTGATCCTGATTGGAGTTCATGGACCAAACGCCGTTCAGTGCGAATGAACTATCCCGGTCGCCGTTGAGGAGATGCCGACTGACCATAGAGCCGTTGTTGGATGTGGAGGAAGCCATGAGGTACTTCCCGTTCGGCAAGGACATCAACTCTACCGGCCAGGCACTTGTTATTTCCGCTGGCCCTTGATGAAAGTTGATCCCATCCACCCCGAACTGTAGGTCAGGCACGAATTGTTGTGCCTTCGCCGAGGTGAATAGGAGGATGCAGAACAGCCCAAGGGATCGCATGGGCCGTTGTACGTTGAACCGGTCATGCGGGTTCCGGTAACCCAGGTGTCGTGATCAGAACACCAGGCTTGAACTCATCCACATCCTAGCGGATCGATCTATTGGGAGATCTACCCGCTAAGTATGCCGGAATAACGGTCTTAGTTCGGAAGGTGGTCCAAGCGGATGTTCGTTGGTACTACGCCACCGATGGTTTGCAGCACCTTGTCCCGGTCGTTGTTGGTACCGGTGTACTTCACGACGCCGTCCAGATTGACATCCTCAGGGTAGTAGCCTTGTGCGGTGTTCGTGGGTACTACGCCCCCGATACGCACCAGTATCGGGTCCCGGTCGTTGTTCTGCCCCGCATACTGTACGTTCCGGTTGAATCGCACATCCCCCGGCCAAAGCGCGAGTTTGGTGCCATTCGACTTCAGCGCATTGGAACCGCCGTTCACGGGTGTGGAACCGTCTGAGAAATTCAGGACTACTGGAACGGGTTGGTCGAAGCTAACAGGTTGTAGAGTGATCACCCCGAGATGATTTCGATGGCGAACTGATATGAAATACTCATCGAGCTCAAGGGCGAATTCAGATGGAGATAGTTCATTCGCCTTCGTGATGGATCCATTTCTGCGCAACAATCCGGGCGAAGCAGCTAGGATCGTATTCGGTGAACTCACTGAACGCAACTCTACGATCACCCAATCCACGGCTTGCAGCTCGGGCTGTAGTGGGTCCGGATCCAGCATTTGGGGAGTCGTACTGAAACCGCCCACACCGTTGGCGAAGTTCTGGTAGCCCATGGCGGTGTAGGGTTCCGTGGTGGGAAGCAGGCCATTGGCGAGCAAGGTGGCGTCCATCAAGCCGTCGTCGTTCAAAGGCACATCCAAATACACCACAGGACTCACCTGCACCCCTTGACCCGCACAGGAGCAGTCGGGTCGGATCCGATCGAAATGGGTGAAGGGGTTGTCGTCATCGCAGGGGGCATCCGGGTAGATGAACTCATCCATGTCGTCGCAATCACCTGCCTCGGCGCTGTATCCCATCGGCTGGGAGCAAGCGACCAAGTTCTGGTCGATCATGCCGAAACCATCGCCGTCACCATCCAAGTACCAAGTGACAGGGCCGGTGATGCTGGGCGTGGTGTCGTCACAGTCCGTGGCATCGAGCACATGGCCGGGTGGCTGCACACAAGCCGACCACGGTGCTGCTTCGTTCCCGAGACCATCACCATCCGCATCTGCATAGTACGTGGTTTCAGCGCAAGGGATCAACCGGCAAAGGCCATTGGCTGCTTCACTATCGCAATTCTGGAATGCTCCGCCGACCACTATGCGGCCTTGGCTGTCTACCGCTGTGCTGTAGCCAAAACCAAAGGGCCCGCAGATCGTCGATTGGGCCACTGAGCCATTGCCATTGATGATGACGACGCTGGATGTTTGAACGAAATTCTCGTCGACCACAATACCGCTCACCACCACTTGCCCGTTCGGCAAGACGTTCAGTTCATTGATGCCTCCTAATGCACCTAGCGATGACTGGAAGGTTGGGTCCACGCTACCATTTTCTAACAGCCTGGAAGGACCGAATCCATCGTTCGAAAAAGGTACGCCCACCAAGATCTTACCGTCGGCCTGCACGGCAATGGCTCGGATCTGGATCTCCGTGGTGTTCACAGGTGGATCGAACGTGGTATCCACGGAGCCGTCGGGGTGCAAGCGGACCAGCTCTTGAACCGCGAGACCATTGACCGTATCGAACACCCCTCCCAAGAGTAACTTACCGTCTGCTTGCGCCGCCATGGTCCAAGCGGTATTGTCGATGATGGGGCTGAAGGATGGATCCATCACACCATCCGCCGAAAAACGCTTCACATAATAGTCGCCGAAGTTCCCTCGACCACAGGCCACGATCTCATCGTTGGGTAGAACGGTCAGCGCGGTCACATCCCATGTTATTCCTGTATTGAAAGTGGCGTCCAAGGTGCCATCCAGGTTCAAGCGCGAAAGCGTGAAGCATGGTTGTCCATCGAACGTATCCATCTGCCCACCTAATATCACCCGCCCATCGGATTGGAAGTCGATCAAACCCACACTCGATAAAGCTCCGCTTCCCGCGCAGAATTGCGTATCCAAGGATCCGTCAGGCAACGATCGTAAAAAGCCCGACCTCAGCACGCCGTTGTACGACTTGAAATACCCGCAGGCGTAAATGTTGTCGTCGTCATCAACCCGAACCGTGAAGATGTTCACCTCAGTAGGGGAGTTGTCCAAGCCTGACCCTTGTTGAAAGGTCGGGTCATAGGTAAGGCCCTGCGCATAAGATGAGCGATGGGCTGCCATGATGGACAATAGGATGGCGACCCCTGATCGGATCAAAGACTGAACGCTGATAGGGAACATGGATTGATGGTTTGGTAAAGTGAAGGTAATGAGCCTAGCCGTTGGGTCAACGTTTTGTGACCGATTTCTAAGTGCGGTCCGTAAACTTGACCGAACAAGTCACACCATGTCCACTCGTCGACCGCTTCTGATCGCCTTCCTCATCCTGTCACAATGGGCTTCCGCCCACGAAGGCATGTGGCTCCCCACCTTGCTCAAGGGCATCGAAGGCGACATGCACACCGCCGGGTTGCGCATCACGGCCGAGGACATCTACAGCATCAATAATGGGAGTATCAAGGACGCCATCGTCCACTTCGGGGGGGGCTGCACGGCGGAGGTCATCAGCAAGCAGGGGCTGATCCTCACCAACCACCATTGCGGCTTCAGCGCCATCCAGGAGCAGAGCAGCTTGGAGAACGATTACTTGAAGAACGGCTTCTGGGCCAAGGATAAAGCTGGTGAACTGCGTAACCCAGGGCTCACCGCCACCTTCATCATCCGCATGGAGGATGTCACCGACCGGATCATTCCCAATATCCCTGCTGAAGCCGGCGCGACCGAAGCCCAACGGCGTGAAGCGGTGGGTAAGTTGGGGGAGGCCATTGCCAAGGAGGCCATCGCGGGTACCCACTTCCAAGCCGTGGTGCGCCCCTTCAATTACGGTAACTCGTACTTCCTCATCGTCACCGAGACGTTCCGCGACGTGAGGCTTGTGGGGGCACCACCCAGCGCCATCGGCAAGTTCGGTGGCGATACGGACAACTGGATGTGGCCCCGCCATACGGGCGACTTCAGCATCTTCCGCATCTATGCCGGGCCGGATAACAAACCTGCGGAACCCTCCGACGCGAACGTCCCCTTTATTCCGCGCCATTCGCTGCCGGTGAACATCGCTGGGGTGAATGAAGGCGATTTCGCCATGATCTTCGGCTTTCCCGGAAGCACCCAGCGTTACCTCTCGTCCTACGCGGTGGACTATGTGTTGAACACGGCCGATCCCCTTCGGATAAAGATGCGGTCAGCTAGCCTGGACGTGATCGACGCGGCCATGCGCAGCAATGACAAGACTAGGATCCAGTATGCGGATAAGCAGGCGAGCATTAGCAATGCCTGGAAGAAATGGATCGGTGAAGTACGCGGACTCAAGGAGCTGCGCACACTGGACCGCAAACGCGAACAGGAAGCGCTCTACCTGGACCGGGCGCTGAAACTCGGCCGGACCGATCTGCAAGAGGTGTTGCCAACGCTCAAGGACCTCTATACCGAGTACGTTCCGCTGGCCACCGCGCGCGACCTGTTCGTGGAGATGGTCTATTATGGCCCGGAGATCCTGCGCTTTGCCGATGGGTTCCGTGAACTGACCGAAGAGCACCTGCGACTGGTGAGCGAGGGCAAGTTCGATGCGAAGGCAGCGGAGCGGCTGGCAGCGCTGCCAGGTTTCTTCAAGGACTATGACGTCGAGGTGGACAAGCGTGTCTTCAAAGCTCTGTTGCCGATCTACCGGGCCAGTGTTCCGGTCAGCGGCCAGCCTGCGGTGCTGAAGGAGATCGATACGCGCTTCAAAGGCGACAGCGACGCCTGGGTGGACGATCTCTATACCCGCAGCGTACTGGTGAACGAAGCGAGCGCGGCGGCAGCCTTGAAGCTCAAGCCGAAGAAGTATGCGAAGCTGTTGGCCAATGATCCTGTCTACAAGGCTTCGCGCAGCTTTTTCAAGTCCTTCTTGGAGCAGGTTCGCCCCCAGCATGCCGCGTTGAGCGACAGGATCGAGACCGCCATGCGCACCTATGTGAAGGGCATGATGGAAATGGAGCCTGACCGCACCTTCTGGCCCGACGCCAATAGCACCTTGCGCCTGTCCTACGGCAAGGTGGAAGGAAGCGCACCGCGCGATGGCGTGGTCTATGGTGCGCATACGACCCTCGATGGGGTGGTGGAGAAATACATCCCCGGTGATGCGGAGTTCGATGTTCCCAAGCGCTTGCTCGAACTGCAGGCCACGAAGGACTTTGGCGAATACGGGGTGAATGGGACCATGCCGGTCTGCTTCACCTCGTCCTTGCACACCACGGGCGGCAACAGTGGCAGCCCCGTGCTCAATGCCAAGGGCGAACTCATCGGCCTCAACTTCGACCGCACGTGGGAGAGCACCATGAGCGACATCCAGTTCGATCCCGACAAGTGCCGCAACGTCTGCGTGGATACCCGGTACATCCTCTTCGTGGTGGATAAGTTCGCCGGAGCGAAACACCTCGTGGACGAGATGGAGTTGGTGCGCACCAATGCCAGCGCGGCGATCCCGGGGATCATCCAACTTCCCATCCACCGATGAGCAGCAGCTGGACCATCGTCGACGGCAAGTTGTGCCGCACCTTCACCTTCAAGGACTTCAGCCAGGCCTTCGCGTTCATGACGCGCGTCGCTTTCCTGGCCGAGAAGCAGAACCACCATCCGGAGTGGAGCAACGTGTACAACACCGTACGCATCGCGCTAAGCACGCACGATGCGGGCGGAGCGGTCACCGAGAAGGACCATAAGCTCGCCGCTTCCATCGATGCACTGATGAACGTGTAACGGACAACGGTGACGATCAAAAAAGAGAAAGCCGCTCGTTGGAGCGGCTTTCGCATGTGGTGCGGGTATGCTCAGATCTTCTGCACGTTCGCCGTGATGCGCAAGGTGGTCTCCTTGGGTTCGGTGTTCGCGATCACAGTAACGGTCTTGGTCTGTGCGTTCTCCTGCTTGCCAGGCTTGTATTCCACCTCGATCTCTCCGGTACCACCGGGAGGGATGGGGGCCTTCGGATAGTTGGGTACGGTGCAGCCGCAGGAACCGTTGGCGGTTTCGATGATCAACGGCTCGGTACCGGTGTTCGTGAACTTGAACACGTGCTTGTTCTCGCTGTCCTGCTTGATATCGCCGAAGCTGTGCTCGTACTCCGCGAAGTTGATGGTGGTCTTGGGGGTGTTATCGACCGGTGCGGCGTTGTTGGCCATGGGGTCGAAGCTTTCCACCGGTGGGGTGCTCGCGTTCGCGCTTGTGCTGGCCGCTGCGTTGGCCGCTACGGTGCCTTTTCCACCACCATCACCACTGAATTGTTTAACGGCCAGTGCCACGAGTGCCACGGCGATAACGCTGAGAAGCGCGATCTGGATCTTGTCTTTCATCGGAGTACGGGTCGATTTGTGGCGCGAATTTAATGGAATGTGACCTTGAATGGAAGCCTTAACAGGCCCTTAACAGGTCGGCTAGCGCACACGAAGTGGACTCGAACCGGGTGGGGAGCGTTATTTTCCAAATTCCGCTCTCGTTCCCCTTACACCAGCTACGTCGCCTGTAGTGCGGCAGAACGCTCACCGCTTCACCACCCAACGGCACACCGGTGGCGATCCTGGTGCGAGCCACTGCACGGCGTACGCGCCGGGGGCGGCTAGACTAAGATCCACGTAGGCCGTGCTGTTCTCACCGGTCAGTTGCGTGGCCACCGTTCGGCCCAAGGCATCCGCTATGCGCAACTGGCCCGGCCTGGGTGTGCGTACGTGTAGGACGCCATCCGTTGGCACCGGCCACACCATAAGCTGCTCCTGCACGTGCTGTGTGGCAGGTAAGCCCAAAGGAAGCTCGCTATCGTGGTAGCGCTTGCACTGGTTGGGCAGGGCTGCTGCAATAGTATTAGGCAACGGCACTTGGTCTACCACGAAGTTGCATGCGGCACCGGGTAAATTGGGTTCGTTTATCACCGACAGGCTGTTCTCCCCGTTCCAGACCAAGTAGATGCGACCATCGGGTGCTGATGCGATGCGCAGACCTAGCCCGTCCGGCATGTCATACTCGGGTGGATAAAGCTCAGTCCTCACCAACGCCGCACTAGCAGCGATCTGCACGGCGTCCTGACTGGTCAGATCGAATTGCCGCAAGGTGATGGTCCAACCAAAATCCGATGCCCATGCACCGTGCATCTGGTAAAGCTTGGTGGCGTCCGGGGAGAATTCCGTTCCGTGAACACCATTACTCAGTATCGGCAGACTGGAGTAGTAGCTCACCACCCCGGTGTTGGAATTGAACTGGAAGAGGTCGCAACTGATGACGGAGGATGAATCGGTGCTCATATTCGTAAGGGCGAGCTGTGTACCGGAATACGAGGCCACCAGGCTGCCCAAGCGATTAATGGAATTGTAAGAATTGGTCGCCATGGGCAATGCAGGACCGGTCTGGCTGATCACGGGCGCAGGGTCCACACCCTGTGCGGTGAGCCTGTAGGCCAGAAAGGTGTTCCCCCTGTGGCCGTGGGAGATGATCCAATAGTCCGTTCCGTTGGCATGGGCCACAGCGGTCAGCGGGTTCATGCTGCTATCGTTCAGTTCCTGTTCGCTTCCCGCCTCCAGTGCCCAGGTGCCGGTTTGTGCATTACGCAGGAAGTTGAAGTGCACTAAGCGCGCCTCAGCGTTATTGAAGGACGAACGACGCGCAAAAGCGGCGATGCGTTCATCATCTCCCGGCCAAGGACAAAAAAGCGAAGACGGACCAGGGGATGGAACGGAAGGCCAAGCCGACCCAGGGGCTGACGCGATGACAGTGCCCGTAGCACCCGCGTAAACGTAATTCCCATCGCCGTAGAGCTGCAACTCCCCCGTAGGCGAACTGATCGAAGCCGATCCGGTTATCCAAACCGTTCCAGGCACCCAAGCACCAGCTTGCGCACCGTCCTCTGTGAAATGCATCCAATTGGCCCGTGGTAAAGGCCAGTGCGCATTGCGCTGCTGCCCGCGGGCGTGGCCCACGAACAGCAGCACAGAGGCGAGCGCAGCCGCAGAGCGCATCATGGCGCTGCAATGTTAAAGCCGTGTTCCAAGGTACCCTTTATGACCATCTCGTACCCACAACAGCTCGCGGTGTTGTACGTTCCGTTCGGACACGACCAATACAGAGTTGCTGCGCCTGTGCACGCAGGGTTGCCGCACCAAGCTTCAATGGAGCGTAAATAAAGGTACGCTCCGTTGGGTGTTTGGATCTCGGTGGATGAGCCATCCATCGGTAAAAGAATACAGCCAGTGGTCGATCCCGCCCCAGCGCAATCGTTCTGTTGGAAAGTGACTCTTACATAAACTTGGCAGCCCTCGATCTTCGGCCCGGCTATTTTGATACGCCCATTTTGCTGAGCCGCTGCCGTTAGGGCGAACCCGGCGCACATGGTCATAAGTGCTATGGATCGTCTAAAGCGCCTTAGCGCCGTCCGTTGTCCGTTGTCCGTTGAGTTTTCATGGGAACATGGATTCTACTAAAGGTATATCGCAACAAAGGGAATTGGTGTGCAGGTGGAAAACTTCTTCGCGTGCGTAGAAGCCTGCGGAAGAGAGGCCCGGTTTCTTTACTTCCGCACGATCATCACCTGGTGCTCCGGAAAACCATAGGCTCGGCAACTCACTGTTTGGCCATACCCAGCCGCTGGAACGTATCGTTGGAGAGCGCCTCCACGGCCTTTTGGAAGCTGCGGTCCACCGGATTATCGGCATTGATCACCTGCCAATACGCCGAAGTGTTCCACAGGTCCCTGGCTATCAATGCCTTAAGGCGAAGTGCGATCAGGTCATGTGAACGGTTCCAATCCGTTTCGGAGAACTCCACGCCCTCCTTGGTCGCATACGTCTGCAGTTCTTTTCCGAGGGCTTCATCCACCCGGAAGTCGCGCCCGAAGGCAGCCACCGTGGGGTAGGCAGTCATCCAGCGATCGCGCAGCTCATCCACTTTGGCGATGGCGAAGGTGTTGAGGATGCCTTTGCGTACGAGCTGTCCGAAATAATCGGAACTCTGTGTGGTATCGATCGGCACGAACACATCGGGCATGATGCCGCCGCCGCCGTACACCACGCGCTTGTTCATGGTGAAGTATTTCACCGTATCGGCCATGTGGATGCTATCGGCTGTGGTGAGCTCTCCTTTCGCGAGCCGTTCGCTCTTCTCGCGCTGGTAAGCTTCCACGCCTTCGTCATAGGACTTTTGGATCGAGCGTCCGCTGGGGGTGAAGTAGCGGGAAACGGTCAGGCGCACAGCGGAACCATCACTCAGCATCACAGGGCGCTGCACCAACCCTTTTCCGAAGCTGCGGCGGCCCACGATGAGCCCCCGGTCCCAATCCTGTATCGCACCGCTGACGATCTCACTGGCACTGGCCGAGCCTTCATCCACCAGCACCACCAATCGGCCCTTCTCGAAGAGCCCATCCTTGGTGGCGTACGTGTCTTCGCGCGGGGAAGTGCGGCCTTCGGTATACACCACCAGCTTACGGTCCCCCAGGAACTCATCGGCCATCTCGATCGCGGTGCGCAGGTAGCCACCGCCATTGCCTTGCAGATCGAGGATCAGGTCCTTCATGCCCGCGGCTTTCAGCTCACCGAGTTTTTCGCGGAACTCCTTCATGGTGGTGGCACTGAAACGGCTCACCTTGATGTAGCCCACGTTGGGTTCGGCCATGTACGAGGCCTCCACGCTGAAGATGGGGATCTTGTCGCGGGTGATGGTGAAATCCAATGGCTCGGGTTCGCCTTTGCGCAGGATGGCCACATCCACCTTGGTGCCCTTCTTGCCGCGCAGGCGTTTCATCACATCGGTGTTCTTGAACTCCACGCCAGCCACGTTCTCCTTGTCGATGGTGATGATCCGGTCACCGGCCCGGATGCCGATACGCTCCGATGGCCCACCGGGGATGGCGTCCACTACGTAGATGGTGTCGCGGATGATGTTGAACTGGATACCCACACCCTCGAAATTCCCTTTCAAGGGCTCGTTCACCTCCTCCAGATCCTCCTTGGGGATGTAAATGGAATGCGGGTCCAACTCGGCCAGCATGCTCACGATGGCCGCATCCACCAGCTTGTTCTTGTCCACATCATCCACGTACATGCGGTCGATGTGGTACATGAGCGAGCTGAGCTTACCGGTGGTCAGCGGATCGTTATCCTGTTGTGCTTGCACTTTCGGCTGCCAGGCCAGGAAGGAGCATGCGAGGACGAGGGGGAGGTGACGTAGGTGCATAAGTGATCGTAGCGTGGAACGCACGAAAGGCGTGCCGGGTTGCTTCACTACCCCGTAAAGGTTCGTGAAAGGTCGTTAATGGTCAATTGAAATTACGGGTGCGTACGAGTTGATCCTTCTTGAAATACTCGGTCCGTCGGATACGACCGTTCTCGTAGTATTTCCATTTGCCATGCTTGAGGCCTTCCTTGTAGTGGCCTACCAGGCCCTCCTTGCGGAAAGCCCACACCCCATCGCGCAGTCCGTGCCGGTATTGGCCTTTCAAGCTTATCGCACCCACCTCATCGTACTCCGTCCAATCGCCATGGGGGCTGTCCCAACCGTACACAGCGAAGACCAAGGGCCTGCCGTCCGGGTAGTAGGCGCGGTAGATCCCCGATGGATGGCCCCGCTTGTAGTCCATGCTCACGGCCACTTTGCTGGTGTCCGAGGCGAATTTGCCGATGCGCTTGTACTGCGCGTCCATGCGAACGGGTTCGTACACCACCGCGTGCGGCACCACCGCACCGTTGGTGGGTATCCACAGCGTATCGGGTTGCGCCCATAGACCGGTGGTCACAAGCAGACCGACGAGGAGTGGAAGCGATGATCTCATTCCGTGGAAGGGTCGACTTTTCCAGCGATGCATTGAAAGCGCGCGTGAAGTGTACGTCCCAGCTGGTCCGTCAAAGTTAGGCTGTGGGGTCCGGCTTCCGGGTCCACAGGCAGCCTATGATCGCCCGTGGTGCGCCCGACGAAGGTGCCGTCAAGATCCCAGTTGATGATCGCTCCGGGATCGCGATGGGCAGCATGCAGGACGAGGCGAGCCGACGTACCATCCAGCTGAACGGGGAGGAGGATCCGGGCTTCGGGCTCGGGATAGATAAGGCCCATGCTCGTTCCTTCGTCTCCGAATGCGGCGCTGGGCAACGGACGGTAGCCAGCATGTGAGGCTGCGTAGTAATGCTCCATCGCCGGAGGCAGGTTGAACCAACTTACCCAATGACCGTCCCCATCGGGTGGGAGGCGCATGGTCTCCGAGCGGTCCACGAACACGCGCTGATGATAGGGACAAGGCAAGGTGCGCACGGCGCTGCGGATGATGTGCAGCGTGTCGATAGGATGGCAGTCCGGCCCGGCCCGATGGCCACTCGTGCGGCACACGGCCATGGGTTCCAGTTCATCGAACGGTGTGTCGAACCCATGACCATCCGGGAGCGCCGTGAAGATCTCGAAGAGCATGGGTGCCGCCGCCAAGGTGCCGGTGAGTCCGGGTCTTCCTTCGCCATCGGCGTTGCCGGTCCATACGCCCACCGTGTACCGATCGGTCACGCCGATGGCCCAGGCATCCCGATGCCCGAAGCTGGTGCCGGTCTTCCACGCGATGCGTTCGGTACCGGCGAAGTGTTGCCAACCGCTCTCCAATTCCGGACGGTTCAGGTCCTGCAACGCCATGAACGTATGGTGGACCGCAGCCGCGCTGAATGGTCCATTGGTCGAGTCCCCGCGTTGGGTTCCCCGGAGTAGGGTCGTGGGTGCATGTACCGGCGCTTCCATATGCAGAAGGATCCGCGCCATCGACGCATAGGCTCCGGTGAGTTCCCACAAGGTGCTTTCGGCACCGCCGACCACGAGCGAAAGACCATAATGGTCGGCGCGCTTGTCCAAGCTATGCAACCCCATGGCGCGCAGGATCCGCAAGGTGCGTTCTATTCCGTGCTGTTTCAATGCACGCACGGCAGGTACGTTCAACGACCGCGCCAGCGCCGATGACGCGGGTACTGCTCCATCGTAACGTTCATCGAAGTTGCGGGGCGCGAAGCCGTCGTAATGCGTGGGTAGGTCGGCCACGAGCTGGTCGGGCATGAGCTCACCGTTGTGCAGCATGTCCGCAAACAGGAACGGTTTCAATAAACTGCCTGCACTGCGCCGGGCCCGAACGATGTCCACGGCCCCTGCGTGTTCCTCCCCAGCAGAAGGCAGGTTGCCCACATAGGCCAGTACTTCACTGGTGCGGGTGTCCAACACGAGCACTGCGGCATTGTGGACCTCGTTCGCGCGCAGCGTCTGGGCATGGCGCTCAGCGATGGTGGTGACCCGTTGCTGGAACGCGGCCTCGATCGTGCTGATGATCCGCTGGCCATGGAGTCCTTCTGCTTCCAGGGTGCCGAGCAGGTGTGGTGCGATGCGCGGAAGCGGTAAAGGACGCTCGGGAAGTGGTTCGCCCATGGCGAGTTCGCAAGCCAGGCTGTCGATCACGCCAGTGTCACGCAGGTAGGAGAGGAGCCGATCGCGTTTCCTTCGGAGCGCCTCGCGTTGACGACCGGGGTGTATCCGTGCCGGTGCGTTCGGAAGCACGGCCAGCGTGGCACTTTCGGCCCAGCCGAGTTGGTGCGGTGCCCGTCCGAACCAACGCCACGCCGCAGCCTCGAGGCCTACCACGTTGCCGCCGAATGGAGCGTTCGAGGCGTAGAGCGCGAGGATGGCATCCTTCGAGTACCGCACCTCCAGGCGCAACGCCAGGAGCATTTCCACGGCCTTGTTCCACCAGGTCCGTGGGCGATCACCGCGTGCCATGCGCGCCACCTGCATCGTGATCGTGCTGCCGCCGCTCACCACACGACCGGCTTTACGGTTCTGCTGTGCGGCGCGCACCAGGGATGGGATGTGGATGCCGAGGTGCGAGCGGAAGTGCCGGTCCTCGAAGGCGATCAAGCAGCGCTCGAAGCGCACCGGTATGGAGTCGCCCGGTGGCATGCGCCATTGTCCATCGGCTGCCACCGAAGCCGCCAGGGTTGTTCCCGCGCGGTCCAACAGCACCGTGCTCCTTGGACCGGGGAACAGCGGATCCATCGGAGCCCACCGGGCCCAACCGAGCAAGAGCCCGAACCCGACCAATACCCAGGCGAGCGTTCGCCGCCAGCGCTTCATGCCCTTACCGTTGTGCGCTCTCGGCTTCACCTGCGGGCACCACTTCCACCCAGCGTCCCATGCTTCGCGCGTTCACGGTATGGTCGTACATCGCTTCGCACGATGCACCTGGAAGGTAGTAACGTCCCGTGTACGCAGCGTTCAACATCACGCGGTAGGTCACGGTGTTCCCACGCCAGAGGTCGAAGTACGTGAGCACACGATCATCGCGGACGTCCTGATAGGTGAAGGAGGAGGCTTGGGCCCCTTCTTCGTTCCCCTCCATCCGGTTGTTGCGGATCTCCCATCCCGAAGGGAACACTTGCGTGAGCGCTAGTTGCTGGTAGCCATCCACAACACCGGGGTGGGTGAGTTTCACCACGGCCATTAAGTCCATGCCTTGCTCGATACGAGCGGGGTCTATTGCATGACCGCTCATGTCGGTATAGGTCACGTTCATGGCCAAGCCTCTTGAACTGGCCTGTTCCTCACCAGCCAGCGGCACGCCGGTGCGCACATAGCGCAGGTAGATGCCTGCCTTACCCGTATTGGTGATCGCTACAGATGCCTTGCCATTGGGTGTGGGCAGATCCATCCGGCTGATGGCCTTTTCCGTGAACTTGTCGGTGGTCTTGCCTTCGAGCGTCATCTTGTAGGTGATGCCTTTCTGCAGTTTGTCCTGTTGGGTGAAGTGCGCGGTCGCCATCAGCCCGAACGCGGTGGTCTGTGTGCTATACCATCCTTCGCTGCTCAATTCCTTGGCGATACGTTGGATCACGCCGGCGGCTTTCGCGGTCTCACCCATGGCCATCAGCGCTTCGGCGATGATGGCTTCATCACGCAGCCCACTGCCGTAGGTGAAGCCTTGTTCGGCGTAGGCTTGGATCGCAGCAGGCACCCCTTCCACCAGGCGCTTGGCCGCATCCTTTTGTCCGATCTTGGCATAAGCCGCGGCAAGCATCCATCGGCCCATGACGGACAGATCGCGCTGTTCGCGCAACCGGTTCATGGCAGCGAGTTCCGGATGGTTGGCCAACGCCAAGGTGTAAAGTCGGTATGCCTGTGTGAGCTGGGTGGCTTCGCGTGACCAGCCTTCGCGGATCACACCCTGCCACTCGCGCGCCGCCTTGCGCTGGTACGCGAGCCAGTTGGTCAAGGAGCCACCGATGGGTTTGAACCCTTCGCGCTGTGCTTCCACGAGGAAGTGTCCCGCGTAGATCGAGGACCAGTCATCGTAGTAGTCACCACCACCGGGCCAATAGTTGAAGCTGCCATCGTTGCGTTGGAATTGGGTCATGCGCCGCAACGCCCCATCCACGTTGGCACGCATCGTTTGCTCCGTGCGCGCGGGCAGGTCCATCACCTTGGCGATGTACAACTGCGGGAAGGCCTTCGACGTGGTCTGCTCCAGGCAGCCGTGTGGGTAGTCGATGAGGTATTGCAGGCGACGCCCGAAGTCCACCGGTGGTATGGTGCTCAGTTCCACATATGCGCTGTTGGTGCCGGCCACCCCGAGTGGCGCTGCGGTCTCCTGCCAGCTCTTGCCGGGTTCGAGGTACACCTCCACCACATCGGTGCTGGGTAGGTTCGGTTGACGCACCTGCAGTTCGATCGCTTCGGATGCGCTTTCGCCCGCACCACTCACGCTCACCTTCACCTTGGCCACACCGATGGCCTCTTTTACGCGTACGCTGAAGCGCACCACTTGGTCGCCGGTGCTGTTGAAGCGGATCGTCTTCTCCGAAGGTCCGTCCGGGATCAGGAAGCTGTTCGGCTCCAACTTCACCTTCACCTCCTTCACCTTCGGATCCATGGCGAACACCGTGACCGGAAGGTCCGCACGCTCGCCCGGGGCTAACACACGCGGCAGGGTGGCCAGCACCATCAATGGTTTCTTCACCGCAACGTTCTTCTCGGCGTTGCCATAAGCCTTGGCCCCGTCGGTGGCCACCACCATCACGCGCACCGAGCCCACATAGTTGGAGATGGTGAAGCTGTGCTTCGCCTTTTTCCCGCGCTCCAGGTTGAAGGGGCCTACATACTTCACCACGGGCTTGAACCGGTTCGCTTTCGCGTTATCGGCTGGTCCGGCATCGTCGCTTCCACCCAGTGCCAGCACCCGCGAGAGCTGCCTACCGAACGCCCCGATGACCTGGTCGTACATGTCCCAGGTGCGCACCCCGAGCGCTTCGCGTGCATAGAAATGGTTCCACGGATCAGGGGTCTTGAAGCGGGTGAGATCGAGCAGGCCTTCATCCACGATGGCGAGGGTGTAGGTCATGGCATCACCGGCCTTCTCGCTCACCTCCACTTCGAACGCGGCATCGGTCTTGATCTCCTTGGCCATGGTGATGACGGGCTCCAGGTGCGTCTGCGGATCCTCCACGAGGATGGGGATCACCCCATAGAGCCGGATCGGAAGGTCGTTGAGGGTCTTGGCATGCGGCTGCACCACGGAGACGTGCGCGTACACGTTCGGGGCCATTTCCTCGATGATCGGGAAGGTGAACCGTGTTTCCTTTTCTTTCAAGTCCACCCACACGGCATCCAGCGTACGGCTGCCGGTCTCCAAGCTGATCAGTGCGCGACCGCTGCCACTGCTGGGGATGATGAGCGTGGCTTCATCACCGACGTTGTACTTGTCCTTCTCGCTGTTGAAGCTCAGCATCGCGGCCTGGTCGGGTTCATCGCGTCGTGAACGGCCTTCCCATCCGGGCCAGTCCATGTAGAATTGGAGCGCGCTGCTATGTCCGCTAGCGGGATCGGTCACCCGCACGGTGAAACGTCCCCACTCCGGACGATCCACACGGAACTTTACGCTGGCCTGCCCTTTGGCATTGGTCACGATGTCGAATTCCTGACGCAGTTCCACGCTCGGTGAGCTGATGTAGTTGGCCGCACCATCGAGGTCGCCATCCCACCACCAGTTGCGCTACATCTTGTACACCTGGGCTTTCAATGTGTGGCCAGCCAGCGGTCGCCCTTCGGCGTTCAGTGCGATCACCGGGAGCGCATAGGTGGTATCCGTCACCAGCCCGCCCCACGCGTTGAAGGATGCTGGGGCCTTGATCCCCGTGTAGCTGGAGTAGGGGTAGTACGCCACCGAGGTGCGGTCCATGCTGGCATCACCACCCGCCTCGAACACGCGGGTCACGATGTTGGTCCGCACCATGGCCGGTGCACTGCGGCCAGCTTCGATCCGCAGCGGGAAACTCGTTGCACCCTGCTCGCTCAACGCGCCGTCGAAGACCACTTGCTCTTCCTCCGGTACATAGGTGCGGAGGTCGTCGAACACGTACTTCTCGTAGCCTTTGAATTCTGCAGCGCCGGATGTCATGGTCACGGTCACGCGGCTCTTGAGCCCACGCGCGGGGGCACCATGCAGCCAGTTGGAGCGGAGGTTGATGTTCTGCTCACCACCACCGGCGATGCGTTCACCCACGTCGAGGTTGATCTTCAGCCGGTTCGGTTTCACCGTTTCGATGCGGATGTTCTTGTGGAAGGTGGCACCACCCACCACCACGCGGGCATTCCAAACGCCGGTTGGTGCATCGGATGCCGTGGCACAACGGAAGGCGTACACCCCGTTCACCGAAGTGGTGCGCACGTGTTTCTGATCGAGGCGTCCGCGCGGGTCGGTGAGTTCGAGCACCACAGGATGATCCTTCGGGAGCTTGTCCTGGGCGTCTTGCAGGATGAAGGCGAGATAGAGTGAATCACCAGGTCGCCAGACACCACGTTCCCCGTAGAGGAAGCCCTTCAAGCCCCGTTCTATCGCAGTGCCTTGCACATCGAATTCGCTCACCGAAAGGGAAGAGCCATCATCGAGTTTCAAGTAACCGCGCTGTGTTCCCTTCGAGGCCACCAGCAAGAATGGTTTGTTCACGACCTTACCGCGTGCACTGGCCGGCAGGGTGGCGAGCCCTTGACCATCGGTCACCACACTTCCAAGGCTCTTGCGCTGCAGGTCGAGCACGTCGAGTTTCACGCCGGAGAGCGGTTCGGTGGTGCGCAGATCGCTCACGGCGATGATCAGCGAGCCGTCGTTGCCACCCTTGGCGATGAGGCCAAGGTCCGAGGCCAGGATGTTGCGCGCCACGGTGTTATTGCGCATGAAGTAGGAGGGCGTGCAGGGATCCTCCCGTTCCGTATGGTCGTAGTCGTCGTAGTAGTAGTCCTCGTAGTACCAGTAGTCCTCGTAGCGATCGTACGCGGCTTGCTCCTGCTCCCACGTGACCTCGGGTTCGGGATCGTTCGTCCCGCCATCGTCGGTACAGGGGTAGACCGAGTGCTTTCGGGTGTAGGAAAGTTCAACACGGTAGATGGCGCCCGGTTCTGCTTTGATGTGCTCTTCCAGGTTCAGGTAGAACCGGTTCCATCGGCCGAGGTCGGGCGCATCACTGGTCTTCAGTGGAACCGTCTTCTTGGTGACCAGGCGTCCCACACGGGCGAGTTCACGTTGGCCGTCGAGGTTGTTCACCTGTAGGAACTGCGCGATATTGTTCTCATAGATGCGGATCACGCGGACATCAACGGCTTTCAGGTTCACGGCTTCGAAAGG
>JAEUTB010000123.1 GCA_016787995.1 Flavobacteriales bacterium | reverse complement strand
ACGATCAAGATCATGGACCCGAAGGGCAAGGAGGAGCTCAAGAGCTACAGCCTACCCGTGGGCGCCCACATCATAGTTAAGGAGGGCCAGAAGATCGAAGCAGGCGATGTGCTGGTGAAGATCCCCCGCAGCTCCGGCAAGGGTGGCGATATCACCGGTGGCCTGCCGCGGGTGACCGAGCTCTTCGAAGCCCGCAACCCCAGCAACCCTGCTGTGGTGAGCGAGATCGACGGCATCATCTCCTACGGCAAGATCAAGCGCGGCAACCGCGAGATCGTGGTGGAGAGCCGCACCGGCGAGCACAAGACCTACCTGGTGCCCCTGAGCAAGCACATCCTCGTGCAGGAGAACGATTTCACCAAGGCGGGAGCGCCTCTGAGCGATGGCAGCATCGCCCCGGGCGACATCCTGGACATCCAGGGCCCCACCAAGGTGCAGGAGTACCTCGTGGACGAAGTGCAGGAAGTGTATCGCATGCAGGGCGTGAAGATCAACGACAAGCACGTCGAGGTGATCGTGCGCCAGATGATGCGCAAGGTGGAGATCGAGGATCCGGGCGATACCCGTTTCCTGGAGCGCCAGAGCGTGAACAAGACCGAGTTCATGGAGGAGAACGATTCCATCTACGAGAAGATGGTCGTTACCAACGCCGGCGACAGCCCAACACTGAAAGAAGGCCAGATGATCAGCGCGCGCAAGTTGCGCGATGAGAACAGCGCCCTCAAGCGCAAGGATGCCGCCCTTGCGGAAGCCCGTCCGGCCAAGCCCGCCACAGCACGCATCATGTTGCAGGGCATCACGCGTGCATCACTGCAGACTGACAGCTTCATCAGTGCCGCTTCCTTCCAGGAGACCACCAAGGTGCTGAACGAGGCTGCTGTGAACGCCAAGGAGGACCACCTGAACGGCTTGAAGGAGAACGTGATCGTTGGTCACCTCATTCCTGCCGGCACCGGTGCCCGCGCTTACCAGAGCACCATCGTGGCCAACAAGGACGAATACGCACGTCTCCAAGCGGAGAACGTGGCCACCGAGGAGGTGAACGACTGATAACAACGAACGTGGCAGGGGTGCGATACGTCGCGCCCCTGCGCGTTCTTATCCCACGCCAACATGTCCGACCCGAAAGACCAACCCCGCGGCAACCAGCTGAACATCGAGATCAGCGAAGAGGTGGCCGATGGCATATACAGCAACCTCGCCATCATCACCCACAGCAATTCGGAGTTCGTAGTGGACTTCGTGCGTGTGATGCCGGGCGTGCCGAAGGCGAAGGTGCGTTCGCGCATCCTGCTGACCCCACAGCATGCTAAACGCCTCATGCGTGCCCTTGCGGACAATGTGCAGAAATTCGAACAGGTGCACGGTTCCATCCGCGAAACGGAGATGCCCGAGATCCCGATGAACTTCGGCGGACCAGCGGCTCAGGCTTGATCACCGATCCCCCCGAATGAAGAGGCCCCCTCCAGACAGGGGGCTTCTTCGTTACAGGTGCGCTCAGAAGCGTAGTGCTCGCATCCGTTCAACAACGGTAGGGTCGGCACAGACCTCTTTCAGCTTCCGTTCGATGTGGCGCTCGTAACCATCGGATGCATAGCCGTGCTGGATCAGGTGAAGATCCAGTAGGATCTCGTCCACGGTCTCCCAGAGCTGCTCATCCGGCTTTTTACCCCAAGGGAGTTTCTCATACTCGCCTTTTACGGACTCGTATGCATCGAGGAGGTCGTGGGTGATCATTCCTGCGCCTTCTGGTTAAAGAGGACATAGCCGAAGTTCAGGCTCCACGCCCATGGCTCGCGCAAACCATCGAAATAGCTCAGGTTGAACCACACCGGCCCGAGCGGACTTTGGTAAATGAGCGAGCCGGAGCCGAGGTAGTAACGCTCGGAGAACGCGGGTGCCAGTTCGGTGGTGTTGTCCGTGGCGCGCGAGAACGGCTCGTAGGGTTGGAATACGTGTGCCTCCAAGCGTAGGTCGAACTTGTTACGCGCCACAGCGATGATGGTGCGTACTCCACCGGCCACGTATTTGGGCGAACGGAATTGTTCGATGAAGTAGGTCTTGCTCTCCGGGGTTGGCTGGAACGCTGGGGATCGGATCACACTGGCCGTGAAGTTCTGGAAGGCTGGCATGGTGCTGAAGACCCCTTCGGCCAGAAACCCGAACTTGAAGATACCGCGTGGTAGGAAATACTTGTCCAATGAGACCTTCGCCACCGCCCATGTGTGGTTGGCCTTGAAAGTCCTGAGGTTATCCACGCTCGTACTTCCAGGATCCGTTGTTTCGTCGCCGCTGATGTACCGGATCGAAGCCATCAACGATTCACCGGCGTTCGGGTGCTGTTTGCGATTCAGTGAATTGCGTTCGATCATCAAGCCCGTGGTCACATGGCGAAAAGTGGTCACGTCGGTGGTGTCCTGGCCGGTGAAGTCCTGCCCTTGGTAGTAGCGGTCCAGGGTTTCGCCCAACTTGATGTCGTAGCGCAGTATCCCTTTATTGTCCAAGCCCATGCCTGCGTTCAAACCACCGAATGCTTCGCGGATCACGATGAACGAGGGTTTCACCTCATCGAAGAAGGTGCTGAAGCTTCGGAAGTGGTCCCAGCGGTGCAGGTTGAAGGTGGGCTCCAGGTAGATCGGCGCTTTCGTGCTCAGGTAAGCCCGGAGTTTCAATTGGCCAGCCGCATAGAATTTCCCGAAGTAGGACGATGCATCCACGTGTGCCGAACTTCGACCGAACAAGTTGTAGCGCAACCCGACCATGCCCGTATTAATGGGGCGTGATGAGAACATGCCGCCAAAGCGCACCTGCAACTTCTTTTCCCGTTTCACATACAGATCAAGGTCGAAACGCTGCCTTTCCGGAGCGTATGTCGCTTTGGGGTAAAGCCGGGCGATATTCCGGTCGGCGACCAAACGGAAGTACTTCGGTTTGAGTTGATCGGAGGTGAGCGATGTCATACCGCGGTAAAGACTCCGTTCAACATACCTGGTCTGAGACTTGGTAAGACCATAGATGCGGACCTGGTCGATGATCAGCGCTGGCATTCCATCACGGAACACGCGCCGGCGCTGGGCCATTTCCTCAGGAGTTACCCGGCGCTTGACCTGAGCGAGTATCTCGGGCATCCGAGCCATGGCTGCGGCATACCCATCGGCGATGGCCAGTCCGGGCTCGCTGAAATCAAAAAGCGATGTGCTGGTGATGGGCTCGATGATGACACCGTTCTCGCATTGGATCGCATAGGTGGTGCGCTCCTGCATCATGGCCCGCAACTGACCGAGCAGGTCATCCTCACTGGGCGGTGGACTGTTGTACGAAACATTGCTGCCAACGATGATGTCCGGAAGGAAATCATGGTACATCACATCGCTCGGGAAGTTGTTGTACAGTCCACCATCCATCATCAAGTGACCATCCACACGGATCGGCTTGAAGTAGAACGGGTAGCTCATGCTCGCACGGACCACTTGCGCGAGATCGCCTTCACTGAAGGTCACCGATCGCTGGTCCGTGATGTCTGACGCAACACACCGGAAAGGCACGAAAAGCTTGTCCAGGTCATATCCGGCGAGCGCTGAAACCGGACCGAACATGGTCATCTGCTCATAGTCGATCAGGGCCGGTTCCCGTAGGTTGGTCGGAAGCGAATACTGGAGCATGGTGTCCAGGTCCAGTTTCACACTGATCACCGATGCATCAGGTGCATCCTGCTTGAAATAGTACTGGTGGCGAGGCTCGATCCCGCCCTCGGCCATGATCTGGAACAGCTCCGTATGGAACAGGGAATCGATCTGGACCGGTGAATATCCTGCGGCGTACAACCCGCCGACAAGGGCGCCCATGCTGCTGCCAGCGATGTAGTCGATGGGAACGCCATTCTCCTCCAACGCCTTCATCACCCCGATGTGGGTGAGCCCCGTGGCGCCACCACCGCTCAAGACCAATCCCACACGCTGACCATGCGCAGGGCCGAATAGGCCGAACACGACCACGACGAATAGAGCTATGGCTTGGCGGAACAAGGTGTTGCAAAAGTATCCGACCATGGAAGGTAACGCCGCCGCTGGAACGACGATACGACCGTTGAAGTATGCGGATCCGTTCGACTGCCCCTCATTCCACGTTGCGCGGTGCCAAACCGGCCAATAGCGTGCCGAAGTAGGCCGGTGCATGGAGCAGGTGGCTTCCATACCAACTGAAGATCTCCCCGTCCACGATCCGCACCGGGGTGCCCGGGCAGATCATGTTGATCTCCGCCAGGTGCTTTTCCTGGAATGGATAAGGTTCGGACGATAGCAGGATAACATCAGGGTCGGCTTCGGCCAGATCCTGCGGCGTTAGTCGTGGATAGCGGGCATCCCCTTCATCGAACACGTTCTGGAGACCGCATCGCTTTAGCATGTCGTTGATGAAGGTGCCCCGTCCCGCTGCCATGTACGGCTCCCTCCAGATCAGATAGGCGGCCGACAGCTCGTCCTCTAAAGGGTTCAGTGCCGCGAATCCGTTGTTGATCCGTTCTGCGAGGCTTAAGGCCTGTGCGTGCGTCCCGGTCATTTCACCAATGCGCTCGATCATGTCCAACGCGTCCTCCAAGGTGCGGATGTCACTCATCCACACCGGGAATTCTTCAGCGAGCGCTTGGATATCGGCCCTTTCGTTCTCCTCCTTGTTGCCTATGATCAAGTCCGGCCTCAGTGCGCGGATCTTGGCCAGATCCAACTTTTTGGTGCCGCCCACACGGTGTTTGGTCTTGAACCAGGTCTCCGGGTGGATGCAGAACTTGGTGATGCCCACCACGCGGTCGCCAAGGCCGAGATCGTGGAGCAACTCGGTCTGCGAGGGGACAAGGGAGATGATGCGTTGGGGGTGGGTGGGCACCTGGATGGTGCGGTGCATTTGGTCGGTGATAGCGACAAGAGGGTTGAGCTGGTTCATGGCAGTCGGTCGATCCGTAGGAATTCATCCCAATATCGCTCCTTGTCCATATCGGACCAGTGGATCCTATAATAGCGGGCTTGGTACGTCTGGATCTGACAAAAGACGACCAGGAGCGCTGCGGTGACCAAAAAGGTCCGTTTCAGCGTTCCTTTCAGGTTTTCGAGAGCAAGCCCGAAAGGAAGGGCGAAAAGCGATAGGAATTCCACGTAAACACGTGCTCCGAAACTACCGCCGTACCACCAGTTCCACCAGGAGGAAAGCAGGTAGGTGAGAATGACGAAGAAAGCCGACCAAGCGATCAACGATCTTCTGGAAACGCGATAAAGGAAAGGTGATCCGACGAACGCAAGGAGTGTCATCGGTGTATATACGAACAGGCCCTTCCGGTAGCTCCAAAGCATGTCCCACCAATGCGGCTGAGCCCAATTGAACCCTTCTTCGCCGTAACTATAGACCACCCAATCTCCTGTAGCCACTTTGTAATAGATGAATTGGATACTGACCACGATAGAAAATGCCAATACCCCGATCATAGCCTTCATGGGTGCGTTTTTCAGCATCTTGGTCAAACCTTGAATGCGCAGACGGTCATTCAAGAAGATCGGCATGGCCAATAGGATGACCCCATTCACAGGTCTAACAAGAATGATGGCTCCTAACAGCACGCACGACGCGATCCATGATCTCGGCGATGGCTGCAACGCCAGATGACGCAGGTGGAGCAGGTAGGCTGTGCAAAGTCCAAAGCTGTACGCATGCGACATACCAGGTGCCACCACCGTATAATAGAACAAGTTCGTGCCGAAAGCGAAGCTGACCAGGGTGAATGCTACGTTCAGGTCACTCACCCCATAGCTTTCCAGGATGCGCGACATGGCCCACAAGCCTAGCATCACGAGGGCAATGGCGGAGAGGTTCACCGAGACTACGTAAGGTTTCGACCATCCTTCCGTGCCTGTTCCGTTAAGTACGGCGTAGATGTGGGCAATGGTGAAGAACGGAAGCTCCATGATGGCCGTTCCTATGTAGTACTTATTGATGTATCGTTCATTGTGAAGATGTCTGTAGTCGTACACCATCTTCGGGTCCTTGGTGAGTTCTAGTTCGTTCTTTTCGAATGAGCCGAAATTGGGGTCTGCTTCGAGTAGCAATGCAGGCAGGTAAGCGTAGTATCCACGTGCATCGACTTGAAGGACCGTGCGCCAGTGTTCAGCTCCCCAATTGATGTTGGAACTACTCGCCAGTAATAGACCAAGGACCACCACTAGTGCCCAGTTCCTGAATTTGACCTGTTTCAGTGGAATTATCATGGGCTACAAGTAGGACATTCTTCTTGCTCAATATTCTCAAGGTATATCGTCCACCTCAACGCTTTTATTGGATCGAATTCGACGGAGGCGTAGGATGGCTTGCGCCCGCCACGCAGGTCTTGCTGCGTAACTATGCGCTGGATGGATGCAGAACTTGGTGATGCCCACCACACGGTCGCCCAGGCCGAGATCGTGGAGCAACTCGGTCTTCGAGGGGACAAGGGAGATGATGCGTTGGGGAACATGGGGCACCTGGATGGTGCGGTGCATTTGGTCGGTAAGGGAGTGCATGGATCAGAAGATCAGAAAATGAGATTATCAGATGATCCGCTAGATAGCTTCAACAAGTGAAAAGGAAGATGCAAAGCACAAATATCCCGCAGATCGTGCCTAGGCCTAAGAGGGTATTGTCCCTAGTTCTGAATTCTTCGTTCATCCTGGTCCTTGGATAGCCGAACAACCTCCGAACAAACGCTCCCAGCATGTTCAAGAGGTCCAGTAGCCCTCCAAGTTCCATTGCGTAGGCAGTTAGTTTCTGATCATCTGATCCTCCGATAATCTGATCATTTCAACTTCCCGATGATATCCTGCTTCGTCAATATGCCATATCCGTTGGGCTGTTCCACCAGCACTGCCGGACTGCCATTTCCCAGGCGCTTCGCCACTTCATCCAATGTGGCATCGGTTTTCAGGACTGGTAGGGTAGGGCCCATGACCACCCGTGCTTTTTGGGTGCGCACATCCGCATCCTCCAGGATGGCGTCGAACAAGCGCGCGTCGGTGATGGTGCCCACAGGCTTGCCGGATTCGAACACGGGCAGTTGGTCGATGTTGTGGGCGCGCATCTTGTCGATGGCCATCAGCACGGGTTCATCGGCCTCCACGCTCAATAGTTGCAGGTCCTTGCCTTTGAGCAGATCGCCAGCGGTGGGTTTCTCTTCCACCAAGAAGCCCCGCTCGCGCATCCAATCATCGTTGAACATTTTACCGAGGTAGCGCGTGCCATGGTCGTGGAAGATCACCACCACCACGTCCGTTGGCTTCAGCAGGTGTTTCATCTGCATCAGACCCGCCATGGCCGCGCCGGCGCTATTGCCCACGAAGATGCCCTCATCCTTGACCACCTTGCGGGTATAGATGGCCGCATCGCGGTCGGTGACCTTCTCGAAGTGGTCGATGAGGTCCATGTCCACGTTCTGTGGCACGAAGTCCTCGCCGATGCCCTCAGTGATGTACGGGTAGATCTCGTTCTTGTCGAAGATGCCGGTCTCCTTCAACTTCTTGAAGACGGACCCGTAGGTGTCGATGCCCCACAGTTTGATGTTCGGGTTCTTCTCCTTCAGGTACCGACCGGTGCCACAGAGGGTGCCGCCGGTGCCCACGCCCACCACGAGGTGCGTGATCTTACCGTCGGTCTGGTCCCAGATCTCGGGACCGGTCGTTTCGTAATGCGCCTGGCGGTTACTCAGGTTGTCGTACTGGTTGGCTTTCCAGCTGTTGGGTACTTCGTTCACCAGGCGGCTGCTCACGCTGTAGTAGCTGCGCGGGTCTTCAGGATCCACGTTGGTGGGGCACACGATCACCTCGGCCCCGAAGGCGCGCAGGGCGTCCACCTTCTCCTTGCTCTGCTTATCGGTGGTGGTGAAGATGCACTTGTAGCCCTTGATGATGGCCGCAATGGCGAGGCCCATCCCGGTGTTGCCACTGGTGCCCTCGATGATGGTGTAGCCGGGTTTCAACAGGCCTGCCTTCTCCGCGTCCTCGATCATCTTCAAGGCCATGCGGTCCTTGATGCTGTTGCCGGGGTTGAAGGTCTCCACCTTGGCCAGCACGGTGCAGGGCAGGTCCTTTACGATGCGGTTGAGCTTCACCATGGGCGTGTTGCCGATGGTGCTGAGGATGTTGGGATGGATCTTCATGGATGAACCGCATCTTCCGGCGGCGACTTAGCGCGAAGGTAGGGGCCTGATGTTGAACGCCGGGGTCAGGAGAACCGGATCGCCTTCGCTGGCGCGATGCGGGTGACCAACATGCTGGGGAGGATGAGCGCAAGGACACACACCACCAGGGTGCCGAGGTTGAGTAGGAGGATCGGGATCAGGTCGATGTCGATGGGAACGGCATCCACGTAGTAACTCTCCACCGGCAAGGTGACGATGCCGAATCGCTGCTGTATCAGGCAGAGCCCGATGCCCAGCAGGTCGCCTAACACGATGCCTGTCCCGAGTATGTACACCGCATCGATCAAGAAGATCCTTCGGATGGCGCCATTGCTGCTACCCAGTGCTTTCAAGACGCCGATCATCGGTGTGCGCTCCAGGATGATGATGAGCAGGGCTGAGGTCATGTTGATGATCGCCACGATGATCATGAGCACGATGATGACCACGACATTGGTATCCAGCAATTCCAGCCAGGCGAAGATCTCCGGGAAACGCTGACGGACGCTCAAGCTCCGGAGCCGGATGTCGAGGTGCTCCCGGTAGATCAGGTCATCCATTTCCTGAAGGTCCTCGAACCGATCGAGGATCACTTCGAACCCACCAGCATAGCGGGTATGACTTCCACCAGAGCCACCACGTGCAACGACAGCGGATCGCTCTGGCAGGTGCGACTCTTTGACTAGTTGCTTCGCATCCACAGGAGAGATCCGTACCCACGCCGTATCCGGAAGTGTTCCTTCGGCATCGCTGAGGATCAGCGTGATCATGGTGTCCTTCACATTTCGGATCCAATGTGGACCTGGTCCTTCCAACGAGGTGCCCGGCCAGGCATAGCGATAAGCCCGGTCACCACCGAACGCAAGACCTTCGATCTTGATGCCATCGCTGGTCGCGCTATCGTGCACAAGGATCTCCGCCTTCAAGCCCCATTGTGCGAACCGCTGCAGATGGCCAATGTCCACATAGACCAACTGATGGTCGAGATTCTCGATACCGGTCTCATAAAGACCGCTTACCCGGAACTTGCGGGGGCGGATGTCGTCGTTGTTCTTGATGAGGTAAACGGTGATGGTGTCGTTCACACCGATGCGCAGGCGATCCCCGAGGTACTTGGAGAGAAGAAGGTCCATCGGGCGCGCAGTATCACCGATCGCTGGCAGGCGGCCCGCCTTCAAGTGCTCTTGTAAGAATGTCCAGTCATGGTCCTTTCCGACACCCTTCAGCACGACACCTTGGATGTCCTCCTCCGTTTCGATGATCCCCGGGCGGGTGGCGAAGACTTGGATATGATGCACCCCTGGCACGCTATCCAGCGAAGGGTAGAATGGCTGGGCAATGGCGACCCGCGGCGTTTCCTTGGAATCCGTCTGGCTGATGGAGGTGATCTGCAGGTGCCCGCCTGCTCCGGTTACCTTCGTCCGCACCTCCCGTTGAAAGCCCGTGGTGATGCCCACCGTGACGATCATGACCGCCATACCGATGATGATGCCCAGCACCGCGATGCCCACGATGGGGCGCGAAAGACGATCGGCCCGATCCTTGTCCACCAGGATGCGGCGAGCGATGAAATGGGCGACGTTC
>JAEUTB010000122.1 GCA_016787995.1 Flavobacteriales bacterium | reverse complement strand
GAGGTGTGGGCATTGGCGAACCCATTCTATCACCGCAACGGCGCAACGGACGCAAAGGAGTTCGCAACGTCATTCGGGCATTCCATTGGCGAGTCTGCGAATACCGTGTTTCAGCAGGATCTCGTTGAAGTTGATGAGCAGACCGAGCCGATTACCGGTGAGCTTCAGGTACGTAAGCAGCTGAGCGCTATGTATCGGATGAAGCTCCTCTACGGACTTCACCTCGACGATCAGTTTGTTCTCGACCCAAAGATCAAGGCGATATCCGGCATCCAGCTGCACATCCGCGTAACGCAAAGGCAGCGGCTGTTGATGGTGCACGGATAGTCCAGCGGTGCGCAGTTCATGGAGCAAGCAATGGACGTAGGCGCTTTCCAGCAGACCTGGACCCAGCGCACGATGCACTTTGAACGCAGCGTCGAGAACGAGTTTGGCCAAACGGTCCTCCTCCAGCATGCGTAGCGGCTCCGTGGCGGTCGTGGCGTCGTGGCGGTCCATGAGCTTAGGCGTCCAGTTCACCTGCGATCACGTTCATGCTGCTCATGGTGATGATCGCGTCGCTCAACATGCTGCCTTTGATCATCTCGGGGAAGGCCTGGTAGTAGATGTAGCACGGCCGGCGCAAATGCAGGCGGTAAGGGGTGCGGCCGCCATCGCTCACCAGGTAGAAGCCCAGTTCGCCGTTGCCGCCCTCCACGCAGTGGTACACCTCGCCTACGGGCACGTCCGTCTCGCCCATCACGATCTTGAAGTGCCAGATCAGGGGCTCCATGGCACTGTAGACTTCTTCCTTCGGTGGCAACACCCATTCGGGCACATCACCGCGGAAAGTGGTCTTGTCGCTCATCTTATCCAGCTTTTCCATCGCCTGGCGGATGATGGAGAGGCTCTGCCGCATCTCTTCCTGGCGCACCGTGAAGCGGTCGTACGTATCGCCGTTGGTGCCCACGGGGATGATGAAATCGAACTCGTCGTAGCTGCTGTATGGGTCAGCGACGCGCACGTCATAGTCCACGCCAGCTGCGCGCAGGTTGGGTCCCGTAAAGCCGTACGCCAAGGCACGCTCGCCGCTGATGGGCCCACAACCGATGGTGCGGTCCATGAAGATGCGGTTTCGCAGCAGCATGTTGTCGAACTCCTTCAGCCCGGCAGGAAGGTCCTTTACGATGGCCTTGATCTTGGCCCAGGCCGCATCGCTCCAATTACGCTCCCAGCCGCCGATGCGGCCCATGTTGGTGGTGAGGCGTGCGCCGCAGATCTCCTCGTACACCTCGTAGATCTTCTCGCGCCACTGGTACACGTAGAGGAAGGGCGTGGTGGCGCCGACGTCCTGCCCGATGATGGTGTTGCAGATGATGTGGTCGGCGATGCGCGCCAGCTCCATCACGATCACCCGCATGTATTGCACACGCTTCGGCAGTTCGATGTTCAGCAACTTCTCCACCGTCATGTGCCAACCCATGTTGTTGATGGGGGCACTGCAGTAGTTCATCCGGTCCGTCAGCGTCGTGATCTGGTAGAACGGACGGCGTTCGGCCAGTTTCTCGAAAGCGCGGTGGATGTACCCGATGGTCTGTTGGGCGTCGAGGATGATCTCGCCGTCGAGTGTGAGCACGTTTTGGAAGATGCCGTGCGTGGCCGGGTGGGTGGGACCCAGGTTGAGCGTGGTGAGCTCGCGCAGGTCACGACCTTCGACAAGGTCTTTCGCCCAGAAGTCGGTGGGTGGCTGCTGGCTCATCGTCCGAAGAATCTATCGTCCTTATCCTGACGGGTGGGGTCTTCCAACGGATAGTCCTTACGTAGCGGGAACGCGGGGAAGTCCTCCATGTTCAGGATACGCTTCAAGTTCGGGTGTCCCTTGAACCGGATCCCGAAGAAATCCCAAGCCTCGCGCTCCATCCAGTTGGCCGTTGGCCATAGGTCGGTGGCGGTCTTGAACTCGAGGTCGTTGGCGGTGGTGCGGCATTTCACCCGGATGCGATGACCCGCCCGCATGTCGTGCAGGTGGTAGACCAGCCCGAAATCCTGGGCCTCATCCGGGAAGTGCATGCCGCAGCAGCTGGTGAGGAAGTGGAAGCCAAGCTCCTCCTTCAGGGTGCGCAGCAGGTCGTGCAGCGCTTCCTTCTTCACGTGGATACAGAGCAGGTCACGCTCCTGCTCGATGGCAAGGACTCTTTCCCCGAAAGCGGTGGACACACGGTCCCTCACCTGTTGGTCGCGGTCCGCTTTGATCAAAAACCCGGGCATGATGGGGAGGTCTTTAACCGCCAAGTCACCACGGACGCAAAGGCCCCGCCAAGGAGTGCATGCGGATCGAACACCGCCTGATGGGCTGGTCGGTCCCGTTGCGTTGACCGTTGCGTTCGCTGCGTCGTTGCGGTGAACTGCATTAATCGATGGCGTATTTGGCCAGGAGGTCCTGGTATTCCTTGCTGTAGCGTCGGCGCAGGCTCTCGTTCTTGCTCAGCTCCTGGATCTTCAGGATGCCGTCGATCACCTGCTCCGGACGGGGTGGGCAACCCGGGATGTACACATCCACCGGGATCACCCGGTCGATGCCCTGTAACACGCTGTAGGTGTCGAAGATGCCGCCGGTGCACGCGCAGGCGCCCATGCTGAGCACCCACTTGGGCTCGGCCATCTGCATGTACACGTCGCGCAGGACGGGGGCCATCTTCTTCGCGATGGTGCCCATCACCATCAACAGGTCGCTTTGGCGTGGGCTGAAGCTGAGGCGTTCCATGCCGAACCGGCTCAGGTCGTAGTGGGAGCTCATGGTGCTCATGAACTCGATGCCGCAGCAGCTGGTGGCGAAGGGCAGGGGCCACAGGCTGTTGGCGCGGGCCAAGCCGATGGCCTGGTCCACGCTGGTGGCGAAG
>JAEUTB010000105.1 GCA_016787995.1 Flavobacteriales bacterium | reverse complement strand
CGCATGGCTTGTTTCGCTATTTTCGCGGCCCATCTGGAGAGATGGCCGAGTGGTTTAAGGCGCACGCCTGGAAAGTGTGTTTACTCGAAAGGGTAACGGGGGTTCGAATCCCTCTCTCTCCGCCGATCAAAAGCCGTCAGTGCCGAAGGCACGGCGGCTTTTCCGTTCTCCCGCGAGCCGAACGAAGTTCGAGTGAGTGGGAGGGCGGAAAAGCCGGTGACCGCGAAGCGGGCACTAGGCTCTTGATCGAAGCCTCCCCCTCCCGGGAAAGCCCGCTTCGGGCAATCCCTCTCTCTCCGCCGATCAAAAGCCGTTAGTGCCGAAGGCACGACGGCTTTTTTGTTCGTCCGCGAGCCGAACGAAGTTCGAGCGAGTGGATGAATAAAAAAGCCGGTGACCGCGAAGCGGGCGCCAAGCTCTTGATCGAAGCCTCCCCCTCCCGGGAAAGCCCGCCTCGGGCAATCCCTCTCTCTCCGCCAAGTTGAAGGCCGCCCCGCAAGGGCGGCTTCTGCGTCCGGAACATCGCCAAGCTTGCTTGAGTGAGGGACCGTACGAAGAAGACGGTGAGCGAAACGAACGCTGGCTTCAACTTGAAGCCTCCCCCTCCCGGGAAATCCCGCTTCGGGCGATCCCTCTTTGATGCTCAGGCTGTAACCTCACCGCAGATCGAAGCACAGAAGGCTTCAGCCAACGCGCCTGTGCCCAGCCCCTGCCCTAACAGGAACATCAACTTCGTTACCGCGGCCTCTACGGTCATGTCCTTGGCGCTCAGCACGCCGAGGTCGACAAAAGCCTGGCTGGTGGTGTACCGCCCTTGTTCCACCTGGCCTCCGAAACATTGGGTGGCATTCACCAAGGTGATCTCCCGTTCACGGGCTTCGCGAAGCGCTGCGATGAAGGCCGGATCCGTCGGGCCGTTACCACTTCCGAAGGTGGTGAGCACCACGGCACGCAGGTCGGGTGTGGACAACGCGTGCCGGATCCACTCCGCCCGGATGCCCGGGAACAAGCGGATCACACCCACTTGGTCGTTCATACGATCATGGACCTTGAGTGGTACTTCCCGATAGGGCAAGATCGCGGAACGATCATACTTCAGGTGTACACCCGCCTCCGCAAGCCGTGGGTAGTTAGGCGATCGGAAGGCCTCGAACCGCTCCGCATGCACCTTCACCGTGCGGTTGCCCCGGTAGAGGCTGTACTCGAAGTACACCGCCACTTCGGGCACCGTGGCCCGGCCTTGTTCATCGCATGCAGCGGCCACTTCGATCGCAGTGATCAAATTCTCCTTGGCATCGGTACGTATGGTGCCGATCGGCAATTGCGAGCCGGTCAGGATAACCGGCTTGTTCAACCCTTCGAGCAGGTAGCTGAGCGCGCTGGCGGTGTAGGCCATGGTATCGCTGCCATGCAGGACCACGAACCCATCATACGGATCGTAGTGTTCCCCGATGATCTGCGCGATGCGCACCCAGTCGGCAGGGCGCATATCGCTGCTGTCGATCGGCGTTCCGAACGACCTCGAACCCAGCCTCACGTTCATCCGGTCCAACTCGGGCACCTGCTCCTCCAAGTGCGCCAAGTCCATGGGGCGCAACGCTCCGGTGCGCGGGTCAGCGAGCATACCGATAGTGCCGCCGGTATAGATGATGAGGACGGAGCGCTGGTTCATCGGCGAAAAAGGCGTTCGGCGTTGGTGGTGGTGATGGTGGCGATCTCGGCCACGCTGCGCCCGGTGGCAAGAGCAAGGCGCTCGGCGATGTGCGGGATATAGCCGCTTTCGTTGCGCTTGCCGCGGAACGGGACGGGTGCGAGGTAGGGCGCATCCGTTTCCAACACGCAGTGGTCGGGGCCCACCACATGCATGGTCTCGTACAGACCGCCCTTCGGATAGGTGATCACACCACCGATACCCAGCATGAATCCACCCAAGGCGATGATCCGTTGAGCTTCTTCCGGCGTGCCGGTGAAACAGTGGAACACACCACGCAGCGACTCCGCATTCTCCTCTTCCACGATGGTGATGGTTTCCATAAAGCTGTTGCGGCAGTGTATGGCCACCGGCAGATCAAGTTCCTTGGCCCATCGCACGTGCTGGCGGAAGACCTCCTGCTGCTGGACTAGAAAGGTCTTGTCCCAATAGAGGTCGATCCCGATCTCGCCGACCGCGCAATAGCGACCCGTGCACAACAGGCTATCCATCCGGGCCATCGCTTCATCGTTATGTTCACCCACCGAACACGGGTGCAACCCCATCATCGGGAAACACATGGTGGGATGCGTGGCAGCGAGCGCATCCATCCCTTCGATGCTGTCCAGGTCGATGTTGGGCAGGAACAGTTTGGTCACCCCCGCATCCATCGCGCGTTGCAGCATGGCCTCGCGGTCATCGGCGAACTGCTTGTGATACAGGTGTGCGTGGGTATCGATGAACATGCGGCGCGAAGGTAGCGGCGCGGTCCCGCTACTTTCGCGCCCCGATGGCTCCGTCCAGGAACGCTCTGGCGCACCTCGCGCTCTTCACGGTCAACTTCATCTACGGGGTGAACTACGTGGTGGCTAAGGGCCTGATGCCTGCGGTCATCGGGCCTTCGGGATTCATCGTGCTGCGCGTGATCGGTGCCGGCGCCCTCTTCTGGATCCTGCGCGCCTTTCGACCGGAGAAAGTACCCGCCACCGACCTCGGTCGCTTGTTGCTGTGTGCATTCACGGGCGTGGCCTTGAACCAGCTCATGTTCTTCCATGGGCTCATGCGCACCACGCCGCTCAATGCGAGCATCATCATGGTGGCCACGCCGATCCTGGTGCTTGTGCTGGCCGGTCTGGTGCTGAAGGAGCGGATCACCTGGACCAAGCTGATGGGTGTGCTGCTTGGCGCGGGCGGTGCACTGGTGTTGATCCTTGTGAAGCCGAAAGCGGGCTCTGATGGGGCCACGGCGCTGGGCGACCTGTTCATTCTGATCAACGCTACGTCCTATGGGCTCTTTCTAGTGCTGGTGAAACCGCTCATGCGGAAGTACAGTGCCATTACGGTGATGGCGTGGTGCTTCCTGTTCGGCATGCTGATGGTGCTCCCCTTCGGCTGGTCGGAATTCATGGCCATTCAGTGGAGCGCATTGACAATGCCGCATATGCTGGCCATGGGTTTCGTAGTGGTGATGGTGACCTTCGCAGCCTACCTGATGAACACCTGGGCATTGGGCAAGGTGAGCCCCACGATCGTGGGCACCTACATCTACATGCAACCGCTGCTGGCGGCGGCATTCACGTGGCTCTTCGTCCACATCGGCCCGGAGACCTTGGGCATCCCCGGCACTTATGAAGCCAGCGTAGGTGTTGTGCAAGCGCTGTGTGCAGCGGCCATTTTCGCAGGGGTCTACCTCGTGGGCAGGGCCGATCGATGAGTCGGCTACCTTTGGCGCACATGATCCGTTCGATGACCGGCTTCGGCCGTGCAGAAGGTGTAGTGGGCGACCGCAAGGTGACCGTCGAGGTGCGTTCGCTCAACAGCAAGCAACTCGACCTCTTCCTGAAACTGCCTGCCGCGCTGAAAGAACGCGAGAACGAGCTGCGCCAGCGGGTGGGGGAACAAGTGATCCGGGGGAAAGCGGAGGTTTTCGTCAGCAGCGAAGGCTTGCATGCGGCCAAACGCACCACCTTCGACAAGGAGCTGGTGCGGGCGTACTACGACGAACTGAAGGCCATCCGCGACTCGGTGGATCCACAGGCCACCACGGACCTGTTCGCCCAAGTGTTACGGCTACCCGATGTAGCGAACACCACCAACGAGCGCCTCACCGATGCGGAATGGGACGCCGTGTTCGCATTGATCGATGATGCGCTCACCGCCTTTAATGCGTTCCGCTCATCCGAGGGGGAAAGGCTGCGCACCGAGCTCTCGTTGCGTGTCGACGCGATCAGCACTCTTCTGAACGAGGTCGAGGCCGCGGATCAGGGCCGTGCGGATCGGACGCGCGAACGCCTGCAGACCAAACTCACGGAGCTGGGTACGAAAGTGGATCTGGACCGCTTCGAACAGGAGTTGATCTTCTACCTGGAGAAGATGGATATGACGGAAGAGAAGGTACGGCTTCGTTCGCACTGCACCTACTTCAACGAGACCATGGCGCAAAGTGAAGCACAAGGGCGCAAGCTCGGCTTCATCGCCCAAGAGATGGGCCGTGAGATCAACACGTTGGGCTCAAAAGCCAATGATGCCAGCATCCAGCAGCAGGTGGTGATGATGAAGGATGAATTGGAGAAGGTGAAGGAGCAGGTGTTGAACGTGCTATGATGGGTACCACCGGCAAGTGCATCATCATTTCGGCCCCCAGCGGTGCGGGAAAGACCACCATCGTCCGCAGCTTGCTCAAACAGGGGTTGCGTCTGGCCTTCTCGGTGAGCGCCACCAGCAGGGCCAAGCGCAACTATGAGGTGGATGGCCAGGACTATTTCTTCATCACGGCCGACGAGTTCAAGGAGCGGATCGAAAGGGATGAGTTCATCGAGTGGGAAGAGGTTTATCCAGGGCAGTACTACGGCACCTTGCGCAGCGAGATCGATCGCATCTGGGCCAACGGCAACAGTGCCATCTTCGACGTGGATGTGGTCGGAGGACTTGACCTGAAAAACTACTTCGGCGAGCGGGCGTTGGCCATCTTCATCAGCCCGCCGAGCGTGGCGGCCTTGGAACAACGCTTGTTGTCGCGCGGCACTGAATCAGCAGAAAGTCTGCGCAAACGGGTGGACAAGGCCGCTCATGAAATGACCTTCGCGTCGCAGTTCGATGCCATCGTAGTGAACGACACCTTGGAGCATGCCTGCGAAGAAGCCCATGCGCTAGTAGCCCGATTCCTCGAATGACCATGCATATCGGCTGCCTCTTCGGAACCTTCGACCCACCGCATAACGGCCATGTGGCCCTTGCAGAGCACATGCACCGGACCTGCACGCTGGATCAAGTGTGGTTGGTGGTGACACCCCAGAACCCCTTCAAGAAAGACCGACCGTTGAGCGCCGATGCCCACCGGCTTGCCATGGTGCGGTTGGCGGTGCAAGGCAAGGAAGGACTGATGGCCAGCGGATTCGAGATCGACCTGCCGAAACCCAACTACACGGCGGACAGCTTGCGTTTCATGCGCCATCGCTGGCCCGACCATCGGTTCAGCCTCATCATCGGCAGCGACAACCTGGCCGGTTTCCATACCTGGAAGGATCCTGAGGATATCCTCGAGCACCATGGGCTGTTGGTGTATCCCAGAGAGGGTTTCAAAGATCATCTGGCGGCTACGATCTACCACGGCCATCCGGGTGTGCGCATCGTGGCCGACGCCCCGCTATTGCCCATATCCTCCACGGGGATCAGGAATGATCTGAAGACCTGGCATAATGTGGACGACCGCGTGGCGCCCGCCGTGCTGAGCTACATCCGCCAGCACAGGCTCTATAACCCTTGAAGGTCGATCGGCTCCACCACGCCGGCGCTCTGGAGCAAGTGGTCTCGAAGCACGTGCACGGCACGGTCGAATCCACTTTCGTTCACCACGTGCAGGTCGCACAGGTGGCGATACGGGAGCAAGTAGTTGCGGTATGCAGGCAGCACGTGGTTCTCCCACTGGTACAGCACATCCTCGGGACCATAGCCACGCTCCTTCGCATCGCGTTTGAGCCGACGGTCCAGCTGTGCACCTTCACTGGCATCGATGAAGATACGCAGGTCGAAGAGTTCGCGCACCGGCTCATGGTGTAATACGAATAGGCCCTCCACCAGAATGACCGGTGCAGGCCGAAGCTCGATCAACGTCGGCTCCTTTCCCGTCTGGTTGAAGGTGTACTCCTTTCGGAAGATCGACTCGCCTGCCACCAGGGACCGCAAGTCCTTGGCCAGGCCATCCATATCCACTCCACCAGGCAGGTCGAAGTTCACCTTGCCGTTCGGATCGAGCTCTTGGGCTTCGATAGGGCGGTAATAATCGTCCTGGGAGATCTGGCAGACCATCCCATCGGGCAAGGCCTGCCGGAGCGCGCGCACCAGTGTGGTCTTGCCAGACCCACTGCCTCCAGCCACTCCAACGAGGTAGGCGCCGCGATGCATCGGACGCGAAAATAGGACTTCCCCAAGGTGAGGAACGGTCGGCCCACCAAAATCCCATGAAGGGCGTTCACAGAATCCTCATTATCACGCTTTTGGAATCTCCCGATTGGTTTGGCACGCCTCTTGAAAGGTCAGAGGTACCACTTACACTGAACGACCATGAAACCCTCCATCAAAGAATACCTGAAGCTGAAACGCGAAGCGATGCGCCAGATGCTCACCGGCGACGTGGAGCGGTACATGAACACCTTGCGGATGTTGAGCGACATGCGTCGGGCGCAGCGCCAGGCGTTGGCCTGATCTCTTTCCTGATCCCCCGCCGGCGGGTCTTGGGCCGCTTCCACACCGGAAGCCCTCCCAGGCCCGCCGGCTCATTTCCAGAAGCCCCGACCCCGTTGGCTTTTCCGGGTTTCTCGCCTCCGGAACGATCTTTTTCCGGGTATCACCGTAGAAGGTCCCATGACGAAGAAGGATAAGATAGCCTTCATCAAAAGCAGCAAGCGCAAAACGCACGTGTACAACAACCTGGACCGGTACACGGACCAACAGCTGAACGACGTGATCCGAGAGATCGTGCAGGGGCTGATCCGCGAAAGCGAGATCATCGCCAATGCCTACATCAACGGATACCGGTAGAACAGTTGTCGCGTTCGCCCTGCTGAAGGCTGAAGCCCTCAGGTAACGGAGCCCCCCCACCGCACGGTGGGCGGGGCTTCGTTACATTAAATAGCGACCGATCGTATCAGCTAGCCCATGAATGAAGAAGGGGAGATGTAGCGACCTTCCGTCTAACAAGAGCGATGTGGGTGGATTAAACTTACCCCATCAACCGACCGCCCATGCGATCCGATGCCAACCTCTCCTTTTGCCACATCGAAAAGCAAGGTCCGCTGGATCTGAAGAAGCACCCAACGGACCTGCCCGACATCGCCACGAAGAAGGCGCTCAAGGCCGCGTTGGAAGCGGACCGTGAGAGGATCGCAGAGCTGCAGGAGACCCTTTACGCCCAAGGCTCCTACGCGGTCCTATTGATCTTCCAGGCGATGGATGCCGCAGGAAAGGACAGCTGCATCCAGCATGTGCTCAGCGGCGTTAACCCACAGGGCTGCTCGGTGACCTCTTTCAAAGCGCCCAGTAGTGAGGAACTCGCTCATGACTTCCTCTGGCGCCATGCGAAGGCCATTCCGGCGCGTGGTATGATCGGCGTGCACAACCGCAGCCATTACGAAGAGGTCCTGGTGGTGAAGGTGCATCCCGAGTACCTCGCCGCGCAGCACATACCGGGTGTGGACCCCACGAAACTTCCGGCGACCTTCTGGGAGGGTCGTTACGCCGCCATCCGCAACTTCGAGACTTACTTGGCCGCACAAGGTGTCATCATCATGAAGTTCTTCCTGCACATGGGCAAAGCCGCGCAGAAGGAGCGATTCCTTGAGCGCATCGAAGACCCGAAGAAGAACTGGAAGTTCAATTCGGGTGACGTGAAGGAGCGCGGGCACTGGGAAGCCTACCAACGCGCCTATGAAGAGGCGATCGGCGCGACCGCAGCACCGCATGCACCCTGGTACATCGTTCCGGCTGACGACCAATGGGAAACCCGTGCGATCGTAGGACGCTTGGTCCGCGAACGCTTGGAAGAGCTGGACCTGCGGATGCCCCAATTGGATGACCGGTCGCGCGAGGGACTCAAGACCGCGCGTCAGCTCTTGAACGACGAATGATCCAAGACCGTGGCATTATCTTCACACCATGCGTGCGGTACGAACGAAGCGTTGGCGGCTTAAGCCGCAAGCCGAGGATGCGGCGGTGAACGGATTGGTGAACGACAAGTGCCCACCGGTAGCGGCACGGTTGCTCGTGCAACGTGGCATAGCGGTGCCGGGTGAAGCGTCGGTGTATTTCAGGCCCTCGTTGGAGCAATTGCATGATCCTTTCCTGATGGCGGATATGCAAGCGGCGGTGGAGCGGATCGAACGGGCACTCGGGGACAATGAACGCATCATGGTCTACGGCGATTATGATGTGGACGGCACCACGGCCGTGGCCTTGGTCTATTCCTTCTTGTTGCGCTTCACCGGTAACATCACGTTCTACATCCCCGACCGGTATGCTGAAGGCTATGGCATCTCGTTCCAAGGCATCGACCATGCCGCTCAGGAGAACGTAGGCCTCATCATCGCCTTGGACTGCGGCATCAAATCCATCGACAAGGTGGACTATGCCGCAGAGCGCGGCATCGACATGATCATCTGCGATCACCACCGTCCCGGGGATACGCTACCCCGCGCCGTTGCGGTGCTGGATCCGAAACGCGACGACTGTCCGTATCCCTACAAAGAACTCAGTGGTTGCGGGATCGGCTTCAAGCTGGTGCAGGGCTTCGCGCAGCGGAACGGCATCGAACTGAACGAACTGGAGCCCTTGTTGGACCTGGTGGCGGTGAGCACGGCTTGCGACATCGTTCCTGTAACGGGTGAGAACCGCGTGCTCACGCACTTCGGACTGAAGCGCGTGAACCTCGAGCCACGTCCGGGTATCAAGGCCATGATGCAGATGGCCAACGTGAAGAAACGACTGGGCGTCACCGAGCTGGTCTTCACCATCGGTCCGCGGATCAACGCTGCCGGTCGGATCGAACATGGCCGCCAAGCCGTAGAACTTTTACTGGCCAAGGATCAGGGGCAGGCCGATCACATCGGTTTGCGTGTGGATGGTAACAACACGGCCCGGCAGGAGTTGGACAAGGACATCACCCGCTCGGCGCTCGACCGCATCGAGCACGACCCCTTCGTGCGCGACGCGTGGAGCACCGTGGTGTTCGACGAAAGCTGGCACAAAGGGGTCATCGGCATCGTAGCCTCACGCCTCATCGAGCAGTACTACCGGCCCACCATCGTATTGACGGAAAGCCAAGGCAAGGCCGTTGGCAGTGCCCGCAGTGTGAAAGGTTTCGATGTCTACGAGGCCATCAACGCGTGCAGCGATCTATTGGAACAGTTCGGCGGCCACATGTACGCTGCGGGCCTTACCATGCCGCTGTCGAACATCGAAGCGTTCCGACATCGTTTCGACGAGGTGGTGCGGGCCACATTGGATCCCGCGTTGCGCACACCCGAGGAGGAAGTGGATGTGGAGGTGCGGCTCACCGACATCGACGAGCGGTTGGCCCGGATACTCCATTACATGGCGCCGTTCGGACCGGGTAACATGAAGCCTGTTTTCCTGACACGCAACGTGGTGGATACGGGTGGCGCGCGCATCGTGGGTGATGATCATTTGAAGATGACCCTGCGTATGGCCGGCACGCAAGGCCCCACCTTCGACGCCATCGGCTTCCGGATGGGCGGTCATTTCGACCGTGTGAAGAGCGGTGAACCTTTCAGCGTACTGTACACGTTGGAAGAGAACGAATGGAACGGCCGTCGAACCCTACAGCTCAACATCAAGGACATGCGATCCGAGGTGAGGAATGTGCTGGTGGATGAAGCGGACCCACAAAGCGCCATCGCCATCACATGATGCTGGAGACCAGCGACGAACACTATATGCGCCAGGCCTTGAAGGAGGCCGAGCAAGCCTTTAAGGCCGACGAGGTGCCGGTGGGGGTGATCGTGGTTTGCAATGATCGCATCATCGCCCGAGGACACAACCTGACCGAGCGGCTCAATGATGTGACGGCCCATGCCGAGATGCAATCGATCACAGCGGCTGCGGAGCACATCGGAGGCAAATACTTGAAGGACTGCACCCTTTACGTGACGTTGGAGCCGTGTGTGATGTGCGCGGGCGCATTGCACTGGGCGCAGGTGAGCCGGGTGGTGTTCGGCGCCTTTGATGAAAAGGCCGGATACCGACGTTTCGGAAGGGGGCTAATGCATCCGAAGACCCAGGTTACGGGAGGGGTTCTCGAACCCGAGTGTGCCGACCTGCTAAAAGCGTTCTTCAAACGGAAGCGGGCCTTATAGCGACTAAGATCCTGGTCGTGTAGCACACTTGCGTCTGACCTTTAGCCAAGCTTAGGCAACGTTTCCCGAGCCCTATTCCTCTCCATGGGAAGTATCTTTGTACCGGCCTTCGGCATCAACCTCATCGCCGTTGGCCCATTACCATGTATCCTCCCGAGCTCGTAGCCCCCATGAAGACGGACCTCGTATCGGCCGGCTTCGAACAATTGCAGACCCCCGACCAAGTGGACAACGCCTTGATGCAAGCAGGCACCGTACTGTGCGTGGTGAACAGCGTTTGCGGATGCGCCGCTGGAGCTGCCCGTCCAGGTGCGAAACAAAGTCTGACCGGCGCAAAGCGCCCCGACCACTTGGTGACCGTTTTCGCCGGTGTGGACACTGATGCCACCAATCAGGCGCGCAAGCATTTCCTCCCCTACCCACCCAGCAGCCCAGCGATGGCGCTGTTCAAGGATGGCAAATTGGTGCACTTCCTGGAGCGCCACCATATCGAAGGGCGAAGCGCCGAGATGATCGCCGACAACCTGAAGATGGCTTACGACGAGTTCTGCTGATCCTTCATTCACACTCCTGCGAAAGCCTCGGCGATGCCGGGGCTTTCGCGTTGTTGTCAGGTACCGGCCCACTCTGCGACAACCCGTGAAACCCGTCCGCATGCTCCGCGCGCTCATCATCATTCCTGCCTTCGCACAATTCCTCGTGGTCGCTGCTCAGGACCTTGTCAGCACCGAACCGCGAACACGCACGGCTTTGCTTGAAGAATTCACCGCCATCCGCTGCGGGAACTGCCCAGCGGCACACGTGGTGGCGAACGCCCTGAGTTCAGCTTATCCGGAGGACCTTGTCGTGATCGGAGTGCATGGAGGCGGTCTGGCGATACCGGTCGGTGCGCAGCCCGACTTCCGTACCACCGATGGTGCGGCGCTCTGGAACCAGTTCAATGTGACCTTCCAGCCGCAAGGGCTCGTGAACCGTGGCTCCTTGTTGGCAACGGCCACTTGGAGCAGCGCGGTCCAGAATGTCATAGCCACTCCATCACCGGTGAACCTCGGCTTGGCCACGGCGTTCGATGCGGACACGCGCATCCTCACCATCGATCTTGAACTGTACTACACCGCCTCGAGCCCACCAGGGGCGGATGCCATCTCGGTGCTGCTTACCCAGGACCGGATCATCGGCTACCAGCAGGATTATGTGAACGGGGCGCAGGCGGCGTACGAGCATCGGCATGTGCTTCGGGACTATGTCACGTCGATCGGTGGCGACCCTGTCCTGGACGCGGAAGAAGGCACCTTCGTCCAGCGTTCATGGACCATCACCGTGCCCGAGGAGTGGGATGCGGAAGACCTGAGTGTGGTGGGCTTCGTGGGCGAGCAGGAGGGTGTGGTGTACCAAGCCCGGAGCGTAGGTATCATCAGTGGCGCCACGGCCATTCACGATGAGGACAATACCGTCTTCGGAGCCCCATACCCGGTGCCTGCCACCGAACTGATCACCATCCCAGTGAATACGAGTTCCGCTGCCCGGCTCACGGTGCGCGACATGACCGGCCGCATCGTCCAAAGCGTGAACGTTCCCGTTGGTTCGGAGCGTATCGTGGTGGATGTGCGCTCCTTCGCCCCTGGGCACTATTTCTACCAGGCTGAAGACGGTCGCGCGCAACGCTTTTTGGTAGGCCGGTGAGCAGAGGTAGTTGGCAATGAAGAAGCCCCGCTCTTTGGCGGGGCTTCTTCATTTCGATTCGGCAGGCGTTTACACCACGCCCTGGTCCAGCATCGCATCGGCCACTTTCACGAAGCCGGCGATGTTGGCGCCTTTCACGTAGTTGATGCTCTTGCCCTCCTTGCCGTGTTTCACGCAGGCGGCGTGGATGTTGATCATGATGTTGTGCAGACGCTCGTCCACCTCCTTGCGGGTCCAGCTCAGGCGCAGGCTGTTCTGGCTCATCTCGAGACCCGAGGTCGCGACACCGCCAGCGTTGCTGGCCTTACCAGGCGCGAAGGCCACGTTGGCCGCATGGAACACCTCGATGGCCTCTGGGGTGCTGGGCATGTTGGCGCCTTCGGCCACATACTTCACGCCCTTCTTCACCAGGTCCTTGGCGTTCTTGCCGTCCAGTTCGTTCTGTGTAGCGCAGGGCAATGCCACATCGCATTTGGCCACCACGTCCCACACGCGAGCTCCCTTCTTGTAAGTAGCACCTTTGAACTTCTTCGCGTACTCCTCGATACGTCCGCGCTTCACGTTCTTGAGCTCCATGAGGAAGGCGAGCTTCTCTTCGTTGATGCCTGCCGGATCGTAGATGCTGCCATCGCTATCGCTGGCGGTCACCACTTTGGCACCCAGCTGGGTGGCCTTCTCGATGGCGTACTGGGCCACGTTGCCGCTGCCGCTCACCGCCACGGTCTTGCCTTTGAAGCTCGTCTTGTTGTGCTTCATCATCTCCTCGGCGAAGTACACGCAGCCGTAGCCGGTAGCCTCCGGACGGATCAACGAGCCGCCCCATGTGGCACCCTTGCCGGTGAACACACCGGTGAACTCGTTGCGCAAGCGCTTGTCCTGGCCGAACATGAAACCGATCTCGCGACCACCCACACCGATATCACCTGCAGGTACGTCGGTGAACTGGCCCACGTGGCGCCACAGCTCCGTCATGAAGCTCTGGCAGAAGCGCATCACTTCGCCGTCGCTCTTGCCTTTTGGGTCGAAGTCGCTGCCGCCCTTGCCACCGCCCATGGGCAGGGTGGTGAGGCTGTTCTTGAAGGTCTGCTCGAAGCCGAGGAACTTCAGGATGCTCAGGTTCACGCTGGGGTGGAAGCGCAGCCCCCCTTTGTAGGGACCGATGGCGCTGTTGAACTCGATGCGGAAACCGCGATTCACCTGCGTGTTGCCTTTGTCGTCCACCCAAGGGACGCGGAACATGATGGTGCGCTCGGGCTCCACCATACGCTCCAGGAGCATCTTGCCTTTGTACTTGGGATTGGCCTCGATGAAGGGGATCACCATTTCGGCCACTTCGTGCACGGCCTGGAGGAATTCCGGCTCGTTGCCGTTGCGCTTCTTCACTTCGGCCATGAAGGCGTCAACGGCCTTGTTCGACTTTGCCATACGGGGGTGTTTTGGGGTGCTTTGGTTGAAGCCTCCTTCGCTGGTGCGATGGTTGGCTAAAGCAGGCGCAAATGTAGCTGGAGGGAATGCACCTACAAGGTCCGGCAGCCCGAACCCATCCGTAACAGGTCATGCCAAAAGTGCGACCGGCTTGTACCGTCTTCACTAGCTTTATATCCGTCCTCGTATTAATAACAGGACGATCTGGGTCATGCCAGCCATGCCGTCTTCCAGGCGCCTCGAACGGATCGGTCTAATTGCCGCGGTCTTGGTCTTGGCCATAGGTTGTCGACATGATGCGGTGGCCCCAACGATCACGGACTATCGGGGACCCTTCTGTGGTGAAATGAGATTCACCGTGATGACGACAACATGGATGATGGGTCAGCCTCCTACAACATTGACCAGCGTCTTCGATGGAGAGGTTAGACTCTTCGTCCAGTCGGATAGTGCCAATGACTTCTATGTTGACGACGACAGCGCCGAAGACCCGGATCGTAAGATCACCATCGCATTCATTCCTCAGGGCCATATCACCTCTCTATTAGAGGAAGATGGGACCTTGGTCGAAAAGACAGGATATCACTATGGCCACAACGGCGGGTTCGACCATCTCGATACCCTGCGGTTCACATTGGGCGGCTTGGGTGGCCTCGGAGGTGGTACGAACTATTCAGTGGTCGGCGTAAGGCGATAACCGACCAGGTCTCAATTCAACCGATACACCTTCCCCGGAAGACTCCGCACTACCCCGTTGAACTCCATGTTCAACAACAAGCCGGAGACCTTGCCTTGCGGCCATTTGCTCTTCACACAGAGGTCGTCGATGTGTGCACTACCTTGGGCTTTGATGATGTCGACTAGGGCCTGCTCATCGGGAAGCAGCTCTGCGAAGAGCGCAGCTTGCACCGGCGCTTTCTTCTTCTTGGGCAACCACTCCATAAGGGTGATCACATCCTTGGCGCAAGTGATGAGGGCGGCTTTGTTCTGTTGGATCAGCTTGTTGCAGCCCTCACTCCGAGGGTCGGTAGGTCTTCCAGGGAAGGCGAACACTTCCCGATCATAGCTACTGGCGATGTCGGTGGTGATGAGGCTGCCGCCCTTGGGGCCGCTCTCCACCACGATGGTGCAATCACTGAGTCCCGCGATCACACGGTTGCGCGCGGGGAAGTTGCCAGGTGCGAAGGGGGACCCGCTGGGGAGTTCACTCACCAATGCGCCATGCTTCACCATTTCCTTCGCGGTGGTGGCGTGTTCGGCGGGGTACAACTTGTCGAGGCCATGCGCCACACAACCGATGGTAGGCAGCTCATTCTTAAGCGCTGTGCGGTGCGCCACGATGTCGATCCCATACGCAAGTCCGCTCACGATGGTGGCGTTGCACTCCTTCAATCCTTCCACCAATTCCACACACAGTCGTTTACCCTGTTCCGTGGGCGTGCGTGTGCCCACGATACTGACCATGTGTTCGGCATCCAGATCGGCCTTCCCGTTCACGAAGAGGATCACGGGCGCATCCTCGGCCTGTTTCAAACGGCGGGGATATTCGGCATCCAGGTAGAAGAGCGCCCGCAACTTGTGCTTGCGGATGTATTCCACCTCTTTCTCGGCGGCGGGGATGACCTTCTTGTCGGTGATGCTGGTGATCAGCTTGGGGCCAATACCCGGCACCTTCTCCAGCGTGTTCTTCAATTTCTTGTCCGTGAAGATGGGCTCCACCCCACCACAGTAGGCCACCAGATTACGGGCGTTGACCGGACCTATGCCCTTGAGCATACTGAGCGCGATCCGGTGGACGAGTTGTTGATCCCCCATGGCCAGAAGGGCCTTTTTCTACATTTACCCGGGTTGGCGCTGAGGCCAGCCGGATGCGACATGTGTAAGCGAACGAACGGGAGAGTGCACGAATATAGTCGGGTGCTGCTGCGACTGATCGTCGCGCTTGTCGCTCTATCCGCCACCCAGTATTCCACGGCCCAGACCACCACCCTGAAGGGCGTGGTACGCGACAGCCTCTCGAGCGAACCGCTTTTAGGTGCCAGTGTGATCCATGCTCCGGGCAAGGGCGTGGCCACCGACCTGAGCGGCGCGTACGAATTGTCCTTGCCCTTCGGGGAATACACCATCACCTTCTCCTGCGTGGGCTACACCACGGTGACACGTCGAGTGGTGCTTTCGGAGGCCAACAGCTGGAACCTCGATGTGCGCATGCGCCCCTCCACCACTCAACTGGAAATGGTGGTGGTGAGCGCGGGACGTTTCGAGCAACGGGTGGGTGAAGTGACGCAATCGCTGAGCGTGATCCGGCCCGACCTGTTACGCAACAAGAACAGCGTATCGCTGAACGAAGCCTTGGACCAGGTGCCCGGCGTTGTCATCATCGACGAGGAGCCCCAGATCCGTGCGGGAAGCGGCTTCTCGTATGGCGCAGGCAGCCGTGTGCAGGTACTGGTGGATGACATCCCGATACTGAGCGGTGACATCGGGCGGCCGAACTGGAGCTTCCTCCCGATCGAGAACCTGGAGCAGGTAGAGGTGATCAAGGGTGCCTCGAGCGTGCTCTATGGCAGCGCCGCGCTGAGCGGGGTGATCAACGTACGTACGGCCTTTCCACGCGAAACGCCGAGTACCAAGGCCACGGTCTTCTCCGGCTTCTATGATGCCCCCGAGAACGCACGAGCGCGTTGGTGGGGCGACAACAACCCGGTGTTCTCCGGGGCCAACTTCAGCCATGCACGGCGCTTCGGCAAATTCGATCTGGTGCTCGGGGGTAACGCCTTTGCCGACAATGGCTTCATCGGCCCCGAACCCTTACCAGCGGATAGCATCGCTGTGGATCCCTTACGTACAGGCCCCGGAGGATACGACAATCGCATCCGCTTCAACGTGGGTACACGCTGGCGCAATGGCAAGGTGAAGGGACTGAGCTACGGCATCAATGCCAACGCCATGAAGAGCCGAAGCACCAGCGTCTTCATCTGGAACGACATCGAAGATGGCCTGTACCGCCCAAAACCAGGCACGGTCACACGCACCCGCGGCACCCAGTACTATGTGGACCCCTTCGTGGACTATCTCTCCAAGAAAGGCACACGCCACACGCTGCGCACGCGCTTGCACCGGCAGGAGTTCGACAACGACAACGATCAGAGCAACGCCAACCGGACCTTGCACGCGGAGTACCAGGTGCAGCAACGCTTCAACCTCTTCGGTGAAACGGTGGCCACTGCAGGAGTGCTTTGGCGCGAGGTCCGATCGGAAGCGCTGCTCTACCAAGGGAACAGCACGGGCGACGGCGTGAATGAGGCGGTGAATACGGGAGCGTATCTCCAGTTGGACAAGAAGCTATTCGAGAAACTGGCGTTGAGCGCGGGAATGCGCTACGAGCGTTTCGTGGTGGCCGATGCCGAAGCCGCGCAACCCGTGTTCAGAGCAGGCGCCACTTACCAAGTGTTGCGGGCCACCTACCTGCGCGCGAGCTATGGGCAAGGATTCCGCTTCCCGACCATCGGAGAGCGTTTCATCAGTACCAGCGTAGGTTCATTGCGGATCTACGCCAACCCTGACCTGGCGCCGGAGAAGAGTTGGAACGTGGAAGGCGGACTGAAACAGGGCTTCAAGATCGGCGGATTCATGGGCTACGTGGATGCCGTGGTCTTCCAGCAGGACTTCGAGCAGTTCGTGGAGTTCACCTTCGGCCAATGGGGTGCGCCACCCTATACAGCGGGAAACCTGTTCGGAGTAGGTTTCATGAGCGTCAATACTGGCGGTGCAAGAGTCACCGGTTACGAATTCGAGATGGCTGGGAAAGGAGCGATCGGAGCGGTCCAACTCACCATGCTGGCCGGGTATACGAAGACACTTCCGATCAGCACCACTCCCGCGCAGGAATACGCAGTTCCAACGAGTCCATCGAGCAGCTTCCCTCCAAGCACCTACTTGAATTCCAGTCACGACACCACGGACAACATCTTGAAATTCCGGATACAAGAACTCTTCAGGTTCGATCTTCAAGCTCAATACGGACGCTTCCACATTGGCGGAAGCATCCGCTACAACAGCCACGTACGGAACATCGACAAGGCCTTCCTGGACTTGGACGTGCTACCACCACCACTCTCACTGAACACGGGTATCACGGAATGGATGCGCGACCATACGACCGGCGACACCATCATCGACGCACGGGCGGCGTTCGACATCACCCCACAACTCCGGGCCGCGGTCATCGTGAACAACCTGATGAACCGCTCCTACTCCCTGCGCCCACTTTCCATCGAGGCCCCGCGCAGCCTGCAGGTGCAGTTGAGCCTGAACATGTGAACCGATGAAATTGCGTTTCCTCGGGATCATCCCTGCACGGTACGCCAGCACACGCCTGCCGGCCAAACCGCTGGCCGACATCGGTGGCAAGACCATGATCCATCGAGTAATGGAACGGGCAGCCATGGCCGAGGGTCTATTGGAATTGGTGGTGGCGACGGACGACCAGCGCATCTTCGATCATGTCGTGAGCCTTGGGGGCCACGCGGTGATGACCGATGCATCGCACCCCAGCGGCACCGATCGTTGTTACCAAGCGCTGTGCGCCTTAGGCAAAGACCGGTACGATGCCGTGGTGAACATCCAGGGCGACGAGCCCTTCCTAGTGCCTGCACAGGTGGACGAACTGTGCAGCACCCTAGCCGCAGCTCCGAGCGGTCTGGCCACCTTAGCCCATCACCTCACCGACGACAACGATCTGGACGACCCCGGGAAGGTGAAGATCACTACGGACCTCAACGGCGATGCCCTGTACTTCAGCCGAGCGGCCATACCCGTATTGCGCAACCCCGTGAGCGGTCCACGCCATGCCGCCCATCGCTTCTTGAAGCACATCGGTCTATACGCCTACCGCACCGAGGTCTTGGCCAAGTTGGTGAGCCTCAAGCCTTCCAGCCTCGAGCAAGCCGAATCGTTGGAGCAACTACGGTGGCTGGAGAATGGCTACAAGGTGCGTGTCGGGCTCACGGCACACCCATCGTTCTGTGTAGACACCCCTGCGGACCTGGAAGAAGCCCGCAGGCTCGCCGATCTGGAGCGATAACTAACCCACCGTTATCTTGCACGCCGGATCATGGGATTGGAACGCGAACTCCACGAATTGCTATACGAGCACGACTGCGTGATCGTGCCGGGCTGGGGCGGTTTCTTGGCCCAATACCGGCCTGCACGCATCGACGAGGCCCGCAGCCTGGTGCATCCTCCGAGCAAAGAGGTGGGCTTCAACCGTCACCTGCTGCGCAACGATGGGCTGCTCACCGACCATATCGCACACCGCGAGGCCATCGGTTTCGCCGACGCCAACGAACGCATCGACCAGGCGGTGAGCGCTTGGCGCACGCAGTTGGATACGCATGGCCGGGTGGAGATCCCCCGCATCGGCATCTTTTTCCGTGATGCACAGCGCAACCTGCAATTCGACCCGGACGATCGGGCCAATTTCCTGAAAGAGTCCTACGGGCTGCGTCCGATCCAGGCGCTCCCCGTGCACCGGACCGTGCTTGAGCCGCGGGTCGTCGAGCTCCCCGGACCAGCGATCGTAGAACCCGCCCTCCAGTCGCCTCGTCGCACGTGGAACTGGGCCGCAGCAGCTGCGGTCGTGCTCCTCCTTTCGGCCGGCGGCATCGGGACTTACGTGGGCATGAACGGAGGCTTGGACGCGTTCGCATTCGGACCGCGCCCGGCCACGACCTACCAGCCTGTTCCGGCGCCCAGTGAGCCCATGCAAGCCCGTGCTTCGGTGTTCAGCCTGCCCGAAGGGACTTTTGGAGTGCAGACCTTGCCGCTCACGGATAACGACAGTATCACGCTCACGGTGGATATGGGGGCAGCCCCGGCTGATACCACGGCCGTCGCCATTCCTGAAAAAACCGCCCTGCGGTTGCGTTTCCATGTGGTGGGAGGCTGTTTCGCGCAGCCGGAGAACGCCGATCGCCTATTGAAGGAACTCCAGGACAAAGGCTACCCCGCGTCGCGGTTGGAGCGGTATGGAGAACTTCACCCTGTGGTCTTTGGCAGCTATGCCGATCGCCAGGAGGCGGTGGAGGCGCTTGCATCCATCCGGCGCGATGGTGCAGGCCAGGCTTGGTTGCTGGTGCGATAAGACAACGAACGTGACGCAACCGCCTTCGGGCCGTCGTAACTTCGTACCTCGAATACGATGGAGACGATGCACGTTGTGGAGCTAGAGGCCTGTACCGTGGCCTTCCTGGATGGGGATATCGTTCACACGCACTTCAAGGACCAGCATCTGGTGCAGCCCGAAGAAGTCCAGGCGATGTTCGATACGATCGAGCAGGAGCGCGGTGGTCGCAAGGTGTTGCTGATGGTCTCGGTGGGCGAAGGCACCACCATGACCGGCGAAGCGCGCGCGCATGCATCCTCCGAAGCGTCGTGCAGATACATCGCCGCCGATGCGATCGTGGTACGCGACTTCGGCCACCAGCTAGCGGCCAATGTCTTCGTCCGGCACAACAAGCCACATCGGCCCATACAGATGTTCCCGGACCAGACCAAGGCCCTGGCTTGGTTGAAGGAGCAACATCACCTGATCGACAACGCCTGAACATGATCCTGCGTTCAACGCTGCTGGCCGCATTGGCCTGCTTGGTGCACCTTGGTGCTGCACAGACCGTTTCGGAAGCTCCTTCCAAGACGATAAAGACCGGCAAAGCGGCCATCACCGCCCTTGCCATCGCCCCCAAAGGCGATCGTGTGTTGATCGGCACGAACAACGGAGCCGTACTGCACGAGATCGAAGGGGGCAAGAAGCTCTTCGCCTTCCCGTACGGAGAAGATGGCGCCACGGCTGTCTACCACGTGGGATTCAACGACAATGGAGAATTCGTGGTGCTCATCGGCCCTAGCGGAAAACGCACGGTATGGAGCGCGGCGAACGGTGCACAGGAAAAAGTGATCACGCCGCATCGGTGGATCCCGGACCCACGCGCCGTGAAGGCCATGGGATTGGAGATGAGCAACTCCGCGTTCGATCGCTTCTATCAGCAGAAAGAGGTGAGGATCGGTGAGGTCACGGTCCGCGCAGCGAAGAAAGGCGCGGTGGAATTCGTGGGGGCCGATGGCAAGGTGTCCCGTACGATCACCTTTCCTGAGAACAAGGACCAGCACCATCAGGCGCCGTTGTTGGTTTGGGAGAACGTCCTGTTGATCGGCACGGACGATGGCCGGGTGTTGTTCTACGACGTGCTTTGATCGGCCAGCGCATCCAAGGCCTCACGCACATGGTGTGATGCGCGCAGCGGGTCGTTGACCGCATGTCGGATGATGCCATCCCGGTCGATCACATAGGTGACGCGACCGGCGAAGAAGCCCAAGGTCTTGTTGACCGCGTAAGCTTTGCGCACCGCACCTTCAGGATCGGACAGCAGCTGGTACGGCAGGTTCCAGCGCTTGGAGAAGGTTCGGTGCGAGCCCACCGGGTCGTTGCTGATCCCCAGCACCACGGCATCGGACCCCATCAATTCGGCATGTGCATCACGAAAGGCACAGACCTCAAGTGTGCATACCAAGGTGTTGTCCTTCGGATAGAAGAAAAGGACCACGTGCGATTGATCCTTGTAGGCGCTTAGGCGCACAGGCACGCCGTCCTGATCCAGGAGTTCGAAATCAGGTGCAGGTGTACCTACTTCAAGCATCGTTCAACACCTTCTCCTTACTCCCGCGCAAGGAGTTGACCACCAACATCGCCACCCCACCCAGGATGAGCAGGCCGAAGGAGCCCCAGACCCAGTCCATGCGTGATCGGAAGATGAGGAGCACGACGAACACGAACAGGAACAGCGTGGCCACCTGGGCCCACAACGAGAGTTGGAAAGAGGACCATTGCACCGCGCCGCGTTTCAGCCGCAGGTGCAACCGGTGCACCGATAAGTGGTACACCAACAGCACGGCGAAATAGCCGAACAACACGTGCATGAATGGGACCTTGAGCAGCGCTGGCCGCAGATAGAGCATCCATGCGCCAAGGCCGATGAACGCAAGCAGCGCTGGCCAGACCACGAAATACAGCGCCCGGTGTTCCATGGACGTGAACTGGTCCATCAGGATCTTGCGGTCGGGCTCCCAACGGGCCATGGCCTGCCGGTGCGCCACGAAGAGGCGAACGATGTGGAACGTACCCGCGAAGAACACGACCAAGGCGAATAAATGGAGCGCTTTGAGGAAGGCGGGGATCCCTGTAGCGGCTGAGTCCATGATACCCATCAAAGATAAGGTCGGATACCGCGCTTACGGTGCTCTGGCGTGCGCCTACCTTCGCGCTCCCATGACCAAGAGCGCCCGTCCCACCACCGATAGCTACGCTGAAACCACCCATCTCGTGCTGCCGAACGATACAAACACCCTCGGCAATTTGTTCGGTGGCCAATTGTTGAAGTGGTTGGACATCAGTTGTGCGATCAGCGCGCACAGGCACTGCAAGCGGCTTGTCGTGACCGTGGCCGTGAACCATGTGGGGTTCGACCGACCGATCAAACTGGGCGATTTCGTGACGATCCGAAGTCATGTGAGCCGCGGCTTCAACAGCAGCATGGAGGTGTGGGCCGATGTGTGGGTGGAGGATCAACTGACGGGGGACAAGATCAAGGCCAACAGTGCGATCTACACGTTCGTTGCGCTGGACCAAGCAGGCCACACCTGCACGGTCCCCGATGTAGTGCCGCAAGATGAAGAGGAGCAGCGTCGCTACGATGGAGCGCTGCGCAGGCGCCAACTACGCCTCATCCTGAGCGGCAAGATGAAAGCTGCCGATGCGAACGAGCTGAAGGCCTTGTTCGACTGAGGCCGAGGGGTCGTATCACAGACTTTCGTCCAGGCTGTAGCCATCGAACAGCTCGCCGGTCTCCGTGTCATGCGCACGCAGGTCCAATGCGCGCAGGATGGCGGCCACACAAACAGCGCTCTGATCACCGCCGTGTACATGGGCCACCACATAGCGTACCGTGTCCGGCCCCTCCATGTGCAATTGTAAGCTCAGGTCCATACCGGGCTGGCGGATAAAGAGCCAGTCGCGGTCCTGTTCTTGCACGAAAGGAACGGCTTCTTTGATCTTCGCGATGATGTGGTCCCGGTGGCCGATGGGCTGAGGACGATGGGTCGCGGGCACATCATTGATGGAGGCCACATCGGGTAGGTCTTGGATGAAGATGTCCCAGCTCATGCGGTGAAAGCGGTTGCGATCATACGTAGGTCCTGAAGTTCCATGCAGCGGAAATGTCCTTGCGGGCAGCGGTCATGTCCGATCTTGGAGCACGGTCGGCACCCTACATCGACCTGAGCGATGCCCGCGCGCTCGGGATGCCGGGGGATGTACGGTCCCATTCCGAAGCCAGGGATGGTGTTCCCCCAAATGCTCATCACAGGTCGATCGAACGCACAAGCGATGTGCATGGCCCCACTATCGTGTGCGATGACGCGCTGGGCCTGGCGGATCAGCGAGGCACTCCCGAGGATGTCGTACTTCCCGGTGGCGTCGAACACACGCGCACCCGTGGCGGAAACGATCGCACGCGCCACCTCTTGATCCTCTTTGCCACCGATGAGCACGATGGGGCCTTGGATGAGCGCAGCGAGCTCGATCAGTCGGTGAGGCGGAAGTCGTTTGGTGGCATGTGCAGCGCCGATGGCCAATGCCGTGTACCCACGTTGGTGGTGTATGGGCAAGGTGGTCAACTCGACCTCCCGCTCGGGTGGGATGAAAAACTCAAGGCCCTTGTTGTCGTTCTTCACCCCTAGATGGGAGATCGTGCTCAGGTAACGGTCCACGATATGTTGGTCCGGCAGACGGTCCATCTTGAAGTTGACCATCAGCCACTTCTCGATGTTGAGTTTCGGAAAGCTGCTCGCCTTCACACCAAGGGCACGCTTCACTCTTGCAGAGCGCAGGTTGTGGTGGAGATCGATGATCGCGTCGAACTTCTCCGCGCGTAGTTCATCGATCAACGCGGAAAGATCCTCACCCTGCTGTCGTCCCTTCAACACGTGCACGCGAGCCACGTTCGGGTTGTATCGGACCAGATCACCGAAGACCTCCTTGGTGGCCATATGGATACGCACATCCTTCACCTGCTCCTTCAAGCAACGGAGCACCGGCGATGTGAGCACGATGTCGCCGATGGAACTGAAACGAAGAACGAGCAACTTCATCGAGGGAGGGCTGTGAACGCGTTGTGCCGACGCAGGGGGCATAAAAGTAGCGGCATCGAAGGGGAGCCTTCCGGACCCAGGGGGTATGAACACACGCCAGCTTGTTCAGATCGGACGTCGGAATGGTCTCGGCGAGCAGTTGGGGCAGGAAAAAGGCTGGCATCACCCCTACGGCTACCTTCGCGCACCGACCAACGAGAACCATCGATGAAATTCGGCACCAAAGCCATCCACGCCGGCGTTGAACCCGACCCGACCACCGGCGCCATCATGACCCCGATCTACCAGACGAGCACATATGTGCAAGCGGCACCTGGTGATCACAAAGGCTACGAGTACAGCCGCACGCACAACCCAACGCGTACAGCGCTGCAGAATGCCTTGGCGGCCTTGGAGAACGGTACGCACGGCCTGTGCTTCGCCACCGGAATGGCCAGTATCGACGCCATCGTGAAGTTGCTGAAACCCGGTGATGAGGTGGTGAGCACCAATGACCTGTATGGTGGCACGTACCGATTGTTCACCAAGATCTTCGAAGGCTTCGGCGTGAAATTCCATTTCGTGGATATGGGTGACCTGCGCAACGTCAGAGCAGCGGTCAACCCCAACACCCGCTTGATCTGGGCGGAGACGCCGACCAACCCGCTCTTGCGCATCATCGACATCGAAGGGCTTGCGACCATCGCGCGGGAACAAGGGTGTTTGCTGGGCGTGGACAACACCTTCGCCAGCCCATACCTACAGAACCCGTTGGACCTCGGTGCCGACATCGTCATGCACAGCGTGACCAAGTACCTCGGCGGCCATAGCGATGTGGTGATGGGGGCGTTGGTCGTGAAGGATGAAGCCCTGGCCGAGCGTCTCGCCTTCATCCAGAACAGCACGGGCGCCACACCGGGCCCGCAAGATTGTTTCCTCGTACTACGCGGCCTGAAGACCTTGCACCTGCGGATGCAACGGCATTGCGAGAATGGAAGGGCCGTAGCGGAATGGCTGGTGAAGCACCCGAAGGTCGACAAGGTGTACTGGCCGGGCTTCACCACACACGCCAACCACGCGATCGCGGCCAGGCAGATGCGGGGGTTCGGCGGCATGATCAGCTTCACGTTGAAGGGCGACAACATGGCCGACGCCACGCGTGTGCTAAGTAGCACACGACTGTTCTCCCTGGCCGAATCGCTCGGCGGTGTTGAATCCTTGCTAGGTCATCCGGCAAGTATGACGCACGCGAGCATCCCCCGCGAGGATCGGTTGCGCAACGGGCTGGCCGACACGTTGATCCGGTTGAGCGTGGGGCTGGAGGATGCCGAGGACTTGATCGAAGACCTAGACCAGGCCTTGCGTTGAACCGCTGGAAGCACCGTCAGGAGTCCACGTAAGGCGGTCGAAAGGTCGCGAGCCAGCGCCGCGTCGCGGAGCGTTGGTGCCAAGGAAAGGTGAGTTCCATCGAAGGAACGGCAACCCTCGACGGAGATACCCCTAACCGTGGGCCATGGAGTCGGGTATTCTCCTCTACGAGGGAGTACCAACTCGTCTCGACGGATGGGTCACTTTGTGATGGGCGGTTGTGTCTCCGACACGGTAACTTAGCCGCGAACGGTTGGTCCATAAGTGGTTCGACCGAGCCTGATGCGAACACTCTCGACGGTATTGACCGCCTTTCTTGTAGCTCCACTCGTTGCACAGACCCCATTCCATTGCGGGAATGATGAACTCCATCGCGTGGGAGCGCCGGTGGTCCGGGAAGCAGATTTCCCCCAGCGTGTGGCCGCTGCCACTGAGGCATTGGAGGACTTCACCCGATCGTTCAATGAAATGGACGTGCGTGGCGGAAGTGGGGGTTACGTGATCCCAGTGGTCTTCCACATCATCCACAACAATGGACCGGAGAACATCACCGATGCACAGGTGTACGATGCCATGCGGGTGTTGAACAACGACTTCAATCAACTGAACTCGGACTGGGACAATGTGAGGCCCGAGTTCTTGGACATCGTGGCGAACGTAGGGATCGAATTCCGTCTGGCCACGCGCGACCCACAGGGGAACTGCACGAATGGTATCACACGGACCGTTTCGCCGCTCACCAACGAAGGCGCCGAAGAGATGAAGGCGTTGATCAGCTGGCCCCGGAACAAGTACATGCAGGTATGGGTCGCGGCTTCGGCGGATGGCGCTGCGGGCTACACCTTCCGTCCGGGTTCCGCCCAGTTCTTCCCGGAGGAGGACGGTATCGTCGTTCAACATATCTACTTGGGAACCGTCGGTACCGGCTCCCCTTCGCGCTCACGTACGCTCACGCACGAGGTCGGCCACTGGCTGAACCTGGCGCACACCTGGGGGAATAGCAACAACCCGGGCCTCGACGAGAACTGTTTCGAGGATGACGGTGTGGGTGACACCCCCTTAACGAAGGGTTGGACCACGTGCACGTTGAACGGCTCCAGCTGCGGGTCCGATCTGGACAACGTGGAGAACTACATGGAGTACTCCTATTGTTCGAAGATGTTCACCGAAGGGCAGAAAGTGCGGATGATCGCGGCGTTGAACAACTCCACCGCCCAGCGCAACCAACTCTGGCAGGAAAGTAACCTGACCGCCACGGGTGTGAATGGTAATGCCACATTGTGTGCGGCATCGTTCATCAGCAACACTCGCGAGATCTGTGCTGGCGGAACGGTGGTGTTCACCGACCAGAGCTACCACAACATCACCTCACGCACCTGGAGCTTTCCTGGCGGGGAACCCTCCACCTCCTCGGAACCTGTTGCAGTTGTGACCTACCCGACGGGAGGCACCTATTCCGCCAGTCTTACGGTATCCGACGGTGCTGGCAGCCTATCCACCACCCAGCAGGACATCGTGGTGGTCTTGAGCAACCCGGGTACAGCCCCACCGGTGACCGAAGGATTCGAATCGGCCAACCAACCCGACGACATCGGCTGGACCGTGGTGAACAACGATGGCGACAATGGCTTTGGCATCACCTCCACCGCGGCCTACTCGGGAACGAAGAGCCTGCGCTTGGTGAACGCGGCGAGCATGGCCGGTCGCTTGGATCAGATCGTGTCCCCGACCTACGACATGAGCCAGGCCACGGACATCGTCCTCTCGTTCAGGTATGCGTACGCCCGCCGTACTTCCACCAACGCCGACCAGTTCCGTGTGTTCGTGAGCTCGAATTGTGGAGAGAACTGGAGCTTACGGTCGCAGCTCTTCGCCACCAGCGACCTGAATACCGGTGGTGTCGTCGCAGGCACCTTCGTTCCGAGCACACCGGCCCAATGGGGGTATGAGGAGGTGACCACCATCGGCAGCTCGTTCCATGTGAGCGACATGCGGATCCGATTCGACTTCTTCAGCGACGGGGGGAACAACCTCTACTTGGATGATATCAACCTGAACGGGACGACCGTAGGTCTGGAAGAATTCACCAGCTATTCCGCTGAACAGATGCGTGTGGTACCCAACCCCGCCTCAGCCCAGGCGGACCTCCTTTTACAACAGGACCGGAGCGATCGGGTCACGATCGATCTGCTGGATGTGACCGGCAGGCTGGTCGATGCGGTATTCAGCGGTGACCTTTCTGTCGGAGAGCACCGGATCGCGGTGCCGGTGAAAGGCAAACCCGCTGGTGTGTACCTGGTGCGGACCACCTCGGAGAACGGCCTTACGGGTACGGTGCGTTTGGTGGTGGAATAACCAAGGCTGAAGTCCTTCCCATGGAAAAGCCCCGGAAGTTCCGGGGCTTTTCCATTCTCGATGCGAACAGGAGGCTTATTCCTTGAATCCGACCATGATGGCGACGCAGCCCACGTGCACCATGGCGCTGGATCCTTTGTTGGGGACCCATACCACCACTTTCATGGGCACGGTATTGGCGGCTTTCAGGTCGAAGTGATGCTTCGGTTCATCGGCCAGGCTTTCGAAGATCACCTTGTTGTTCTCATCCACCAACTTCCAATTGACCTCGCCGAGGATCGGGTGCGTACACACCATCACGCGGTAGTCCTGCCCACTGTAGAAGGTCAGGCTCACCTCGGCCTCCTCTCCGGGAGCCAGCTGGGCCGCATTGAAGGTCTCGTTGAACTTGTACGGCGCCAACTCGGGCACGCACTTGTTCTTCGCGAAGCTCCGGCACTGCGCACTGGCGGACAGGGAAAGCACCACCGCAGCTGCCAGGAAAGCGGGTCTCACGAGTCTGTTACGGTATGGCATGGGACCGATCAATTGATGTAGGAGTTACGGATGGAAGCGGTCTTCTCGCGGATGTTCTTCAATTGCTCATCCGAAAGC